>CALULT010000051.1 GCA_944321565.1 uncultured Paraprevotella sp. | reverse complement strand
TTGAGAACGACAAGAGGTTGGCCACCCTCAGAGCATACGCCCAAACTGCCTAATTCCTAAATCCGAAACTTGAGTACATAACCACAGATACCAGAATTATATGGAATGGGACAGCAACCCTGCATCCAATGAAGACTCCAATTCCGATTTTACAGCAAGCAATGATAGAGAAAGTGCAACGTCATCTATCAGTGGCAATCTAATGGAAGGTATAACCGAGCTTATCATTCAACCGACAGTTGCCCGAATAGGCACACAGACAGCGGCAGCAGCGATAACACGCTTGACCGTGATAAGAACAAAAACAAACGACGAAAAGGAGGATACAGAAGATGAAAATAGAAAATGGGAACAAACGCACCAAGCGCAAGGAAATACAGTTCAACGAAGCAGAATATGCCGTAGTTGAGCAGAAAGCCAATGCCGCACGGCTGTCTGTGGCAGCGTTCATCCGCGAAGTTGCATTAGGCAAAGAATTGTCAGCCGCACTCACCATAGAGGAGAGCGAGCGGATGAAACGCACGGCCAACATCAGCTATAAGATGCAAGTCAACCTCAATCAGATTGCACGGCTGGCCAACATCCACGGTTTACCTTTTGTAACAGACGCTATCCGCGAATACATCTGCCGTACCAACAAATATTTCAAGACTGGTTCATGGCATGAAATGGATTTATCTGCCTATGAATTCGAGCAGAAACAGCGAGAGCAACTTGCCGCAAAAGTACGTGAGCTTCAAGAGAAGAACACGGAATTACAGAAAGCGGCGACCAACTATTATCTTTATACCGCCGAAGGTGAACGCCTTTTCTGCGAACGGCACAACTGCCGTATTTATCCCGACAACCGAGGCTTTTATTGGCATTTTAAGGTTGCCGACTATCCAGCTTATACACTTCCGACTGAAATCAGTCGGGCTTATCTTAACCATGAGATTTCGATACGGGATGTGTATGTGTATTGGTTTAACCATGAGAGGAAGCAAAGTTCGGTCTAATTATTTGAATTAGAGCATTAATTGTTCCAATAGATGGTCTTGAAATGTTTTCAAATTATTATACCAAAAACGTATAGAACTTGGATGATAAGGATTAATAATACATATTTTATGCTTTATATTGGGGATGCTTAAATGGCACACATACCCATCAGTTTTGATAAGTTCCTTTTTGTCTATCAGATATTTGTTATTTTTGATTGGAGTATTTACAACACATCCCCATACAATAACAACATCAGGCTTCAACTCGGTAACTACATCCAAAAAAGCATTGAAGTCTCTTGGAGATAGGTCTGACTCTTTTGTTTCTCGGTATTTTTCCCCTTCTTCTACAGGTAAGATGAATTGGACATAGTTTGTGAATGATAGATGAGACCAAATCTTTTCGTAGTCATCGGTTCCGACAAATTTGCTTATACTTGTTGCAAACCTCTTATAAGCAATTGTTTCATCTTCTATACTGTAAGTTGGCTCATTATGAAGTGTTTTTCCTTTTGACTTGTAGATTTTGCATTCTTTATCATAAGGACTTGAATCCTTTAGATTTATGTCGGTACATTTTTTGCAATCGTCATTACCGTTAATAAATGGACAATAAAAGCTGGCACCAATTACAAGAATTTTTTTCTTTTTTGTGCCAACACCACATTCATAGTACTTCCCTTTGAACGGAATGAAAAAATTATTTTTCATATCTATGCGGCTTGTTTAATCGTTTGTTCGGCAACAAGAGTACTCATTCCTCCTGCATGGTCAATGAGTTGATGCACAGCAGAAGGCACACGGATTAAAATAGTGCTGTTCTCTACGTGATGCCATGTATAACCGCTTTCCCATAGATATCCCATTTTTTGGAATATAGTTTCTGCCGTATTGATGTCTTTCTTACTATTACCAGATAGAGCACCAATATTGATTCGAAGTGTCTGACCATTTTTATCTTTGAAAGCTACTTTCGAAAAATCGGGATATCCTTCTTTCGTGAAAGGTACTCCATCAAGGTAAAGTTTGTCTAATTTGATAAGGTCATCATACGTTAATGAACCAAATTTTTTTAGATTTATTGTCCCATACTTTTTAAGACGTGCCATAAGGCCTGAATTAAGATGTGGATTAAAGTAATATACATTACCCGCATATACTTGTCCATTTGGTACCATACGTCCATTGGCTGTACGAGCTACCTTATTTTTATCAACATGATTTCTTGTATTCAACCATCTTCTTATATTCAATTCAGGGTTAGAATGAATAAGCTTTGCTAGTTCCTCATCTTGTCCCATTTCTCCTAATAAATCAGCCTTTTTCTTCGCAGAAAGCCCAACTGTCGCTGAAAATTTATTAAGTATAGAAGCATTTTCCGATGTTGTATATGCATTTTTTGCTAAATAGTCAAGGTTTTCAAAAGACTCTGAAATAACTTGCTTGTTATTGGCTTTTATATCAGCCTTAACAGCCAATGGCGTTGTTCCATCATCAGCATACTTTAGAATGATTGTTGCATCTATATCATTGCCTTTGGATGTCTGTCTGACTGTTCTAAGTTTTTTTGTCCAGTCTGCACCTAAATTCAGATTCTCTTTTGCCAACACCACATTCGACAGCAGCTCATTGGCATCTATTCCTGTAGCCTCAATTTTTGAGAAACGTCCTAAATCATCAACGTGATAAAGATAAGTCATACCATTTGTTCCCTTAATCTTATAAACAGCATTAGGTATAAGCGTCTTTTTCAGAATTGAATTCTGCCCAAGAAGATTTTTTTCAGCAATAAACGGTTCTTTTATTTGAAAAATTCCATCACGAAATTCGCCAATTACAGTGTTATCAGCCTTATTGAAAAACTTTATGACGCCCATTTCGTCTTTAATTCCAATATTCCCCAAAGCATTATAAACACCAAAACGCCTTTCCAAATCTCGACATTTCGCAAAATATTTGAATATGTATATATTGTCAGCTGCTTTAGGGGCATTCTTTGTGAATAAAGAAAATTCATCTAGTAGGCTATTAGATGATATAAGTGCTGAATAAAAGTCATAGTCAGATTGAATAGCTTTGCCAATTTTTCGTTGGAAAGATCCATCCAAGTGTGACAATGCATCTGCAAGATTGATATTTTCTTTTTTTATCAGTTTCATCAAGTCCTTCCAATCAATTGACCGTAGCTCTTTCTTGGTTAAAGTCTTTAATGTTTTCTCTGATGTTTCTTTAGCAATTCCTTTCGCAGTTTTCTCTGTTGTTTCTGTCGCTATTTTTTCAACAATCTCTTTTCCCGACTTTTTACATGAAGACATAATAAACGGACAAAAGATTATTAAAACTATGTATATGAACTTAAAGGCTTTCATAGAATTTTGCGGTATTGTTGTTTAATGATTTTAAAAGCATCTCATAGTCATACCTGACCGTTTGATTATGCTGTTCTTCCAAACTCTCTATTAATTTAGTATCATTTGAACTTGACATGAAAACAGAAATAACAACTATGATAATAAATACAATAACATCTATTAGGCATCCCCATGGGCCAGCTATTTTGTCAACAAATAGCAAGATTATTTGAACTAATACAAACCCAAGGAACCATCCAAATATTTCTGTGCCGAATTCAATAGCCAAATTGTTCCGGGAATGATTTGAGAATGCATCGAGAGTAATTGTTTCTGATGGTAAATCGATTTGAGTGTATGATGGCAGTCCTTTGTCTGAAAGAAACTGCTGACGTATTTCTTTTATGTTCTTTACATATTCCAAGTATAAAGCATGTTGCTCTTGGCTTATATCAAGGGAATTAAAATATTTGTTCGACATAACAATCATCGCATCATCCCAAGACTGCTTGCTCTTGAAAAGCCATGAGAACATATTTTTATAACTCGATAATACGCCTAGTTCTTCATCCTCAAACCGCTCTAATTGTCTGGCAAATGCCGTGTTTATGAGAGAATCAAGGTCTTTGATGTATTGCTGATTGATGGATTTCTCCATCTGCATATACTGCACTTTGCTGCCCGATGACAGATGTGCCACCTTGTCGAATTGTGCATATTCTGATTGTAGCTTTTCTTTTAAAGCTACAGCATTTTCATCCTTGCATGATGTTATTAGTAAGGATAAGAATGCAAAAATCAACAAGCCATAACGGTTCATTTTATTTGTTCAATTGTTGGATTGATAGAATCCACATATGAATCTTGCATTGCTTTGGGAGAACAAATCAAACTAGCAACCCAAGCAACACAACCTACTATAAGTTCTCCTATAGTAATAAACCCAAAGAATGCAGAAATTGGTAACAAACCCAAGAATCCTGCTATAAACGACAAAATAATTAATAAGGCATTACCAAGCCAAAACCACCATGGATGATGTGAAGGGAAATTAAGTATTGAATCGTACCATCCATATTCTGGGTCAACAATTGATTGCAATTTTGAGAATGATTGGTCATTTTGCATATAATACAATGACACTTCACGTATGCGTTCCTCAAATTGGGCTGTTGGTTCAGTTTCTCCGTTTCGGATTCTTTCTATAGAAGATGGCGTTACATTCATAATGCGTGCAATGGCTTCTACATCTGCATCACTACCTACATATAGATCATTCAACAGGTCTTGACTTGTACGCGATTCAACAATTTTAGCAAATTCTATCCGTTTCTCTGATTCATCTTTTGAACACGAAGAAACAGTCATGATACATAATGCAATAATAACAATGTGTAGCACCTTACTTTTCATATACCTTTATTTTCTTTTATTTCGTTCTAATTCTCCATTATAGAACCCTGTCTGGGAACAAAACGGGAACATTCTTAAAAGAAGAAAAGGATAAGTCGTTTATTATTAACTACTTATCCTTTTATCTTGTACCCAGACCCGGGGTCGAACCGGGATGGGTTTCCCCACTGGTGTTTGAGACCAGCGCGTCTACCGATTCCGCCATCTGGGCTACTTTTTTGTTTTCGTGTGCAAAGGTAGGCTTTTTTCTTGAAATACCAAAAGAAATGGAGCGTTTTTTTCTGTTTTTTCTTTTTGCAGGGCGAAGGGCAGAATCAAGTTTGGGTGAAGAAAGAGATGCTTATTCGGTGGAAATGTTTCTGGACTTCGCTCTTATTCTGCAAGTTAATGGGCGAAAAGTTGGTGTTGATGGCTTTTTTTATTAGCTTTGCGGATGTTAGTTGTTTAATCTAAAAAAAAGTGTGTATGAAAACATGGAAGAATTGGATTTCCGGCTTGTGCTTGTGCGCGGGTTTGGGAGTGGGTGTGGCCACATTGGAGTCCTGCACGGCACAAGGACAGCAGGCCGGTGGGCAGACAGCCGACTCGACTACAGTGGAAAATAAGAATGTGGTGGTCGAGACCATCATGGCTCGTCGCAGCATCCGCAAGTATAAAGACCAGCCAGTGGAGCGCGAGAAACTGGAGGCACTGTTGGAATGCGGCATTAATGCGCCCAGTGGCATGAACCAGCAACCATGGGAAGTGCGCGTGGTGGATGACGCGAGTTATATTAACGGGGTGACGGAGATATTCAAGAAGGTGAACCCGAAGGCGGCGGAAGAAGAAGGTTTCAAGAATATGTTCCGCAATGCACCGGTGGTGATTTTCATTGGGTCGCCCAAAGATGGCAGCGGGCAATTCGACTGTGGCTTGTTGGGTGAAAATATCGTGTTGGCAGCCCAATCCATGGGGCTGGGCACGTGTTTTCTGGGCGGCCCGGTGCGTTTCATGTTGGACAATGAGGAAGCCAAGCCATACGTGGACCGTTTGCAATTCTCTGCCGATTATGGCTTGTTGTACGCGATTGCCGTGGGTTATCCCGATGAATCGCCCGAAGCCAAGCCGAGGGATGCCTCGAAGGCGAAGTTCGTGGAATGACGATGTTTCTTTTATAAGATAAGAAAATGGGGCGGCGGCTGAGAAGTTACCGCTCTTTTTTGTTGTTCGTTTTTGGAAATGGCGGGTGCGCGGGAAGTGATAAAAAGCATTCTATAACGGTGAAGTTCAAAAACTGTTTATTTAAGTGATTTTAAATCTCCTTTTTTCGGTTTGTGCTTGAAAAAATGGTATCTTAGCAAAAGATTAAGACCAACCTGTTTGCTTATGGAATCAAAAGAGTTGAATTACTGTGTGATTTTGGCCGGTGGCATCGGTAGTCGTTTATGGCCCGTAAGCCGGAAGGAGTTGCCCAAACAGTTCCTTGATTGGTTTGGTACGGGGCGGACTTTGTTGCAACAGACGTACGACCGTTTCCGCAAAATCATCGATATTCAGAATATTTTCATCGTAACGAATGAACATTATGCGCAACTTGTCGCCGAACAATTGCCCGATGTGCCACAAGGAAGGGTATTGAAGGAGCCCATCCGACGGAACACGTTGCCTAGCGTGGCTTGGGCCACGACATGCATCAGCCGCCTTTGCCCCCGGGCCAACGTCATCGTTTCTCCGGCAGACCAATTGATTTTGGAAGAGAATAATTTTGATGCCGACGTGCTGAAAGGGCTGGATTTCGTGGGTCGTTCCGATTGCCTGCTCACCATGGGGGTGAAACCAACGCGTCCCGACACGGGCTATGGTTATATCCAGGCGCATGAGGAAATGGAGGACGGTATTTTCGCCAAGGTGAAGTCATTCACGGAGAAGCCGGCCTTGGAGTTTGCCCGCATGTTCATGGAGAGCGGGGAGTTCTACTGGAACACGGGGTTGTACTTATATAATGTGCGCGCCATGATGAAAGCCATCCACGACCTTGTGCCCGACTACCGCGACAGCTTGACGGAGGCCATTGATGCCATTGGGGGAGATGAGTCTTGCAAGGTGCCTGCCCATTTCGACACGTTGCCGAATCTTTCCTTGGACTACAGCATCTTGGAGAAGAGCGAGAATGTGTATGTGCAGGTGTGCGATTTCGGATGGGCCGACTTGGGCTCGTGGTGTTCGTTGCACAACGACACGAAGCACGACAAGCAAGACAATGTGTTGCTCAACACAGAAGCCTTGTTGTACAATAGCGAAGGCAACGTGGTTTGCCTGCCCGAAGGGCGGATTGCCGTTATTGACGGGCTGAAAGGCTTTGTCGTGGCCGAGAAAGGCAACGTGCTGATGATTTGCCCGAAGGACGACAGCGCGGCGCTTCGCCGCATGATGACCGACGCGCAGATGAAACTTGGCGAGGAGTTTATCTGACAGGTAGAAATAAGTGACGACAGACGGGGCGCAAATTCCATTCATCAAGGATTTGCGCCCCGTCTGTCGTCACACATTATTATATACAGTGTTTGTTATGCTTCCTTGTCCTCGAAGTTGTCGCGGATGGCTTTGGCGATGGCTTGGAACTCCTCGTCTGTGAAAGAGAGTTTCGGATTGCTGAATAGCATGTCCTTTTCGCTCTGCATCGGGATGAGGTGGATGTGTGCATGGGGCACTTCCAGTCCGAGCACGGCCTGCCCTACCTTGATGCAGGGGAACGCTTTTTTAATGGCTGCGGCCACGTGCTTGGCAAACACTTGCATCGCGCCGATTTCTTCGTCCGTGAGGTCGAAGATGTAATCTACTTCCCGTTTGGGCACGACCAACGTGTGTCCCTTCACGAGCGGGTTGATATCGAGAAAGGCGTAGAAACGTTCGTTTTCCGCGCATTTGTAGCTCGGGATTTCCCCGGCCACGATTTTGCTGAAGATGGTAGCCATGGCGTTATTCGAATGAGATGTTCAGAATTTCCATTTGCACGGTGCCGTGGGGGATTTTGATGTCCACGATGTCGCCCACTTTCTTGCCCAACAGTCCTTGCGCGATGGGCGTCTGCACGGAGATTTTGCCTTCCTTCAGGTTGGCTTCCGTTTCTGAAACGATGGTGTAGGCCATCTTCATGTTGTTTTTCACGTTGCGGATTTCCACTTTCGACAGGATTTGCACCGTGTCGGCCTTCAGTTTCGACGTGTCGATGATCTTGGCATCACCGATGACGGCCTTCAGTTGGTTGATTTTCATTTCCAGCATGGCCTGGTGCTCCTTGGCGGCATCGTATTCCGAGTTTTCGCTCAGGTCGCCCTTGTCGCGGGCTTCCGCGATGGCGGCCGATGCGGCAGGCCGCTGCACGGTTTCCAGTTCTTTCAGTTGGGCCACGAGCTTGTCGTAGCCTTCTTGTGACATGTAAGCCATAGTCTTATTCCTCCTAATTTTAATTATTATGCGTTTTGCTTGTGGACAGTAAAAACAAAAGAATCCCGGCCTGCATAGCCGGAATCCTTTTATCCTTTCCTTATGTCTCGGGGCAAAGTTAAGCTTTAATTTCTGAATGGCAAAGTTTTTTGCATTTTTTTCGGTCTCCTTTTCGGGGATTATTGGCTGCAAAGCTCCTTCACGGCTTTGTCCACGTCGGGGATTTGTTCGTCCCGCGCCACGAGGTCGCCATTGCGGTCGATGAGGAAGTAAGTCGGGATGCGGCTCACCACGTATGAGGAAAGATAGTCCGAGGCTTCGCCGCGGGCTTCATACACGCAGACCCAAGGCAGATGTTCGCAGGCCGTCTTCCAATAATGCTCGTTGGGGTCGATGGACACTTGGTATATGTCGAATCCGCTGGCTGCGTACTTGTTGTAAAGCTGGCGCAGCTGCATGATGCGTTCTTGGGATTGTGACATGGAATAGGCCGTGAAATCCAGCAGCACCACTTTGCCTTGCATGTCTGAGAGGTTGCGTTGCCGCCCGTTGATGTCCGGCAGGCTGATGTCGATGAGGCCGGATACGGTGATTCTCGCCGTGTCGATTTCGTTCCACGTGATGGGGGCGCGGCGTTTGGTGTTCTGCAGTCCTTGGAGGGCGATGTTCCGCAGGTTTTCGGTGCGTGTGGTGCCCGGGTAGCGGGCTTCCCAGGCCGTGGCCACGGCGGCCGCGTATTTCACGTCGTCCGGGTTGCCCACGGGGTCAAAGATGAGGCGTCCGCCCACGGCCTGGAACAAGGCGAAGTAGGCGTATGCCGCCGCTGGGTCTTTCAGGATATAGTTCTGTTTCACCTCATCCTTGTAGCGGGCCACCTGTTCGTTGGTGATGCGCTGCTGCTCCCCGATGGTGAGCAGGCGGTTGTCGAACAGGTTGATGAGCGTTTGTTGAAGTTGCATCTGTTTCAGGCTCAGTTCGCGGATGACCTCGCATTGCGGCGAGCCTTCCACGCGGTAGTCCGTGGCCATGCCCGGCCATGTGGCTTCCACGCGGATGGTTTCCGTGGAGTCCACGCTCAGGTTGACGATTTGTCCTTGGATGCGCAGGCGGTAAAACTCGGGGTTGAACGGGCGCGGCCCGCAGAATTGGAAATCGCCTTTGGCGTCCAGCCGCGCAGAGTCGAGGATTTGGATGCCGTCGAGCGTGGCGGCCTCGAAGTAGAGGGTTTGCCCGTCGGCGGACGCGATTTGCCCGTTGATTTCAAATTGTTCGCCTTTTTCGTCACCACAGGCGGTGAGCAGTAAAAAGGCGGAGAGGAGCAAGCTGGTATTTTTTCCCATGTCGTTGGTTCGGATTTTCTTTTTGGTTACAAAGATAGGGGCTTTGCGCCTTTTTGTGGAGGGCTTACGGCGATTTTTTATGGAAAAGGCGGTATTTGGTGTTTTTTTGCTCGTTTCGGGGCTTGTTTATCAATATTTATGTGTAATTTTGCCCGAATTATTTGATGAAACAAATTAGAAACCAATGAACGTAATTACGAAAACAGTCGAATTGCCTGATGGAAGAACCATCAGCATCGAGACCGGGAAATTGGCCAAACAAGCCGATGGAGCCGTGATGCTCACGATGGGCAACACCATGCTCTTGGCCACTGTCTGTGCCGCCAAAGATGCCGTTCCCGGAACAGATTTCATGCCTTTGCAGGTGGAGTACAGGGAGAAATATGCCGCTGCCGGCCGTTTCCCCGGAGGGTTTACCAAACGCGAGGGCAAGGCTTCGGACAATGAGATCCTGACTTGCCGCCTGGTGGACCGCGCCTTGCGCCCCTTGTTTCCGAGCAATTTCCATGCAGAGGTGTATGTCAATGTGATTTTGTATTCCGCCGACGGTGTGGACATGCCGGACGCTTTGGCCGGATTCGCCGCCTCCGCAGCACTGTCGGTTTCCGATATTCCTTTCGAAGGCCCCATTTCCGAAGTGCGCGTGGCGCGCATCAACGGTGAGTACGTGGTGAATCCCACGTTCGCACAGTTGGAACAGGCCGACATGGACATCATGGTGGGTGCCACGGAGGAAAACATCATGATGGTGGAAGGCGAGATGAAGGAAGTTTCCGAGCAAGACCTCTTGCAGGCCCTCAAAGTGGCCCACGAAGCTATCAAGCCCATGTGCCGCCTGCAAAAGGAACTGGAGAAAGAGACGGGCAAGGACGTGAAGCGCGAATACTGCCATGAGGTGAACGATGAGGAACTGCGCGAGGAGGTGAAGAAAGCCTGCTACGATGCCGCTTACCGCATCGCTGCCGAAGGCAACCGCGACAAGCATGCCCGCGAGGATGCCTTTATGGAAATCCGTGAGAACTTCAAGGCCGCATACGCTGAGGCGCATACCGACCTGGCAGCTGAAGAATTGGAAGAGAAGAACGCCATGATCGACCGTTACTACCACGATGTGGAGCGCGATGCCATGCGTCGTTGCGTGTTGGACGAGGGCAAGCGTCTCGACGGGCGCGCCACGACCGACATCCGTCCGATATGGTGCGAGGTCAGCCCGCTGCCCGGCCCCCACGGTTCGGCCATCTTCACGCGTGGTGAAACGCAGTCGTTATCGACCTGCACACTCGGCACGAAGCTGGACGAGAAAGTGGTGGACGACGTGCTCGAACAAGGCAAGATGCGTTTCCTGCTTCATTACAATTTTCCCCCGTTTTCCACGGGCGAGGCCAAGGCGCAACGTGGCGTGGGCCGTCGCGAAATCGGCCACGGCCATTTGGCTTGGCGCGGACTGAAGGGGCAGATTCCTGCTGATTTCCCCTACACGGTGCGTGTCGTTTCCGACATCCTTGAATCCAATGGTTCTTCGTCCATGGCCACGGTATGTGCCGGGACATTGGCCTTGATGGATGCGGGCGTACCGATGAAGAAGCCCGTGAGCGGCATTGCCATGGGGTTGATTAAGAATCCGGGTGAAGAGAAATATGCCGTCCTGTCCGACATCTTGGGCGATGAAGACCACTTGGGCGACATGGACTTCAAGACGACGGGAACCATCGACGGGCTGACGGCCACGCAGATGGACATCAAGTGCGACGGCCTGAGCTATGAAATCTTGGAGAAAGCCCTGATGCAGGCCAAGGCCGGGCGCGAATACATCTTGGGAAAACTGACGGATTGCATGCCCGCTCCGCGTGCCGAACTGAAACCGCACGTGCCGCGCATCGTCCAAATTACCATCCCGAAAGAATTTATCGGCGCAGTCATCGGCCCGGGCGGAAAGATTATCCAGGGCATTCAGGAAGAGACCGGTTCGGTCATCGCCATCGAGGAGACCGACGGCGTGGGCATTGTGCAGGTGAGCGGCCCGAACAAGGAGACCATCGATGCCGCATTGGCCAAAATCAAGGCCATCGTGGCCGTGCCCGAAGTGGGCGAGGTGTACGACGGTGTCATCCGCAGCGTGATGCCCTACGGCGCGTTCGTGGAGTTCATGCCGGGACGCGACGGCCTGCTCCACATTTCCGAGATTGACTGGAAGCGGTTGGAGACGGTGGAAGAAGCCGGGCTGAAGGAAGGCGACCACGTGAAAGTGAAGCTGATGGAAATCGACGAGAAGACCGGCAAGTTCAAGCTTTCGCGTCGCGTGTTGCTTGAGAAGCCTGAGGGCTACACGGAGCGTCCTGCCCGCCGCGAGCGTCCGGAACGCCGCGACCGCCGTCCGCGCAATGGCGAATAATTTTGTTTCATCAAGTTGGACATGAATATTTGTAATCCGCCCGCGACATCCTCGCGGGCGGATTTATATTATATAAAGTATATAAAGTATAAGAAATTTGATTTCCTTTTTCGTGAAACGGCCTTTCGGGTTGAGGCATGATACGCGCCGGGATTTGATTCTCGGCGCGTATCATGTTCTTCATGTATTTTGTGGGAAATACAGGCATGTTCCTTAGAATTTTTTCGTAACTTTGGCGTTACCAGATGCCGGCACCAACGGAGCCTGCTGCCGGCACGGAGAACATCAAGAATAGGCTCCCACCATTCTTTTATGTATGAGCGAAATGAAACGATTCAAGACAGTCTGTCGGGCAGCGTGTTTGTGTGTCGTAGCTATGGTGCAAGACACGGGAATGTCCGCAGGGGAGGTGTCAAATCGTAATATGGGATGTCTATAAATGTGAAAATTCCATAAAACAAAATACATGAGCGTGGGCGGAAACAATATTTGCATTAACTTTGCACCTTGATTTTACGGGTGGTTTTCAGGCGTTTTTGACCCAAAGGGATTAGTTTTTGTTGGAAGTATGCGCCAGGTACTGCCCTTTGGTGTTTCATTTTTAAATTATAAGCGAATTGAAAACTTTTGAGGAGCTTGGCGTTTCAGCAGAAATCAGACAAGCTATTGAAGAACTGGGATACGAGCATCCTATGCCCGTACAGGAGGAAGTAATCCCTTATTTGTTGGGAGAGAACAACGACGTGGTAGCCTTGGCACAGACCGGTACCGGAAAGACGGCGGCCTACGGTCTGCCCGTGTTGCAGAAAATCGATGCCAGCCGGAACGAGACGCAGGCACTGATTCTCAGTCCCACGCGTGAATTGTGCTTGCAGATTGCAGATGACTTGGAGAGCTATTCCAAGTATCTTCCCGGAGTGCGTGTGTTGCCGGTTTACGGCGGTGCCAACATTGAGCCGCAAATCCGCACCTTGAAGAAAGGAGTGCAGGTCATTGTGGCCACGCCGGGCCGACTGATTGACTTGATGGAGCGGCGCGCTGCCACGCTGGACAAGGTGGAAAACGTGGTGTTAGACGAAGCGGACGAAATGCTTTCCATGGGATTCTCTGAGAGCATTGATAAGATTTTGGCCGGAGTGCCCGAAAACCACAACACGTTGCTTTTCTCGGCCACGATGAGCCGCGAAATTGAGCGCATTTCGAAGAAATACCTGCGCAACGCGAAGGAAATCGTGGTGGGTTCCCGCAATGAAGGCGCAGAAACGGTGAACCATGTGTATTACATGGTGCATGCCAAGGACAAATACTTGGCTCTGAAGCGTGTGGTGGACTTCTATCCTAAAATTTATGCTATTATTTTCTGCCGCACCCGTATGGAGACACAGGACGTGGCCGACAAACTGATACAAGACGGTTACAATGCCGATTCGTTGCACGGTGACCTCTCGCAGCAGCAACGTGACCTGACGATGCAAAAGTTCCGCCAGCACCGCATCCAGTTCCTTGTAGCCACCGATGTGGCGGCTCGCGGCTTGGACGTGGACGACCTGACGCACGTCATCAACTACGGCATGCCTGACGACATTGAGAGCTACACCCACCGCAGCGGACGCACGGGACGTGCCGGTAAGAAGGGTACGAGCATCTGTATCATCCACACCAAGGAACGTTCCAAGATCCGTGCCGTGGAAAAGGTCATCGGCAAGGAGTTCGTCAAAGGCGAACTGCCCAGCGGCAAAGAAATCTGCAAGAAGCAGCTCTATAAGGTGATTGACGACATCGAACGTGTGGAAGTCGATGAGGAGGAAATCGCCGAGTTCCTGCCCGAAATCTATCGCAAACTGGAGTGGCTCGACAAGGAAGATTTGATTAAGCGCGTGGTGAGCCGTGAGTTCGGCCGTTTCTTGGAATATTATGCCAATGCGCCTGAAATCAGTGAGCCTACGGCAGAGAGGGGCAGCACGAAGAAGGGCGAGAAGAAGGCCAAGAAAGGCGAACGGGGAGGCGCAGTGCGCACACCTGAGGAAGGCTACACACGGTTGTTCCTCAATGTGGGCAAGGTGGATGGCTTCTATGCCAAGGAAATCATGAAGCTGGTGAACGACAATGTGCCCGGGAAGGTGGAAATCGGGCGCATCGACCTGATGAAGAGCTTTTCGTTCTTTGAGGTGCCTAACCAGGAGGCCGACCGTGTGGTGCGCGCCTTGTCCCATGTGCAGGTGAAGGGGCTCGACGTGAGTGTCGAAGTGGCCACAGGGGAAGCCCACGAACCGGGCGAAAGCAAGCCCCGCCGCAAACCGGCCCGCGAGGAACGCCCCTTCTATGAAGCCCGCAACGGGCGTGACAGAAGGCGGCACGAAGCCCGCACGTATGCGGAAGCCACTTCCAAAAGGGGCAAGGCAAGCCGCGACAGCGAAGGCAAAAAGCGTGGCGGGAAAGCCGCCAAGGGCGGTTTCAACGATTTTGAGGATGATTTCAATCCGAACAGACGTTACACGAAGGACGATTGGAAACAGTTCTTTGCGCCCAAAGGCGGCAATGAGCTCATTGGCGAAGAACCCGACTTTTCGGAAGAAGGGTGGGCGCGCCGTATTCCGAAGAAGAAATAACAAGTAATAAAAAGTAGCGGAAGCCGCGCCAGGAGCATCGCAAGCTCCCTGGCGCGGCTTCCGCGTTTATGGTTATATTACCACACGGCAATCTTTTTGTGGTTGACGATATAGATGCCTGGCTTGAGGCCTTCGGTTGACGTGGCTTTCCGGCGGACACAGATGCCACTGAGGTCATAAATGTCAGCGGGGGCGGAGAAGGCATCTTCGTTGGCAGACGTGTCGGCCTTGATGTCATGGATGCCGGTCACAGTGCCGGGCGACATGTTACCATAATAATATAGGTGGAAGTTGTCGAAGATGCACCAATAGCTGTTGGCCGTGTAGTCGTTGCGGATGCCCACCTGCAGGTCGGATTCGTCCTCTGTGAGTTCGGTCACCACCCCATTCTCATAGAGTCCTGCTGCGAAATAGAGGCTGGCCGACTGCATGTCGTTCGGGATGTATCTGACAGGGGCGGAACCCACTGCGCTCTCCGCGCCTCCGAGTTTGCTTGTCCGGGCTTCCGAAGCAATGTGGGTCAGTTGCTGTTCGTCTGCGCCCGCATAAATGACGGCTGTCACGTCGTTTTGTCCTTCCGTGTAGGCGTTATATACGGCTGAGGCTGCGCCCGGTCGTTGGAATCCTTGTCCCTTGAATTGATAAGTGCCGGCCGGAAGCCCTTCAATCGTTTGGTTGAAGTCAAACGTCATTTGATAGAACTCCCCGCAGGAATAGTTGATTGTGGGGGCGACGGACCAACCCTCGCCGGTTGAAAGTCCGGCATCGGCCATCAGGAATGTGAGGTCGAACGGATGAGCCGCATCGGCAGGAGTGGCATTGCCCAGGAATGCAAAGCCGGCTTCCAGGGCTTCTTCGGCAAGCTCGCCGAGTTCGGCAGCCGTGATGCCTTCGGCTTCACTTCTTGTTTCAATGTCCGCAAGGGCGGTTTGCAAGGTGTTGTCCGTGCCCGGCAGGTCTTCCGTGTGTGGAGTGTCGGCCAAGGCTTTGACCTGTTGCAATGCGTCGGACAACCGGCTCCGGAACTCTTCGTCCATGCTTTGTTCGAAATCCTCTACTTCATCCTTTGTGAGGAGAATCCACCGTTGTGCCTGCGCGTTGTCTCCCAGGTCGAAAGGCGTTGCCGCAACCCGTCCCCGTGTGTTGCCTCCAAGGCAGTTTGGAGCCAGTTGGTTTTCGGGATGGATAATCCAATATCCCCTAGTGGCAAATGAGCCGACGTTCAAATCCGTGCGCGAGCGCATCAGGTGGAAGCTTTCCGTGAGTGAAGGACTTGTCTTGCTGACGGTGCGGAACGGGTTGCTTGACGTGGTGTAGCTTAGGTACTGTCCGGTGGCGGCGTTGCGGAATTGGTAGTAGCAAGTGCGTGGGTCGAATGTGATGTACCATGCTGCATAGTCGTTCCCGACGGCGGCGGTTCCTTTCATTTCTTCCCATTTAAGGCCTCCGCGGTCGCTTCCCGTCAGATAGGCCGTGTAAAGCCCGTATTCTTCGGATTCGTTCTTGATGTAATATTTCGCAGTGTCTTCCTGTTCAAACACGTAGGCCGGGGTGGAGAAGCCTCCGGTGGGCGGAAGTCCGTCCTCGCCGAGGGCCTGGGTGATAAGCCCGTTGGCGATGTAAAGCACTTCAGATCCGTTGTCCTCGTGTGCTCCGTTGATGCCGTAAGGCCACATGTGGGTGCCGTCGCCGGTCATGACAGCCGTGGGGTTATTGTCCCAAAAGCGGAGCACTTCATTGGCGCGGTCGCCGGTCCAGTCTCCACGTCCGGCGGAAGCCCTCAGCGGCGAATCGGCATTATACCATCTTTCATGTGTACCCACGCCGATGGCATGCCCCATCTCGTGCATGATGGTACCGGTGCGTTGATAACTTGCGTTGGGGCCTACGCGCATCCATCCGCCGTAACTGCAGTCGGCGGTGGGCGTTTGTGCTCCGTAGTGTACGTTGAGATACAGTCCTTCGATGCTGGTCAGGTTGTTCCAATAGTCCACAGCCGAACCTACGGCTGCATTGATACGTTCATTGGCATCCGCCGGCCCCCCGTTGTCGTATCCCCAAGTGATGGTACCCTTGGGGATGGTGATGACCTTGATGTCGTCGCCATAGCCCACAGTGTTGTCTTTGGTGATGGCGTATGCCCGCATGTAATATACGGTGGCGGGCGTCAGGTCGCGTATGACATAGATGCGGCCGTTGTTGTCCAGGTATTCGGTTGTGCGGTTGTCTTCGATGGTGGGTTCGGGATTGGTGCTCCAACAAAAGCCCTGTTCCTGAAGTTGGGAGGCAGACACCCCGGACACTGTGCTCCGTCCGAAGGCCATAGTGGCACCACGGGCATAACGTGTGTCGGTCACTACGGTAGGGACAGCACCGTCATTGCCTGTCTGTGAAGTTTGGGCAAACGCCGGGAGCGCACAAGCACATGCCAAGGCGCAAGCGTGAAAGCCACGTAACGAAATTCTGTGTTTCATGATGTGAAGATTGAAGGTCGTTTTCATTTTGAAATTAAGTCATTGGTTTCTGCAAATGTACTTTTTTGTATTCGAAATAAGTAGCATGGGCGGGAATTTTATGCGTTAAATATATGTAAAAAGGAAGTTGGCAACAGGAAAGCTTGCCCGAATGTGGAAGAAATCCTATTTTTGCACGGCAATCATTGGCGAAGGCAGAATATGGAAAGCGATGAGTTCTACATGAAAAAGGCACTCGAAGAGGCTCGCCGGGCTTATGCGGAAGGCGAGATACCTGTCGGGGCGGTAGTGGTTTGCGGCGGACGAATCCTGGCTCGGGCGCATAACCTGACGGAGACATTGACAGACGTGACGGCGCATGCTGAAATGCAAGCCATCACGGCGGCGGCCAATGCGTTGGGCGGGAAGTACCTGAACGAATGTACGCTCTATGTCACGGTGGAACCGTGTGTCATGTGTGCCGGAGCCATCGGATGGGCACAGGTGAAACGCTTGGTCTATGGCGCAGCGGACGAAAAGAGGGGATATCGGCGGTTTGCCCCGCAAGCATTGCATCCCCGCACGGAGGTTGTGCCCGGCATCATGGAAGAAGAAGCCGTCGGACTGATGAAGGCATTTTTCAAGGAACGGAGATAAGGTGCGGGCTGTTTCCTGTTTTCATGCGATATCTTTGAAAAGCGGATTCGGGGAGGGCAGAGGCTTCTACGGCCCTGTGGACCTGATTCAGTTTCCCGTTGACAAGTTCCTTGTCCCACGAAAACGCCGGCCAATCTTTATGTTCATGTACGTACATAGGCATCCCTGTTTCCTGCAAATATACGGTTTTGCGGTCAATAAACCGCAAAATTTGCGGCTTATTGTCCGCATGAAGCCATAAAAACTATAAATGTCTGCGGCTTGACGGTTTGCAAAGATTAAGTCCCTTTTTGATTTGTTTTGTTGCAAGGCCATGGTTTAAGTCCTAGTTTTGCAAAAACTTCATCAATTTAGGTAATTCCATTATGCTCGGATTAGAAATACAAATTAACGACGAACCTCCCTTTGTCGCAGCAGCGGAGAATTTTTCTTATGCTTTACTTGACGTGTTTATCTACATAGCGGGACTTGATTACTCCAACACTTACCTTTGGTTCTATGCTGCTCCACAGGTTGGAGACAAAGTAATAATTCAGGTTGTGGAAACTTCAAAAGCGTCCCCTCCTCAAAAAACCAAGAAAAAAGATCGTAAGGAGATGCTGGAACGCTATGCACAGTTGAAAAAGGAATTGGAAGAAAAAGGTTTAATCGCAAAAGAAGACTGAGGGCATGAAAGGACTGATTGTAAAAAGCACTACTTGGAACGGCGAAACCTGCAAAATAGGTATGCCCGGCGGTAGGGTCGGCATGGCGGTCAAAGCAATGGAACGGGACAGTTACTGTTCTTGGAGCATAGGCGGTTATCACAAAGAAGAAGAGTTGCATTGGGTATGGAAAGGAGGTATGCTCCATGTGGGCGACAAAATCGAAATAGAGTTTGCGGAATTCGATGAAGACGAAGCCACCCCGCCTGTGCTCAAGTATCCCCATGCATGTCCGACGCCACAAAAAGACGACTCGCCGGAGGCATGGCAATTCAAACTGAAAACTTATCAAAAACTCAAGAAAATCCTGGAGGACGAGGGATTGATTGAAAAAGAGCCTTGACAACTCTCTCTGCTGTGGCGGATTTCTCCCCCGCAGCATGTTTTTTACCACCCCGCAGGTAACTTATGCAGCCCGCCACACCGATGAATCCGCAAATGCCTGGCGGATGGCCGCGTGGATGTGAGACCCCCTCCGCCCCTTCGGGGCTCGTCCCCCTGCGAGGCGGGACAGTTCATTGTGTCGGGCATTATCCTGCCTTTCAAAGAAACGCAGCCATCCTGCTTTTCAAACATGGATTCCTTCATGGTTTCCAAAAGATACTAGCTTTCTAAATAGAAGATATACTGACTTGGCAAAGTAAGATAACTGACTTGGGCAAATAAGATATACTGTATCCATCCGAAAAGCAGCGTGTTTCAAGTAAAGTTGTAAGGCAGTAACTTTGTGAGTTCGTCCTCTGAGATGCCC
>CALULT010000050.1 GCA_944321565.1 uncultured Paraprevotella sp. | reverse complement strand
GAACAATCCAATTTGTACGCTGTGCTTTAACATTTTGATACGATTTTAAGAGAATGAAATAAGTTTAAATCACTTCACTGTTTTGAATTTCTACAAAAAGTTTTTTCCGGCTTGATGTACTCGTTTTCGTGTGTGCTTTGGGCGATTTTCCGGCCAGTTTTGCTTCTGTTCTTCGTCAGATAGCTCGCTATCTTCCTCATCGCGGAAACAAAACTGACTCGAAAACTCATCCCAAATCATCGCACGATAAATTCAAAACAGTTTCTAAAAACACGGATGCTTGGCCGAAAAACTTTCTTTTCTCCCCAAAAAATCTTTGTTTCGCTGTGTGGTTTTTGGGAATAATATCCAAGCATGAAAGTTTCAAGCACTTGGAACTGGGTGTTCCAGGCCTTGGAACTGGGTGTTTCAGGCTCTGAAACTGGGTGTTTCAGGCTTTGAAACTTTTAGGCCGTGAGGCGAGGGTCTCTATGCACACCCTGCCCGGACGAACCGCTTTTCCTTCCCCGGCATGCAGGACGATTTTTCGCAAAGCATTTTTGTTCGGCTATATCTGCCTTTGCATCCGTTTTTGCCCCATTATGGCATCCGTCCGTTGATGTCCTGTGCGCGGAATGCCTTTCCAAGACCAATGAATGTCCTTAAGCCATATCATGTCTATTCGTTTCTTAAATTCCATTAATGGAACTGTACCCAAAAAGATGGCGCACTCCCGTAAGTAAATGGGGAAATGCGCCATCTTGCGCCCGGGGCTGACTAATAAAGGATCCGGACGCTGAGAGTCACTTAGGGTTTACCACAAATCCCAAGCGTTGTCCTTGTTCGAGAGCACCTCTAAGCTTGCATCGGCAGGTGCTTCGTAACGGTTGAGCCTTTCGCTCGCGGCCATCATCTCGCAGGCTTCCATGCGACATACCGATACGGTCGGCTCTACATATACTTTCTTTTCCATCTTTTCTTTTTCACTTTATCAGGTTAATACTTCTAGAGTTTACTTCACGGCCTTTTTCACGCCGTCCACCACATAAATTCCTTTTTGCAGTCCTTTGGTGGCTTCGCTCATCTTCACAGCCTTGCGCACGAGTATTCCATTAAGGTCATACACGTTGACTGTGGCATCCGTAGCGGAAACCATATTGTGGATGGACGTGGCTTCCCCGTCGGGCAAGCGCAACATCAGGATGTTGGCATTGTTCGCGATGGCCGCGTTCATGAATGCGCGGTAGGCTTTCACTTCCGGCTCGCTGTCCGCCACGACTTTGTAGAATCCCACGCCTTGTTTTTGGTTTTGGAGCACATAGCTGCCGGGGATGGCGGTCATGTCGGAGTAGGTGCCTGTCGTGTGAGCCGTGGAGTACAGGTCTTGTGTGGCTGTGCCGTAGCCGTTGAATTTATGTGTGCCTTCCCCTTTTATTATATAAGGGGTGTTGGCTTCCAAGGTTTCCGCCTGTTCCAGGTTGAGGAGGGTGGCATCGCCTTGTGTCTCTCCGGTTCCGTTGCAGACGTAGGCCGCCAGTCCTTCGGGAATGTCGGCATTGAAGGGGAGGATGAGTGTGGCCCAGCCTGCTGTTGTCATATTGAGGGTGACGGATGCTTCCTCGGCAGGCACCAGTTTGAAGCCCGTGCGTTCATCAGTCGCCCTGAAGAACATGTCGCTTGCCCCCATCGGGGTTCCAGAATCGGCGGCTTGCAGCTGGTAAATGCCTTCGGACGTGGTGGGGACGACCTTCAGGGGCACGGCTTCCGTGTTGCCTACCGTGGTGTAGGATCCAAGGAATTGTTTGCCGTTCGAACCGATGAGAGACACCAGGTAGCAGTTTGGCGTTTCCGTGGGCTCGAAGGTGAAGCCCTGTGCATAGTCCGCATCGATGGCTTGGAATTTTTCGCTGAAGTTGTCCGTGTCGGTGGACAGCAATGTCACGGCCATGTCTTGGTATCCGTCATCTTCGGATGCGGAGATGATGTAGAACCGGTCTTCGGCCGAAGGGGCGTTCAGTTCCGTGGCGTGGTAGGCAGCAATGGCTGTGGTGAGTTTTTCCTTGGCTGCCACCAAGGTTGCCACGTCTGTGGACGTGATGTGGTTTCCGGCTTCTGTAATGGCGGCGTCCAAGGCCGTCTTGGCTGTTTGCGGGATTTGGAATGCCCCGTTGCCCACGTTGGCTCCCAATGCATTGGCTTCCGCGATGGTCTCCTGCAGTTCTTGTTGCTTGGCCGCGATGGCTTCCGTGGTATTCAGTGCGGCCAGTTCAGGATATTTGTCCACCATCTCCGAGAAAGAGTAGAATCCGATGTCCGTGAGCGTGGCCGTGCCGTCGTCTGCCGACGAGGTGAGGCCGAACAGCGTGGTGAATGGCATGCCGTTGTCCGAAAGCAGGATGTGGTCGCCCTGCATGAAATCGGTCAGCCCGCTTTGGGTGATGTCCCAAACGAAGGTGGCTATGCCGTTTTCGTCCAATGTCTCGTAAGTCGGCGCGATGCTGGAGTTATGGTTTGCCCCGTTCAGCCACCACAGGTAGGAATTTCCGTTTCCTGTTTTCAGGGATGTGCCCCTGGCCAGCAAGTATTTCTGTGCGCTGGTAACATAATATTTGTCGTTTTCATACTTGCTGAGTTGCACGGTGATGTCGTTGTTGGTTCCCCGGCCGTTTACTTTCATCGTATTGGCATCGGTGTCGTATTCTATGGAGTATGTTCGCACAGGGTCGCCTATCACCCATTCGCTGCACACGAACTGGTAGGGCTGTTCCGCGCTGTATCCCTTCAGCAAGCGCAAGTAATAGATTCCCGGCGTGGGGGTGTTGCCCGTGGCGGCGAACTTCACGGTGATTTCATCAAGGGTGTTGCCGTACTCGTCTTTCAGGTATTCTTCGGGAATAGGGTATTCCACGTTGTAGAATCCGGTGAAGTTCTGCTTTTCAAGGGTGATTTGCCGGAGCTCCTTGTCATTAACATAAATGGTATAGACACGTCCGTGGTCGGCACTGTGGTAACGGCACATGAGCGACACGTCCTTGCTCACGCCCTGCGTGGAGAACACGTAGCTGAACCATTTGCCCGCCAATGCATCCACATAGAACTCGCCGGAGTAGGAACCTTTCTCGAATTCGCCTTGCAGCACGTGGCCTGCATCACTCTGTTGTTCGCCCGTGGCGATGAAGTCCAACGTGCGTTCCTGCAGGGTTTGGCTTTCTTCCTCTTCGGCCATGACTTCGTCCTTGATGGCATCCCATTCCGTTTGCGTCATTTGTTGCCAGTACATCATGTAGCGGCATTCATGGATGGTGAAGAACGGGCGCAGGACAAGGTCGGCAAAACGGTCGCTGTTATACTGTTCCGGCTTGATTTTGAAGTGGAGCTTGCTCTTGTCCACGATTTCCACATTCTCGAGGACCTTGTCGCGCTCGCCGATGAGCATGGGGGCGGAAGTCAGGCTGAGCTGTGCGCCGAGCGAAGGGCAGTGGTCCATGCGCCCTTCCCCTGCAAACTGTCCGGCAAGGTTCTCCGTGCCGGTTTCCGCGCCGAGAAGCACCGGGCCGTAACGGAAGGCCACGTAGCTGTCGTAGTTCGGGCAGGCTGCCAGGCTCAGTTCCATGGGCAGGCTCACCTCGATTTTATCGCCGGCCGCCCATGTGCGTGACAGATAGGCATAACTTCCGGGCGTGGAGGCAGCGGCGGCTTCCGTGCCGTTCACGCGGATTTTGTAGTCTCCCTTGCACCAGTCGGGATGGCGCACGGCCAGAACGTATGTGCCCGGCTTGTCAATCGTCAGCGTGGTCTGTTCGTCATATGGGAAACCTGTCTCTTGGGTTAGGCCGAAGTGTTCGCTGTCCAGTTTGCTGGCCACGAAAAGGTTGACAAACAAGGTGTCGTTTTCCGGGGAATGGGCATAGATGAACTCTCCATACTTGCTGTGGTTTTCCATGCCGGTGCCCACGCAACACCACATGCCTTGGTTTACCTGCGAATACATGCGGTAGTGTTGCGGGCGCATGCTGGTGAAATAGACGTAGCCGCCCGTGTGCGGGTTTTGCGTCGAAAGGATGTGGTTCAGCATGGCGTATTCGTAGAAATCGGCATACTTGGCGTCCTGGTTGTCAGCAAAGAGGTCTTCGGTGAGTTTCAGCATGTTGTTCGTGTTGCAACTCTCCGGCCCGTCGGGATTCGTGATGTATTCCGAACTGCGGTTGGCGGGCAGGAAATGTTCGGCGATGCTGTTGCCGCCGAGCGCCACGGTGCGGTGTTCCACCACTTCTGTCCAGAAATTCCGTGCGGCGGCGCGGTAACTTGCCGTAGTGGCATCTCCGGGGGCGTTTTCCTGCGCGATGCGGGCGAAACCGATGTATTTCGGCACTTGCGTGTTGGCATGTTTGTTGTCCAGGAACGTCGTGTTGACCGTTTGCATGCCCGTCACCATCATTTGGTGGGAATAGCGTTTGGCTGCTTCCAGGTATTTTTCATCCCCCGTCATCTGGTAGGCGTCGGCATACATCTCGTTGATGCCCCCGTGTTCCGTGTCGAGGATGCTTTGCAAGGTGGCGTCGTTGATGTTCGAGATGAGGTTCACGCCCCAATCGCAGAGTTTCAGGAAACATTCCTTAGCTTTTTCGTTCCCGCCATAGACATAGGCATCGCGCAACCCGGCATAAATTTTGTGCATGACATAAAAAGGCACGTTCCCGCGTCCGGCGTTGAACACGCCCAGGTCGCCCCGGTAAATGCCTGTCCAGATGTTGTTGTCGGGGTATCCGCCGATGTAGCCATACAGCCCGTCCGTGTTGTTGTCGAACACGCGCTGGCATTCGTCCATTTTGTCCACCATGTAGTCCATGCGTTCCTTCAGTTTGGTTCGCATGTCCTCGTCTTTTGAGGCTGCGTATGCCAAGGCCAGGGCCGAAAGGTAGTGCCCGCCCACATGGCCGTCGAGGCGGAAATTGCCCGAGCCCCAGTTGGAGAAATTAGGGTGTTGTTGTTCCCAGCCTGCGATGCCTGCCTGGCGACAGTAGGGGGTGAGCAGGCGGTCCACGTCATATTCCAGAAGCGTTTTGTCGTTCAGTTCCATGGCTTGTTTGAAGACTCCCTCGTTCAGTGTCACTTCTTGCAGGTCGAAGAGGCGTGGGTAGAGTTTGCTTTGTGCTTCAGCCTTGGGGGTCGAGGCGCAAAACAGACACGCTGAAAACAGCGCGAAAGTTAATTTTCTTTTGCTTTTCATTATTTTCCCGATTAGGTTGATATTAGAACTATTAAAATGTCTGTTGCTTTGAACTTGCCTTCAAAGATAAAGAATTGCCTGTGGTTTGCGGGGCAAAATAAGGTGTAATCAGGGGCGAATTTTGTGCTTTGACGAGTTTGCACCCCCTTTTTGAAGAGATTCTTGCCCCTTATGGAGGTCATTCCAGTGTCGCATGACGGATGTTTTTGCAGTTTTCTCTTGCTTTTTGTTTTAATTTTCTGTTTCTTGTTCGGCTAAAATTGTATAAATTTGCATGTCTTGATTTTTATGCGGATGAAAAACGGCTTTCTTCTTGTGTTCCTTCTCGGGTGGTTGTCGGGCGTGTCCGGTTGGGCTGCGCGGCAGGTGGAGTTTGTGGAAATTCCAGGGCTCAAACGACTGCCGGTAAATGCCATACACCGCATTTTCCAAGATAGTGAGGGGTATATGTGGTATGGCACGGTGGATGGCTTGTGCCGGGACGACGGTTATCAGATACAGGTGTTCCGCTCCGATTTCAATCATCAAGGTTTGCTTGCCAACAATTTGGTGGAATGTGTGACCGAGGACGGCGACGGGTGCGTGTGGTTTGGCACGGATAAGGGAGCTTACCGGATAGACAAGAGAGATTACCGCGTGGTGCCCGTCGGGCATGAGTTGCTGGACGGACAACGGATTTACCAAATGTATCACACGAAAGACGGCGACGTGTGGGTTTCCGTGAAAGGAGCCTTGTTGCGTTACCGCGGGCATCGTTTGTTGAAAGTCTATCCGACATATAATGGCAACGAGCCGACAAATTTGTCCGGATTCTGCGAAGGACGTGGCGGGGAGGTCATTGTGCTTTTTTCGGACGGGATGATATACCGTTTAGATAAAAGCCGGGATGAATTGATGCCGTTTCCGAACGGGATGCGTCGGCGTAATCCCTGTGGCATCGTGCAGGACGCGGAAGAGGATTATTATTGGGTCGGCACCTGGGGCGACGGGATTTTGCGTTTTTCCCCTTCAGCCTCTCCCGATTCCATGTTTGTCTATCAAGAGGAAGTGTCCGGCCGTTCGGAAGAACATACCATATATTATTTGGCATGCGACAAACGCCGGCATCGGGTTTGGGCTACCACGCAAGCCGGGCTTTTGGCTTACTGGTGTGAGGGAGGGCAATTGCGGCCTTGCGAGACCGGGGCTGAGTTTCCGTATTCCCGTGTCATGCTGAACGACCTTTGTTTTTCCAAATCGGGCGACTTGTGGGTTTCGGGCTTCGACACACCCAGTTTCATTTTGCATTTTTCTGAGGATGTCCCGGAACGTATCGGATTTCCTTTATTATATGACCGGACGCATTATCGCCCGGTCGTGATGGCTATGCATGATGATGGAGACGGGGTGTTTTGGTTGTATCAGGAACGTAGCGGGATTTTCCTGTATGATTTGGAAAAGGAGCGTCTTGTTTCGCATACAGATTTTCTATCTACTTGCGAGTTGCCTTTTGGATTGGTTAAGCTTATGGTGGGTAGCCGCATGCCGCATGCCGTGTGGGTGGCACCTGATTTTTCGAAGGAGGTATTCCGCTTGTCTCATGAGGATTTCCGGATGCGTTTGTCGGACAGGGTGGATTTGTCGGCCTGGAGTGCGCACCAGTTGGTGACAGCATTGTGTGAGAGCACTGATGGCAAGACGCTTTGGATTGGCACGGACAACGGTGTGCTTTGCTATGATTTGCGCGGGAAGAATGTGAGACGGGAGTATGCCCGCCTCGGACATGTCACGGATTTCTGTATCTCTCCCCGTCAAGGGCTTTGGGTGGCCACGAACAACCGGGGGCTTTATCTGATTCGCCCTGATGGGAGCTTGTGCCGTTATGGGGTGACGCAGGCTTTGTCTTCTTTGACGCAGGCCGGCGACGGGAATTTGTGGCTGGGAAGCGAGGAAGGGGATTTGTTGTCGTTCAGTCCTTCAGAAAGGGTCGTGAGGAATTACAACCGCGAGTGTAACTTGAATGGGGATGTGGTAAACCAGGTCGTGGCGGATGAGTTCGGACATATTTGGGTCGGCATGAACCAGATGGTGATGGAATTCAATCCGCAAAACGGGTCTTACCGTACCTTTCCCACAACGGATGCCTCCATAGGCTTGTGGAGGATTATTCCTTCGGCTTGGTGCGTGGGGCGGGATGGCTACGTCTATTTCGGGGGCATATCGGGTATTTGCCGTTTCATGCCGTCCAATAGCTTGGATCGTGCTGCGGAACCTGCGCGGGTAGTGGTGACGGATGTCAGGGTGGACAACCGTTCTTTGTTCTTTGATGGCGGGAGGAACAGTTTCGGTGCGGATTCTGTGGTGGATGTCGGGCCGGAAGCCGGACAGGTCGTGGTCTGTTTCTCTTCGCTGGATCATTTGCGGGCACACAAGATTCGTTATGCCTATCGCCTGAAAGGGATTGACCACGCGTGGCAATATACTACATCGGGGCAGAATTCGGCGATTTACAACCGGCTACCTTGCGGGGATTATGAGTTCGAGGTAAAAGCTACGGATGCCAACGGACAATGGAGCCGGCTGACGACGGTAATGAAGGTGAGGCGTTTGCCGGCATGGTATGAAACATGGTGGGCCTATTTCATGTGTTTCGTGGTTTTTGCCGGTGGCTTGTCGTGGGCGGTGGCTGGATATGTAGGGAGGCAGAAACGACGGAATGCGGAATTGTGGGGCGACAGCGCAGAGATGTTGCGCATGAAGCGTTACCTTGATGTTCCGGTGGGAGAAGAATCTTCCGAGGAAACGGAGAGCCTGGACAAGTTGTTGCTGGAAAAGGCCGTGACCGCCGTGGAAGGGCATTTGGCCGATGGCGATTTCGACGTGCAGCGTTTGGCTGAAGCCATGAACATGTCGCGTTCCACGCTCACGCGGAAACTGAAAGCCATCACGGGCGACACCCCTTTGGAATTTATCCGCCATATCAAGATGAAGCATGCCCGTCGGTTGTTGTCCGACAAAAGGCGGAACGTGTCCGAAGTGGCGGCAGAATTGGGCTATCAGAACCGGAAGTATTTCACGGCTTGTTTTAAGGATGAGTTTGGCATGACGCCAAGCGAGTTTCAGAAGAATCTTCCGGGCTGAATGGTTATTTTGTCGATGCATTTTAGATTTTCTGCTGGATTTTCCGTTTTGAAAAAGCTCTTCTGAAGGCAGGTTTGCAATTGGTCTGGCTTCAGAGGAATGCGTGTCTGTAACATCTTTTTTTGACGATGTAACATGTCCCATTTTTTGGGACGTTTTTTTATGGTGTTTTATAGATAAAGTTTTATTTTTGCAAGTATTCTTAAAGGTCTATCCATGGGCTTCCTGCAATGTCTGGTTCGTCGGACAGGGAACAGAATGGAGCGGAGGGCGGATTTATTTTTTGAACAAATATAGTTTTATGAGAATGTTTAAGCAAGTTTTGGGAAATATCCAGATTGTCCCCTGTTTGTTTGCGGCCGTGGCTACGTTTGGCGCGGTCGAGGGTTGTGCGGCTCCTGTAGCTTCAGCAGCGCAAGAAGACGCACAGAAGTATGTGTTCCACGGAGCCGGTAACCCTTATCTGCCCTTGTGGGAGCATGTGCCCGACGGGGAACCCCGTGTGTTTGAAGACCCCGACAATCCGGGGAAGTACCGTGCCTATATCATCGGGTCGCACGACCTGCGGATGAACAGCTATTGCGGCCCGGACATCAGGATGTGGTCTGCGCCGGTGGAAGACCTTTCGAGTTGGCGAGATGAAGGCCCGATTTTCACTTATTATATCGACAACCAGTGGGACGTGATGTATGCGCCGGACTTGGTGGAAGTCAAAAAGAAGGATGGCACCAAGGAGTATTATCTCTATCCCCACAGCCGCGGGCCGCGCCGCGAGGCCATGGTGGCCAAGGGCAGCCGTCCCGACGGCCCGTTCACGCCGGTTAACCTGACAGAAGACGGCAAGGCCACTTTGCCGGGCAGTGTGCTGGGCTTCGACCCTTCGATTTATGTGGAATATGTGACCGACCCGGAAGATCCGGATTACGAAATCGGCTTCAGGGCGTATGGCTATTGGGGCTTCCAGCATTCTTCTGCAGCCCAGTTGGACCAGAAGACGATGTATTCCGTGCGTCCGGGTACGGAACGGATTCCTTATTTCATGCCGGCCGGGAAGCGTTATGGTGAACTTCGCGAACCGGACAAGGAATATCCTTGCATCTATCCGGGACAGAACTTGGGCGAGTTCAACTTTTTCGAAGCTTCTTCCATCCGCAAGGTGGGCAATAAATACGTGCTGATTTACAGCGGTTATTCAGGCCCCGACTATGGAATGGGCAGCAGCAACTCCACGTTGCGTTATGCTTATGGAGATACTCCGCTCGGCCCGTGGAAAATCGGTGGCGTGCTGGTGGATTCCCGTGCTCCGGAACTGAACCGTGAGGGCACGGCCATCCAGACGACCAACGGCGGGCACAACACCCACGGCAGCATTGAGGAAATCAACGGCCAGTGGTATGTGTTCTACCATCGTCCGCCGCGTAATTTCGGCTTTGCCCGCCAGGCCATGGTGGCGCCTATCCACGTGACGTGGGACGAGAAACCGGTGGCCGAGGGTGGCACCGTGGTGATGCAAGGTTTCGACCCGTATGCGAAAGGCAAAGTGCGCACGGTGAAAGACAGCCAGGGACATGAATACAAGGGTGCCGAAGTGACTTCGGAAGGTTTCCATGTGTTCGGTCTTGACCCTTACCAATATTATTCGGCCGGTATCGCTTGTTATTTGTCCAACACACAGGTGCAGCAGGATGCTTGGGACGTGTGGGACAACCACGCGCCGATTGCAGGGGTGAAGAACGGAAACATCATTGGTTATAAGTACTTTGGCTTTGAAGGTTTGAAGAAGGACCAGTTGGGACTAAAGGCATTCGAAGGCACGAAGAAGGGCAACCAGACGGCTTTCAACCTGTTCATTATTCCGCGCACCACGAAAGCGTTCAAGGTGAACGTCTGGATGGACGGCCCGTGGGACAACGAAGTGTGGAAGGGCAAGAAGATTGGTGAAATCAACGTGCCGGCCGGCTCCAAGCAGGAAATGACGCGCTTCACCATTGACGTGGCTTCTGCGGTGGAAGGCTTGAAAGGCAAGCATGCCATCTATCTCGTGGCCGAAGGCGAAGGCCAGGAACCGCTTTTCGACATGGAAGGCTTGGGCTTCAGCTCGAAGAAGAAAGACATCTCTCGTCCAGTAATTCCGACTGTCACCATCACAGTGGACGGAAAGGCTGTGGAAACGCCCAAGACTCCGGTGCGCTCAACCAACGCCAACGGCATCACGGACTACACCGTGTATGAAGTATCTTGCCCGCAGGCAGGAACCAATGTTCCCGTCGTGGCTGCTTCGGCCAGCGACAAAGATGTGAAAATCGCTGTCACACAGGCGGAATCGGCTACCGGAACGGCTGTCGTGAAGTGCACTTGGGGTGGTCAGACAAAGACCTACCGTGTGGTCTTCGGTCAGGCAAAATGAACAGGTACGAATGACTTAAACGAAACCAGAAAAACATGAGTGATTCAAGTCAACAATATTCAGGGATGACCCGCTATCGGTGGGTCATCTGTTCCATGCTCTTCCTGGCCACGGCCATCAACTACATGGACCGTCAGGTGTTGTCGCTGACGTGGAAAGATTTCATCGCGCCCGAATTCGGGTGGAACGACACGGACTATGGCATCATCACCGGGTGTTTCTCCATCGTGTATGCCATCAGCATGTTGCTTATCGGCAAGGTCATTGACAAGCTGGGGGCTCGGCGCGGCTATTTGTGGGCCATAGGCTTTTGGTCGGCTGGTGCCTGCTTGCATGCGTTCTGCGGCATTGCCACGAACGGTATCCTGACGGGCACGTGGTTGGTGGGCTTCGAAGGAGCCAAGGAAAGCCTGGCCACGTTGCAAGTGGTGGGCGACACGGTGTGGACGGTTTCCACCGTCAGTGTGTATCTCTTTTTGGCCGCCCGCTGTGTGCTGGCCATCGGCGAGAGCGGAAACTTCCCCGCCGCCATCAAGATCACGGCGGAGTATTTCCCGAAGAAAGACCGCGGCTTTGCCACGAGCGTGTTCAACAGCGGTGCGCAGATCGGTGCGTTGCTGGCTCCGTTCGTGATTCCCTTGTTGGCCCGCTATTACGGGTGGGAGATGTCCTTCCTCCTTGTCGGTGCCATCGGCTTCATTTGGATGGGCGTGTGGGTGTATGTCTATGACGCCCCCCAGGAGAGCAAGCACGTGAATGCAAAAGAGTTGGCCTATATCGAACAAGACGCGGCGGAAGAAGGGCAAGCTACCGAGAAAGCGGCCGCGAAGAAAGAAAAAGGCATCAGCATTTGGAAATGCTTCACCTACCGTCAGACATGGGCCGTGGTGGCCGGGCGTTTCTTGCCCGACGGCGTGTGGTGGTTCTTCCTCTTTTGGGCACCGGCTTACGTGCGCGATGTCTATGGATACAGTTCCGATTCCACGACGGGCATGCTGCTCATTTTCACGCTCTACCTCATCTCGATGCTTTCCATCCCCGGTGGTTACCTGCCCACGTGGTTCATCAACCGTTTGGGCATGAATCCCTACGCCGGGCGCATGCGGGCGATGCTCATCTATGCGTTTTTCCCATTGATCGGGTTGATTGCACAGCCGATGGGCGCGTGGTCGTATTGGTATCCCATCATCATCATCGGCATCATCGGGGCAGCCCATCAGAGCTGGAGCGCGAATGTCTATTCCGTGGTGGGCGACATGTTCCCCAAGTCGGCCGTGGCCACGGTGACGGGTATCGGCGGCATGTCGGGCGGCATCGGTTGCCTGTTGTTCAACATGTGTTCGGGCATGCTGTTCACTTATTCTAAAGAGACGCAGATGGACTTCATGGGCTTCAAGGGCATCGAGGCGGGCTACATGATTGTGTTCGTCGTGGCTTCGCTGGCTTATCTGTTGAGTTGGATTATCATCAAGTTGCTGGTGCCGCGTTACCAGCTGATTAAAGAATAAATAGAGGAGGAGACTGTTGTTATGAAACCCTTTATGGATAAGGATTTTCTGTTGGCCACGGAGACGGCCAAGGAACTCTACCACGGGCATGCCGCGAAAATGCCCATCATAGACTACCATTGCCATTTGAGTCCGCAGATGGTGGCCGAGGATTACCGTTTCCGCAGCATTACCGAGTTGTGGCTGGGCGGAGACCATTACAAGTGGCGCGCGATGCGCACCAACGGGGTGGACGAGCGTTACATCACGGGGGACGCATCGGACTGGGAGAAGTTCGAGAAGTGGGCCGAAACCGTGCCTTACACGTTCCGTAACCCGCTCTATCATTGGACGCACTTGGAACTCCGGACGGCTTTCGGCATCAATAAGTTGCTGAATCCGCAGACGGCCCGTGAGATTTATGAGGAATGCAACGAAAAACTGCAGCAACCCGGCTTCACGGCTCGCGGGCTGATGCGCCACTACCGCGTGGAGACGGTTTGCACGACGGATGACCCCGTGGATTCATTGGAATGGCACAAGGCCACGCGCGAGAGCGGCTTCGAAATCAAGATGCTTCCGGCATGGCGTCCGGACAAGGCCATGGCCACGGAGAACGTCGAGGCGTTCCGTGCCTATGTGGAGCGGTTGGGCGAGGCAGCCGGGGTGGACATTTCAGATTACGCCGGTTTCATGGATGCCCTGCAACGCCGCCATGATTTCTTTGCTGCCGAAGGTTGCCGCCTGTCCGACCACGGGCTGAACGAGTTCTATGCCGAGGACTACACGGACGCGGAAATCAAGGCCATATTTAATAAGGTGTATGGCGGTACGCCGCTTACGGCTGAAGAAGATGCCAAGTTCAAGTCGGCCATGCTGGTAGAGTTTGCCCGCATGGATGCCGAGAAAGGCTGGGCGCAGCAGTACCACTACGGCACGTTGCGCAACAACAACAGCCGGATGATGAAGCTTGTCGGGCCGGACACGGGCTTCGACTCCATCGGTGAGTTCAATACGGCTTCCTCGCTGTCGCGGTTGCTCGACCGCCTGGACAGCCGTGGCATCCTGCCCAAGACCATCCTCTACAACCTGAATCCTTCGGCCAACGAGATGGTGGCCACGATGGCGGGCAATTTCCAGGACGGCAGTGTGCCGGGAAAAATCCAGTTCGGCTCCGGCTGGTGGTTCAACGACCAAAAGGACGGGATGGAACGCCAGATGAACGCCCTTTCGCTGTTGGGCTTGCTGAGCCGGTTCGTGGGGATGCTCACGGATTCCCGCTCGTTCCTGTCTTATCCGCGTCATGAATATTTCCGGCGTACGCTTTGCAACCTTCTCGGTAACGACGTGGAGCGTGGCGAGCTGCCCGTGGAGGAAATGCCGCGCATCCGGCAGATGGTGGAGGACATCAGTTATTACAACGCCAAACGTTATTTTGGATTTTAAAAAACAGATAGAACTATGGAAAAAACTTGGAGATGGTTCGGTAAAAAAGATAAAATCACGCTGTCCATGTTGCGCCAGATCGGTGTGGAAGGCATCGTGACGGCTTTGCACGACATCCCGAACGGAGAGATATGGACGTATGAGGCCGTGGCCGAGATGCGTGACTACATCGCGGCGGCAGGCTTGCGCTGGTCGGTGGTGGAGAGCCTGCCCGTGAGCGAAAGCATCAAGTATGGCGGACCCGACCGCGACCAACTGATTGAGAACTACATCGCGAGCCTGGCCAACTTGGGCAAGGCGGGCATCAAGACGATATGTTACAACTTCATGCCCGTGCTCGACTGGGCGCGTACCGACTTGGAGAACCCGAATCCCGACGGCACGTCGTCGCTCTATTTCGACCGCGCGGACTTTGCCTACTTCGATTGCTGCATCCTGAAGCGCGAAGGGGCGGAGAAGGATTACGACGCGGACATCATGGAACAGGTGGAGCGGAAGAAGGCGGTCATGACACCGGAGGACGACCACAAGCTGGTGGAAAACATCATCATCAAGACGCAGGGCTTCGTGAACGGCAACATCAAGGAGGACGACGAGAAGCCGGTGGAAATTTTCCGTAGCTTGCTGGACTTGTATAAAGGTGTCACGCGCGAACAGTTGCGCGAGAACATGCGCTACTTCCTTTCGGCCATCATGCCCGTCTGCGAGGAGTATGGGGTGGACATGTGTGTGCATCCCGACGACCCGCCATTGCAGATTCTCGGCTTGCCGCGCATCGTTACCTGCGACGAGGACATCAAATGGTTCCTGGAGGCCGTGGACAATCCGCACAACGGGCTGACGTTCTGTGCCGGTTCACTGAGTGCGGGGGCGCACAACAATGTGCCCGAATTGGCGCGCAAGTATGCTTCGCGCACGAAGTTCGTGCATCTGCGCAGCACAGATGTGTTCCCCAACGGCAACTTCAAGGAAGCCTCCCATTTGGCCGGGCGCGCGGGCATCATCGATTTGGTGCGCATCTTCCAAAAGGAAAATCCCGCCCTGCCCATGCGTGTGGACCACGCGCCGCTGATGCTTGGCGACGAGAAGATGGGCTACAATGCCGGCTATTCGTTCCATGGACGCATGTTGGCCTTGGGGCAGATGGAAGGAGTCATGGCTGTTGTCGATAAGGAGATTGCGGAAGGAAAGATTTAAGGATTTAAAAACGGACAAAAACGAAACAAAACAATGGAAAACTTATTTGATATCCAAGGACAGGTCGTGGTCATCACCGGCGGGACCGGGGTGCTGGGGCGCGAAATCGGTGCATATCTTGCCCGTCAGGGTGCCAAAGTGGTGCTCATGGGACGAAATGAGGAGACGGGTAACCAAATCATCAACGGCATCAAGAAGGACGGCGGCGAAGCCATGTTCCTGAAAACGGACGTGATGGATGTGTCTGTGGTGGAAGGCAACCTGAAGGACATCTTGGCTGCATACGGCAAGGTGGATGCCCTGCTCAACGCGGCAGGCGGCAACATGCCGGGTGCCACCATCGCGCCCACGGGCACATTCTTCGACTTGAAAGTGGAAGAGTTCGAGCGTGTGTTGAACGTGAACTTGACGGGCACGGTCATCCCCACGCAGGTGTTCCTCCGTCCGATGGTGGAAGCCGGAAAAGGTGCAATCGTCAACTTCAGTTCCATGGCGGCTTTCCGTCCCATGACCCGCGTGTGTGGTTATGCGGCGGCCAAGGCCGGCATTTCCAATTTCACGGCTTTCCTGGCCAATGAGGTGGCCACGAAGTTCACGTCGAACATCCGCGTCAACGCCATCGCGCCGGGTTTCTTCCTGACCAACCAGAACCGTGCGTTGCTCACCAACCCCGACGGGTCGCTCACGCAGCGTGGCGAGGACGTCATCCGGCAGACGCCGTTCAAGCGTTTCGGCCGTCCGGAAGAGCTGTGTGGCACGATACACTATCTCATCAGTGATGCGTCGGCTTTTGTCACCGGCACGGTGGCCGTGGTGGACGGCGGCTTCAACGCCTTTGCCATGTAACAAGAAACTCCCACAAGGAGTCCACCCTGGAGTTGCCAGGGTGGACTTCCAAAAATGTAAACCCTAAATGCTATTATGTCGAATTTTAGGTTATTTATTCTATGTTGCTTGATTTCGTCATTAAGTTCATGCAATACACGGTTGGATGATGCTTTAATGAAAGCTGGTGATAATCGGATGGAACTTGAAAAAGTATTGGAACATTTTAGACATTCTTCAGGCGAATTGAAATATGAAGCGGCTAAATTTTTAATTGAGAATATGCCATTTCATTGCACTTATGAGGGAACGACAACGGAAACGTTTGATTCGTTATATTTGAGGGCTGCGATGGAACCGATTGACAATAGAACGTTGTTTTTCAATCAAAAGTCAGAAGCATTGGATGATGGTCAAACCGTACTTGTTTCGGATATTACAAACGTAACGGCTGACTATCTTATCACAATGATAAATTATGCTTGTGATGTATGGCAGGCGACTGGTTGGCATGAGATATACGATAAATCCATTTTTTTTGAATACGTACTTCCTTATAGACTTAATAATGAATTGTTAAGCAATTGGCATAAAGCTATAAGTGAGGAATATCCATTACTGAAGGCGGATTATATGGTATCTCGTCGTGGGGTACAAATTGAAGCTGAAAAAGGTATTTGTGATTTTTGTGAGGTTAAAGATGCCATAGGTGCATCGCAACATGAAGCCGTTATTCTTCACAATACACAATCAGAAGTTGCTTTTAGTCTTATGTCTGAGAAGGAGACTATGAACTGCTTGATTGTAAGATATGCTGCTACATCGTAGAATCTTATTGCACAATTAAGGGTTAATGGCGAAATTGTTGACACGTTGAATTTAGTTAAAACTCGCAATAGGGATACTTTCGTAGAGAAATGGTTCAATGTACCATTTAAAGTCAATAAGGGAATGAACATTGTATCTGTTTCTTGTCCATCTGATACTTTGGTATTGGACTATATTCAATTGTGTTCGGTAGAAGATTATCCTCATGAAAAATTGTTTGATTTTTCTACGAGTAGTTATCATATATGCAATAAACAAACACACCATTATATTACGTTTGATACTTCATGTGGAATAAAAGAGAATGGTGTTGAACTTCGCCCATTGTCGTTGGAGGAAGATAAAGGACAATCTCTTAGATTGGAATATCAAGGCTATCCTTTATGGAAAATATGTGTAGATAGAGAGAATTCTGCAGATATATGTCTTGAAGTTAAATTTGGAACAAAAGAAACATTGTCACCAATGGGCGTTGTGTCTCAAGGATATTCTATGTTACGTCCGTTTCAATATTGGGCAATATTCCCTATTGAAGATAGTTGTTTCCGAATCATGAATAAACATACCGGAATGTACCTAGAATCCAAATGGGATAGTTGTTCTAGGAGGGAATATTTGGTGCAGAATCCATATTCAGAACGGGAAACACAAAAGTGGAGATTTAAAAGGAATAAGAAAATAGGGAGAAACGGCAATTTATATCCAATAGGTTCTGCCATATCTGAGGCTATCAAGGTGTACGACGTGGCCCATCAGTTTGATTTTTATACTAATAATGGGCTATTATCGCCAAAAGGTTATACGTTGTTTAAAGCAAAATCGGGCAGATGTGTGGATGAGGCCAATTTTTCTATCTATCTATGTCGGCATCTGGGGATTCCTGCAGCTGAAGATTTTGCTCCACATTGGGGAAATCGGAGTCAGGGGCATTCTTGGAGTGTAATTGTTAAACCAGATGGAAAGGCTGTGGTTTTTTATAATAGTACAGTCCCCGGTGATACGGTTCATTATTTTCATCCATATAAAAAACCTAAGGTATTTCGACGGCGATTCTCACTTAATCGTGAAATGGTGCATGATATGAGGATGGAGTTTGAAGTACCTGCCCTTTTTCGGAATCCAAGGTATGTGGATGTGACGGATGAGTATTATTCTACTTCAAATATTGTAAGAAATGTTCCTTGTGAATTCTTGAAAAAACATCATGTTGCGTATATTTGTGTGTTTGACAATCATGATTGGGTTCCTGTTTATTATGGGGTGATAAAAAGTGGGTCTGTGACATTTGAATCCATGGGGCGCGATATTGTTTATATGGCTGCTGTTTATGAAGATGGGATGTTGGTTCCTTTTGGTAATCCTTTCCTCCTTAAAAAGGATGGCACTTTGACTGTCTTTTCTGCAGATACAGAAAGAAGGCAAACCATGAGGTTGCTGCGTAAGTATCCTTTTATGGGTGCTGAGGATTTTTTCAATTTTCGCATGGATGGTGGGCAGTTCCAAGGATCCAATAAAGCTGATTTTTCCGATAGTACCATTTTTTACACGCATAGGGGTATGACCAACGGGAATTGGTATGACATATCGGTGCGTGATAATGGAGCGTACAAGTATTTACGTTATATCGGTGGAAAAGGTTCGTTTTGTAATATTAATGAACTTGAATTTTTTGATGTAGGTGGTCAAAAAATAGAAGGGGAAATTATCGGTTCGGAAGGACAGGCATGGGGAAGGAAAGAAAACGTTTTTGATGGCAATATACTTACGGGATTTTGTGGTAATTGTCCAGACGGGAACTGGGTAGGGATTAAATTGCCAGTTGCAAAACAAATAGCAAGACTACGGTTTATTCCTCGTAATGATGGGAATGGGATTGAGGTTGGGGATGATTACGTATTATATTGTTGGGAGAACGGTCGTTGGAAAGAGCTTGTACGCCAAAAGGCACTTAGAAATGAACTTTGCTTTACTGATATGCCGAGTGGCGGACTCTATTTGTTGAGAAATCTAACAAAAGGGCAGGAAGAGCGTATTTTTTCTTATGAAGACGGTGTCCAAGTGTGGTGGTAAGCAAAATGCAATGAGAAATAGAAAATGTAATTTTATAAATTCCTGACCATACAGGTAAAAAGGGCGGAATCCGAAAAGCTAGAGTAGGAAGAGAATAAAAAAGAAAAGCAATGAATTTATTTAGACTGGCTGCACTTTTATGTGCGATTGCAATGACTAGTAGTATCCTGATTGTGGGATGCAGTGAAGACACAGATCTCTTTGAAACTGCGGATTTGGATGTCAATCAAACGGTTCCTTTAGCAACGAGAAGTAACCCGCAAGACATTTATACAGGTAATCAACCACAAAAAGAATCTTATTTGGATGTTCCCAAAGAAGACGGAGAATGTATGCTTAATGCTATTATTCAAATAGCAGTGGATAAGAATAAGAAAATTTTTGGACATTCAATAAGCGAACGTTATCCGGCATCGTATGCATACGAAGTGGTGAAGGAATGCGCTATGAATTATGTGAAGATGGATTCAAATTGTCTTCTACTGACATAGGTAGACACATTTATAAGTAATAACTAAATGTGTTTTTATTATGGAAAAGAAGAATCG
>CALULT010000049.1 GCA_944321565.1 uncultured Paraprevotella sp. | reverse complement strand
ACGATTCTTCTTTTCCATAATAAAAACACATTTAGTTATTACTTATAAATGTGTCTACCTATGTCAGTAGAAGACATGGAGTTTCTGTTCTATCTTATAAAACAGTAGCTCCATCAGAATTTGTGTATGTGGCCGACACTTCGCGCCGAGGGGACAAAATGGCACTTGCCCTTAATTCTTCTAAACAGAACATTCTTGTGTCTTCCATATATACTGTGTTCTGTAGTGTTGACAAGGATGTTTTGCTTCCTGAATATCTGTTTCTCCTGTTCAACCGTCCCGAATTTGACCGCTATGCCCGCTTTAATTCTTGGGGCAGCGTAAGGGAAACTTTCGATTGGTCGGAAATGAAACGTGTACAGATTCCGCTCCCTCCTATTGACGTGCAGCAGGCCATCGTGGATGTCTATCACTGCATGGAACGTGCCAAACAGATCGCTGCCACCGCACGCGAGAGACTTAAAACACTTTGCCCGGCCTTGGTGCAGCGGGCAGCCCACTCTTAATCATACTAAATGCCATGAAAGGAAAATTCTACGAAAGCGAATACGAAGAAGCTCTGATCGACTTGCTGCAAGCCGAGGGCTGGCAATACACCCATGGCGGAACGATCCACCGCCAACTTCGTGAGCCGTTGCTTATCGAAGACTCTAAAGTCAACGATTTGCGCACTTACTTGTTCAATCATTATCCCGGTCTCACCGACAGCGATATCAATGAGGTGGTCAATAACCTGCGGCATGTCCCCGGTCAAACTCACTTTGAGCGTCTGCGCAACACCTTTCAGCTTGTCCGTGACGGCTATCGCTATACCCGTCACAGCGATGGGGAGCACTTCGACATCCGCTTCATCGACTTTGACTATGCCGACCGCAATGTCTTCCGGGCGGTTAATCAATTTGAAGTTGCTTATGGCATGAAAAGTGATGTGCGCATTCCCGATGTGTTGCTCTTTGTCAATGGCATACCACTTTGCATCTTTGAGTTAAAGAACCCTACCCAACCGGATGCTGACATCGCGCAGGCTTACGAACAGATACACATCCGGTATATGCGCGACATTCCTCATCTGCTGCGCTATTGTCCGTTGTCGTGCGTCAGCGACGCGACCGACAACAACACCCGTCTCGGCACCACCTACACCCCCTATGAACACTACTATGCGTGGAAGAAGGTGAATAACGAAGATCCTTCTGCTCAGAAAGGCATCGACCAGGTGCGGACCATCGTCAAAGGTGTGTATGAACCGTCGCGGTTTCTGGAAATTCTGCGCGACTTCGTCTATTTTCCCGACGCGAAAAGCGGCAGGGAGGAAGAAATCGTATGCCGCTATCCTCAGTTCTTCGCCACCCGGATGATGCGCGACAGCATCCGCCGTGCCTTTGCGGAACAGACCTCGAAAGGCGGAACCTATTTTGGCGCCACAGGTTGTGGAAAGACCTACACCATGATGTTCATAGCCAGGCAGCTCGCGCTGCGCTGCAAGGAACTCGGCTCGCCCACGGTCATCATGATTGTTGACCGCGACGACCTACAGACACAAGCCGGGAAACTCTTCTTGCGTTCGCAAGACTTCCTGCAGCTCGGCGCGGTCAAGGTCATTGCCAACCGCGAAGAGCTCAAGACCGAACTTTCCCTTCGCGACAGCGGCGGCTTCTTCATCTGCACCATCCAGAAATTCTGTGAGGCAACCGGAGAGTTAAACACACGCCGCAACATCATCTGCTTTTCCGACGAGGCACACCGCACCCAAATCCGCCTTAGCAACAAAATCAAGATTGTGGAACGTCAGGCCATTGAGGCCAGGGTGGAACACACCTCGGCAGGCGCACTGTCCGTTAGAATGATTGACGAAAGCAAGATAGGTGCTTTTGTGACCAAACCCTATGCCGAACAACTCCGCACAGCGTTTCCCCACGCCACATTCGTTGGTTTTACCGGTACGCCCATTGCCGAAACCATTCAAGTATTCGGCGAAATTGTGGACCGCTACACGATGCAACAAGCGGTGGACGATGATATAACCAAAGACATCAAATACATTCCGCGCATCGCTAAAGTAACGCTTGATTCCGAAAAGGTTCAGGCGATAGAGGAATATTATGTCCAGTGTGCAGAGGAGGGAGCGACTGAATCAGACATTGCTGCCAGTAAAAAAGCGATGAGTGCCATGGAACTGATACTGGGCGATGAAGAACGGCTTGAACGCCTCGCAGCCGACATCATCACACACTATACGGCCTGTTGCGACAACAAGCCCGGCGTGGTGCAGAAGGCCATGGTGGCATGCAGCAAGCGGGAAATAGGCTATGCGCTCTTGCAGAAATTCCGCAAGCTTCGTCCAGACTGGTTTGAGGAACGCAAATCCCCGGAGGGATATACTGTTCCGGAAAGAGAGATGAAGGAGCTTGTGCCCATGCCGACTGTTGCTATGGTTGCCACCCGTGGAAGAAACGATGCCAAAGACATGTACGACTACCTGGGCGACAAGAAACGCACCAAGGCACTTGACCATGCGTTCAAACAAGAATACTCCAATTTCCGCATTGTTATTGTCGTGGATATGTGGATTACCGGCTTTGATGTGCCCTGTCTCACTTATCTCTACAACGACAAGCCGTTGCAAAAGCATACGTTGGTGCAGACCGTCAGCCGGGTCAACCGTAAATATCCGGGCAAGGACTTCGGCTATATCATCGACTACATAGGCATCCGTAGCAACATGATGGAAGCCATGAAACAATATGGCGGTGACACTTTCGGACCGAGTGAGGATGATGTGCGGCAAGCGTTAGGCGCATTGCTTGTAGAACTCGAACTCATCAAACGACTGTTTGTCGGCTTCGACCTGAAGCCGTTCATAGATAAAGACTCAAGGCCGCTTGACAGGCTCGAATGTCTCGGCAAAGCGTCTGAACATATCTTGGCTTTGAGCGGTATGTATAATGTCGCCAAAGAAGGCAAGAAGCCCAAAGAAGTGGACGCTAAAACCTTCTTTTTGGCTCATGTCAAGCGGCTGAAAACCGCTTACGATATTTGCCAGCCTTCCAATGTCCTGGACCACGAACAATTGTCGTTGTCGCAGTGCTTTATGTGCGTGGCCACTTACATCCGCAAGGCATCGGGCGAGCTGCACGACACGGAGAGCATGAACCGTGCCGTGCAACGTATGGTGGCTGAAGCTTTGCAGTGCAACAGCGTGGTGAGCATTCTTGACACAGACGTGGAGGAAAGCATCTTCAGCCCCGGCTTTGTCGAACAACTCAACGGAGTCAAGTTGCCTGCAACTCGCCTTGAAGTGCTTGTCAAAATGTTGCGCCGCAGTATTGCTCAATATAAGAATACAAATAAGTTCGCCGCAGAAAAATTTGAAGAACTCCTCAAAAAGACATTGGAGGAATATCATAACCGGCGTGAAAGACTCTCTTCTGCCGAAGCTACGCGGGTGCAAAAAGAGACGGCGGAGGAGATTATCCGCAATGCCACCCAACAGGCACTCGATATCCTTGGCAAACTTGGCGAAGAGAAAGAAAGTTTCCGCAAACTGGGACTTACCTTTGAGGAGAAAGCCTTTTACGACATCTTGATGCACATGCGTGATGTGCACAATTTTGAATATGGCACAGACCGTAAAATGGGTTTGCTAATCATCAACGACAAGTGCAAGGAACTTGCAAGAAAAGTAAAAGAGTTGATAGATACCCAATCGTGCTTCGCCGATTGGCTGACAAACACCAATATTCATGCCGACCTCAACCAAAAGTTATGGTTTTTACTTCAAAAGAACGGTTATCCCCCGAAATGGAGCGAAGCTGTTTTTAATCAGATTCTTGACCAAGTAGAAAACTATAAAGAACACCAACAGCATCCGCGACTATATGGCATTGACACAGATTATTATCCGTCAATGGTGGCAGAACTGTAATGGATTGATAAAAACGCCAAAGGATGATACCCCTAATCACTCCCCCCTCTAAAAAAGGATATTCAGCAAAATAGCTAACGCATCATTCTCCAATATGGAACAATTCCTTGCAACTCTAAACGAAACAACGCCCGGTTTGGCCATGCAAAACGGCCAAACCGGGCGATTTTCCTATTGACAGGCAACAATTGCTTTAATTCACCTGCACACTGTCGCTGCTTTCTTCCGTTGTCTCGGGTGCCTGCTCAATCAAATCCATGAATTGGTCGAGCTTCGGCGTGATGATAATCTGTGTGCGGCGGTTGCGTTGCTTGCCCAGCGGCGTGTCATTGGAAGCAATAGGATTATACTCCCCTCGGCCGGCTGCCGTCAACCGCTTCGGATCCACCCCGTATTCGTTCTGCAAAGCCTGTACCACGGACGAAGCACGCAGGGTGCTCAAGTCCCAGTTGTTACGGATGTTGGGACGCGAGATGGGATCCGTGTCCGTATTGCCCTCAATCAACACGTCATATTCCTTATAGTCCTTGATGATTTTAGCAATCTTGCTCAACGTCTCTCCTGCACGTTCATTAATCTCATAACTGCCGGACTTGTAGAGCATATTGTCGGCCAGCGAGATATAGACCACGCCTTTCAGCACTTTCACATCGACTTCTTCCATCTCCTCGCGGCTCAGCGAGCGGGTCAGGTTGTTGGTCAGCACCATGTTCAGCGAGTCGGACTTGTCCTTGGCCTCCACCAGCTGCTTGATGAACTTGTTGGAAGCGTTGATTTCATCCACCAGCTTCGAGATGTTGATGTTCCCCTGCGAATTTTGTTGGATGCTCTTGTCCAGCGAACCTTGCAAAGCCGCGTAAGAAGCCTTCAAGTCCTCGTTGGCCTTCTGTGCTTCAGCCAAACGTTCCTCCAAACTCTTGGAATTTGTGCCGCAAGCCACCAGTTTCATTTTCGTGTCCTGGTAAGTCTTGTCCAAGTCAGCCTTCTCTGTCTGCAACTGTTTGTAGTCCGACTCCAATTGTGCGAATTGTTTCTTGCTCACGCACCCCGGCAACAGCAACGCGCCGGAAAGGAGCGAACACAAAATAAACGAACGATTCATCATAGTTTTTATTTATTTAATTGTTCCTTTTACCACACTATTGTCCGAAATGGCCGCAAGTTACACATAATCCTGTAATCAAAGCCGCTTGGTTAGAAAAGAATAAGAAAATATCATATTTGTTAGAAGAAACCCGACATTTAAGAACTGTTTCGAAAATCCATGAAAAAAGTTTTAGGGGGACTTGACACGCCCTGTTTGGGAATGCGCCAAAACGTTTACGGACGTCCACATACAAAAAACATCCGGACATGTGTGCGTCCGAATGCTCTTCCTTTTGTGTAGCGGGACCGGGGATTGAACCCGGGACCTCATGATTATGAATCATGCGCTCTAACCAGCTGAGCTATCCCGCCATCCTTTTTTGTTTGCGGTTGCAAAGGTACGCATTCTTTTTTTACCAGCCAAACAAAACCCGTTTTTTTTGTGTCGCACATCAAAAAAGTCGCCTCCGAACCACCCAATGCCCCAGACTTCTGCCCTTCCCCTGCATAAAAACCCCTAAAATATAAGGCTACATATTATTTTTATGCTAACTTTGCCCCCTGATTCGGACGAACAACAACGGGATGAGATTCATTAAGAAAATAGACATCTTCATATTAAAGGCCTATTCCCTGCTTTTTGTCGGCACGTTCTTTATCTGCCTGTTCATCTTCATGATGCAATTCATGTGGCGTTATGTGGACGAGTTGATTGGCAAGGGGTTGACCTTGGACGTACTTGCCCATTTCTTTTACTATGCCGGGCTGACGCTGATGCCCATGTCACTGCCCTTGGCCATCTTGCTGGCCTCCCTCATCACGTTTGGCAATTTGGGCGAACGGTTTGAGCTCTTATCCATGAAGGCGGCTGGCATTCCCTTGGTCCGCATCTTGCGCCCGCTTATCATTTTCAACAGCCTGCTTTGCGTCGGTTCCTTCTATTTCCAGAATGTGACGGGGCCAGATGCACAAAAGAAGCTTTCCACGCTGGTCTATTCCATGAAACAGAAATCGCCCGAGTTGGAGATTCCGGAAGGCATATTCTATAGCGAAATACCAGGATACAACATTTTCGTGGAAGAAAAAGGCAAGGAAAACGGGATGCTCTATGGCGTGATGATTTACAGTACGACAGACGGTTACGAGGATGCACAAATCGTATTGGCCGACTCCGCAGAACTGCAAACCACAGCCGATGAAAAGCATTTGATGCTGACACTATATGCCGGGGAACGGTTCCGCAACATGCAGGCACAAGGCAACATGATGGCGCGCACGAACGTGCCCTACATGAGGGAAACATTCATCAAAGAAATTGACCTTATCCCCTTTGACAGCAACTTCGACATGATGGATGCCAACCTGTTCAGCCGGAACGCACAGACGAAGAACCTGAAAGAAATAGAAGCCGGCATTGACTCATTGGAGCATAGGAGCGACAGCACCGGACGGGCACTCTTCTCCTATCTGCAAAACTCAACCTACCGCCGCCGGACAGGGGTGAAAAAAGAAGATTCCTTGAAAATCATCAACCAAACCGTATCATTTGACACCGTATATAGTAAACTTTCAACCGAACAACAACAGAACATCATGCGAAGCGCCATGCAAAAAAGCACGGTGGCTACCAACGAATACGAGTTCCGCGGGTTGATTTCCAAAGACATCGACCAGTCCATGCGCACCCATTGGGTTGAATGGCACAAGAAATTCACCCTTTCGCTAGCCTGCCTGTTCTTTTTCTTCATCGGGGCACCCTTAGGAGCCATCATCCGCAAGGGCGGACTGGGCGTTCCGGTCGTCGTGTCCGTGGCTATCTTCATCTTTTACTATATCGTCAACGTCTCGGGCGAGAAAATGGCCAAGAGCGGGGAATGGGTTCCTTGGTTCGGCGAATGGCTGAGTTCCATGGTGCTCTGCCCGATAGGCATTTTCCTCACATACAAGGCCAACAAGGACTCTGCGGTATTCAACATCGAAGCGTACGTCAGCGTCATCCGGCGTATTCTCGGACTGCGTCTTTCGCGGCATATCGCCCGCAAAGAAGTCATTATCCATGACCCGGACTACCCTGCCACGAAAGCCGGGCTCAACGAACTTGCCACAGACTGGCAACACTATGCGCAAAAGGTCAACCTACGCCGTCCGCCAAGCTACATCCGCATTTTCTTCCGCAACATTGACGACAAAGAGGCCATGGCACTCAATGAACGGATGGAATCCTTAATCACCATCCTGTCCAACAGCCGCGATGCCGCCATATTGGACACGCTGAACAAGTTTCCCATCATTTCCGTACACGCGCATACGCGCCCGTTCCATAATTACAAATGGAACATCGTGCTGGGCATCGTGTTCCCCTTGGGTGTGTTCTTCTATTTCAGAATATGGATTTACCGGCTCAGGCTCTACAAGGATATTTCACAAATCAGGAAATGTTGCGGCCTGATTGCAGGCAGAATAGACAAGATTCTACAAACAGAACAACAATAAAGGCTATGGAGACATTTAAGTTGAATACGATAGAGGAGGCAATAGCGGACTTCAAGGAAGGGAAATTCGTCATCGTGGTGGACGACGAAGACCGTGAAAACGAAGGCGACTTCATCACGTCCGCCCAGATGATTACTCCGGAGAAAGTGAACTTCATGCTCCAGGAAGGACGGGGAGTGCTCTGCGCCCCCATCACCATCCAGCGCAGTGAAGAATTGGACTTGCCCCACCAAGTGAGCAACAACACATCCATCTTGGGCACACCGTTCACCGTCACGGTAGATAAACTGGACGGATGCACTACCGGCGTTTCGGCACACGACCGGGCTGCCACGATACGCGCCTTGGCCGACCCCGCATCCAAGCCGGAAGACTTCGGACGTCCCGGACATATCAACCCGCTCTATGCACAAGACAAAGGAGTGCTCCGCCGCGCGGGACACACGGAGGCCGCCGTTGATTTGGCACGCCTGGCCGGCCTTCAGCCTGCCGCCGCCTTGATAGAAATATTGAACCCCGACGGCACGATGGCCCGCATGCCTGAACTGCAAAAAGTGGCGGCACGTTTTGACATCAAAATCATTGCCATACGCGACTTGATAGCCTACCGGCTGAAACAGGAATCCATCGTGGAACGCGGTCCCGAAGTCGATATGCCCACGGATTACGGACATTTCCGCGACATCACGTTCCGTCAGACCAGCAACGGGCTGGAACATGTCGCGCTCATCAAAGGACATTGGGAACCCGACGAACCGATTTTGGTGCGCGTCCATTCTTCTTGTGTCACCGGCGACATCTTCGGCAGCCAACGTTGCGACTGCGGGGCGCAGCTCCACAAAGCCATGCGCATGGTGGAAGAAGCCGGCAAGGGCGTCATCCTCTATATGAACCAGGAAGGACGCGGCATTGGGTTGTTCAACAAGATGAAAGCCTACAAACTGCAGGAAGAAGGAATGGACACGGTGGACGCCAACGTACACTTGGGATTCCTCCCCGATGAACGGGAATACGGCGTAGGCGCACAAATCCTCCGCGAACTCGGCGTGCACAAGATGCGCCTGATGACCAACAACCCCGTCAAACGGGTAGGACTGGAAGCCTATGGCCTCGAAATCGTAGAGAACGTTCCTATCGAAGTGCCCATTACCCCATACGATGAAAAATACATGCGCACCAAGAAAGAACGCATGGGTCACAACCTGCATTTCAACAAATAAGAGCCTGTTTAAATTTTCCAATAAGGTGATATGTCAGGTCTCTTTTGAGTTTGTTTCCGGCCTGTTTCCCCGATTTTATCGTCAGATAGCCCGCTATCCTCCTTATAAAATCAGAAAAACATTCTCAGAAACAATTCTCAAAATAGACCAGAGCAAAATTTAAACAAGCTCTAAACCTTCCATTTTGTCGTTTCCCCCTGCATGGATACAACTTCCATGCAGGGGGAAAGGACGAAAAACCACCAAAAAGATAGCGTCACCGATGAAAAAGGCGCGGAAATGTAGGATTTCTCCAAATAAAAGCCTAACTTTGCAAACTGGAATTGGAGAAGTCTATCTTTTAAGCAACAAAACTATATGAATCTACTATCAGACCGTTTGAACAGGCTCGCGCCTTCTGCTACGTTGGCCATGTCACAAAAGAGCAGCGAATTGAAAGCGCAGGGCATCGATGTCATTAACTTGAGTGTAGGCGAACCGGACTTTAACACGCCCGACCATATCAAGGCAGCGGCCATCAAGGCTGTGGAGGAAAACTATTCCCGCTATTCTCCCGTGCCTGGCTATCCGGCTTTGAGGGAAGCCATTGCCGCCAAGTTGAAAAACGAAAACGGTTTGGACTACACACCCGCACAAATCCTGTGCTCCAACGGTGCCAAGCAGTCGGTATGCAACGCCATAATGGCGTTGGTCAACGCTGGCGACGAGGTCATCATCCCCGCACCTTATTGGGTCAGCTACCCGCAGATGGTCAAGCTGGCCGAAGGCGAACCGGTCATCGTGGAAGCCGGCATCGAACAAGACTTCAAAATCACACCCGAGCAACTGGAAGCTGCCATCACGCCCAAAACGCGCGCCCTGATTCTTTGTTCGCCGAGCAACCCCACCGGGTCGGTTTACTCCAAAGAGGAGTTGAAAGGGCTTGCCGCCGTCATCGCCAAACACGAGCGGGTGATTGTCATTGCCGATGAGATTTACGAACACATCAATTACATCGGCAAACATGAAAGCATCGCACAGTTCGAGGAAATCAAAGACCGGGTGGTCATTGTCAACGGCGTGTCAAAGGCATATGCCATGACAGGATGGCGCATCGGCTTCATCGCCGCACCGGAATGGATTGTAAAAGGCTGCAACAAACTGCAAGGGCAGTACACCAGCGGCCCGTGTTCCGTGTCGCAAAAAGCCGCCGAAGCCGCATACACCGGCTCGCAACAGTGTGTGGAAGACATGAGGAAGGCATTCGAACGCCGCAAGAACCTGATTGTGAAGTTGGCCAAGGAAATTCCAGGCTTGGAAGTGAACGAACCCGAAGGAGCCTTCTACCTGTTCCCCAAGTGCAGCTCATATTTCGGCAAGAAAGACGGCGACCGCGTCATCAACAATTCTAGCGACTTTGCCATGTACCTGCTTGAGGTGGGACATGTGGCCACTGTGGGCGGCGACGCATTCGGCTCGCCCGAATGCTTCCGCATGAGCTACGCCACGAGCGACGAGAACATCGCCGAAGCCATGAAGCGCATCAAGGAAACATTGGCGCGCCTCCAATAAGCCCGCACATTTACGTTTATCCAAAATACCTCTTCATAAAGTATCCCGGCCCCAAAAGGACAGAGATACTTTATGATGTTTAAAAGAAGAACCGGATTTTTTTCATACAAACAACGTACTGATGGGAAAAAGCATCGTCAAAACAGGGATTTTACTCCTCGCATTAGCCTTCATCGTTCCAAGTTACGCTTCCGAAGGCATTTTTAAGAAAAGGAAAAAAGAGGCACCCAAAGACTCCGTGGTATCCGATTACAAGAAAATCACGGGACGGGATTCTGCACAAGTGAAAGGAGTTGCCAATGTGTTCAAGAAAAACGACAACTTCTATTTGGAATTTCCGGCAGCACTGGCCGAACGGGAATTCTTGGTGACCAATCGTTTGCAGAAGGTTCCTTTGGAACTGAACGAGGCAGGAGTGAACAAAGGCATCAACTACGAGAACCAAGTCGTCACTTTCGAATGGCAAAAAACAGCCAAGAAACTTTGTATCCGGCAACAACGACTCACACCGGAAGTCCCGACAACAGACGAAATGGCACAATCCGTGACCGACAACTACCTGAACCCCCTCATCGCCGCACTGAAAGTAGAGGCGGTGTCACCGGATTCCGCGACTGTGTTGGTGAAAATTGACGATTTGTTCAACGGGAAACAGACGAGCATCAACGACGTGTTCAACAACATCAACCTGGGCACGTCTGCCAACTCCGACTTGTCCCGCATATTGGACATCAAAGCTTTCGAAACGAACATCGTCGCCACGTCAGAACTGACCACCATCGTCCGCGAAGGAATGAGCAAGGTGAACATCAGCGTAGTCGTCAGCTCCTCACTCAGCCTGCTCCCGGAAACGCCCATGTCCGGACGAAAGGAAAGCCGACGCATCGGTTACTTCACGACCCAACGCCTGAGCTATTCCGACAAGCAACAGGAACTAGAAACCCACCGCTACATCACCCGTTGGAGATTGGAGCCGAGCGACGAGGCGGCATACCTGCGCGGCGAACTGACCACGCCCAAAAAGCCCATCACTTTCTACCTCGACCCGGCAACCCCGAAACAACTACGTCCCTACATCCGGAAAGGAATACTTGACTGGAATACCGCTTTTGAAAAAGCCGGATTCAAGGATGCAGTGCGGGTGGAAGAATATACCGACAGCATGGCTGCGGAAGGAGATGACTTAAAATATTCTGTGTTTACCTACGCCGCTTCGGCCAAGTCGAACGCCATGGGGCCATCTGTCACCGACCCTCGTACAGGCGAAATCATCGAAGCCGACATCATTTGGTGGCACAATGTCGTGTCGCTCTTGCGCGAATGGATTGTCGTACAAACAGGAGCGGTAAATCCTGCCGTGCGCCAACCGCAACTTCCTGACAGCCTGATTGGCGATGCTGCACGTTTCGTGGCCTGCCATGAGGTAGGACACTCTCTCGGACTGAAACACAACATGATTGCCTCGTGGGCTTATCCCACCGACTCCCTCCGCTCACCGGGCTTCCTTGCCCGCATGGGTGGCACGGCGGCTTCCATCATGGATTATGCCCGCTTCAATTACGTGGCCCAACCGGGCGACGGAGTGACTTATGTTTCTCCCCACATCGGGCCTTACGACATGCTGGCCATCGAATGGGGGTACAGATGGTTCCCCGACGCGGAAACCGAACAAAAGGGGCTCCGGACTTTGCTGGACAACCACAAGGGACGGATATACCTCTACGGCGAGGAACAATCCGCGCGAGAAGCGGTCGATCCACGTTCGCTAAGCGAAGACTTGGGCGACAATGCCATGAAATCAGCCGCCTACGGCATCGAAAACCTGAAACGCATCGTGCCGGAAATCGTACGCTGGACAACAACTGGCGAAGCCGGACAGACTTATAAAGAAGCGGCCAAGCTCTATGCGGGTGTCATCTTCCAATGGGGGCTTTACCCTTATCATGTCATGGCCAATGTGGGCGGCATTTATTTGGAAAACACCGAGGTGGGAGACGGCCGGCAGACCTACACCTTTGTGGAGAAGGAGAAACAGCGCGAAGCCGTGCAGTTCCTATTAGACCAGTATATCTCTTATCCCGCATGGCTTTTCGACATACCACTTTCCGACTACACATACGTGTTGAAGGAGTCACCTTATGGCACATTGGAACAAAGCCCCAATGCGATGTATAAGAACACGCTGAACTACCTGCTGTGGGATTTGCTCAACAACAACCGCATGATGCGTATGTTTGAAAACGAGTTCCAAAATGGCGACAAGGCATTTACCGCAGTGGAAATGATGGACATGATGCACCGCAATATCTTCGCCACCACGATAAACGGGAAGAAAACAGATATCATGACCCGTAACATGCAGAAAGCTTTCGTGGACGCGCTGATTACGGCGGCAGCCGAAGCGGAAGGGGTGAAGATTAACAAAAAACTCTACGAAGGACAACCGTGGTTGGAATGCATGCTGTCCCCGTACGGGAAATGCGAAACCCCGGTCGCTTCCACTGAAGGCGACAACCGAAATGCCCGCCTGATTGACATGTACAGCACCCAAATCAACCGCTTGAGCGATGCCATCAGCGTGAAACGCGGGGAGTTGATGAAAATCCTGACCCTGCTGAAAGGCAAACGGAATTCATCCGACCTTGCCACACGTTATCACTATGAAGATATGATTTTGCGTATCCAAACCGCACTCGGACTGGAGAAATAAACAGGTATGAACGAAAAAAGGAGAGAGAAAAATGATAAGAAGAATTGAATCCACCCTCTTGCTGCTATGCTTCGGCATCTTGGCCGCCATGGCACAGACGCGCACCATCACGGGATTGATTCTCGACAAAGCGGACAACCTCCCCATTATCGGAGCCACGGTGTCTGTCATGACCCCGCAAGGCAAGGTGGCCACGGGGACTACGACCGACCTTGACGGCAAATTCCGGCTCGATGTCCCGGTGGCCGACCGTCAGCTAACCTGCCGCTTCATGGGCTACACCACCGTGACCCTGAACCTCAAAAACGGACAGACGGACTACACGGTCTATATGGAAAGTGCGTCCAAGGAAATGGGCGAGTTGGTAGTCACCGGCTACCAACAAATCGACCGCCGCAAACTGACCTCGGCTGTCACCACCGTCAAGATGTCCGATGAAATCATCGGCGGCATCAACAGCATCGACCAAGCTTTGGCCGGACAAATCGCAGGCCTTTCCAGCGTCACGTCCAGCGGTGCGCCGGGTGCCCCGGTCAAGTTGCGCATTCGCGGTATTGCCTCCATGAACGGCACACAAGAACCGCTGTGGGTGCTCGACGGCATACCTCTCGAAGGAACTGAAATCCCGTCAATGGAAGATTTGCAGGACATTGACAACATCTACCAGACTTCCATCGCCGGCATTAACCCGCAAGACATTGAGAGCATCACGGTGTTGAAGGATGCTGCCGCCACGGCCATCTATGGTGCACGTGCTGCAAACGGCGTCATCGTCATCACAACGAAAAACGGAAAAGTAGGCAAACCGCAAATCAACTTCTCCATGAAGCTGACCTACAATCCCAAGACAGACATTGACCGGCTCAACTTGTTGAATTCCGACGAGAAAGTGGATTTGGAACTGGGATTACTGCAGTCGGACTACACCTATCGTGAAAACAAGGGAGACGTAGCCCGCATCCTCGCAGGCTATGGACTGACCGATGCCTACAAGACAGGCGGTTGGAATGCCCTCACGCCGGAAGCGCAGGCCGATATCAACGCCCTGCGGGATATCAACACGGACTGGAACGATATCCTGTTCCGCGACGTGTTCAACCAGGAATACAACGTTTCCCTGTCCGGCGGTTCCGAAAAAGCGACTTACTACAGTGCTTTGGGCTACTACGTGGAACAGGGCAACGTGGAAGGGGTGAAGAACGACCGTTTCAACCTGACGCTGAAAACCAATTACCGCATCAATAGCAAATTGAAAGTCGGGGCTTCGGTCTTTGCCAACCGCCGCAAGCAACGCTCCTACCTCACCTACGGCGATGGCTTCACCAACCCCGTCTATTATTCGCGCATCGCCAACTCCTACCTGCGTCCTTTCGACGAGAACGGGAACTACATCTATGATGTCAACGTGCAACATAGCAAGGGCGACGACGTAGCGGACTTCAATATTTTCGAAGAACGCGCCAACACGTCCAACATCAACACGACCACGTCCGTGATGTCCATCTTCGATGCGGAACTCAAGTTGGACGAACACTTCAAAATAACATCTCAGTTCGGCCTGCAATGGGATGAAGGCACCATTGAAAAATATGCTGGTGAGAACAGCTATGCCATGCGGCGCGAAAAAGAACAACATGTTTATGCTTATAGCGACGGCACACGCACCATCCTGCCCGATGGCGGAAGCAATAAGATTACGGACAGCCACCAAACCCAATGGACTTGGAAAGCCATGGCCGAATACCAAAACCGCTTTAAAGACATCCACGACCTGGAACTCATGGTGGGCACGGAAATCCGGCATAATGAGTACAAAAGCCTGTATTCAGCCGTATATGGATACAATGCAATGACACTGACTTCTGTCCCCATCGTTTTTCCCACGGAAAGAATGGCGGAAAGCGTCCCTTTGCATACGGAAACCTTCACAGAAAACGCTTTCGCATCATGGTTTGCCACAGGGTCATACACCCTGCTTCATCGCTATACCATTGGCGGAAGCATCCGTCTCGATGGCTCGGACATTTTCGGCGTAGCCAAGAAATACCGCTACCTGCCTCTCTATTCTGTCAGCGGATTGTGGCGCATCAGTGATGAGCCTTTCATGAAAAATGTGACTGCCATCGACAACTGGGGCATCCGTGCTTCTTACGGCTTGCAGGGCAACATCGACAAGAACACTTCGCCCTATCTCTTGGGACGTTACGTGCAAACAACCATCCTGCCCGACCATCCTGAAGACGCTATCCGCCCCGACAATGCCCCCAATCCCGACCTGCGTTGGGAAAAGACGCAAAATGTCAATATAGGAATGGATATCTCGCTTTGGGACAATGCCGTATCGCTCAATGTGGACTACTACTACCGCAAGGGCACCGACCTTATCGGCATGCGCATGCTGCCGCTCGAAACCGGATATACTTCCACTAATGTCAACTGGGCCAGCATGGAAAACAAAGGTGTGGAAGTGGCCCTGACCACACGAAACATCCATACGAAAGATTTCACTTGGTTCACCAATCTGAACTTCGGCTTCAATGACAATACGGTATTGAGGGAAACCGTGGCTGAAAATTCCCTCACGCCCAGCCGCGAAGGCTATCCGGTAGGAGCCATCTTTGCCTACCGCACGGCGGGATTGGACGAAAACGGCTACCTGCTCTACCTCACCCCCGACGGCCAAAAGCTTCCGGCCAAGGAATATTTCCAACTGAACAGTGCAGGAGCCAGTTCGCTGAGCGCAGAAGAGCGGCGCAACCAGTTGGTTTATGTGGGCAACACCGAACCTAAAGTGTCCGGTGGCTTCACAAACACGTTCAAGTACCAAAGGATTACGCTGAACATCAACTGCATCTTCAATTTCGGCATGCACGTGCAGACCCAACCGAGCTACAGTCTGACTAATTATGACCGTGGTTTGAACACGAACCACGACATTCTGAACCGTTGGACACCAGATAATCCGAATGGCACATTCCCACGGCTGCTTAACAGCACTGACCGCCCGGAAGAATATGCGTTCTATGACAACTACAATGTGCTCAGCATGCTGGACATCTATGTCAAGAAGCAGAACTACTTCCGCTTCCAAAGCATCCGCCTGGCCTACGACCTGCCGGAAAAATGGCTGAAACCCATCGGCATCAGGAACGCGTCCGTGTCGCTCGAAGGCCGCGACCTGTGGGTCATCGCCAGTGACTACCACAACTTCCTCGACCCGGAGACAATGGGCAATCCCTACGCCACGCCCATCCCCAAGAGCTTCATCTTCGGGCTTAACGTAAACTTCTAAACGTAAAAGGAGAACGAAAAATGAAAAAAACATGCCTAAACATATTGGGGCTGATAGCGGTTTTACTCTCGCTCGCAGCTTGCAACGACTTTCTCGACATCCAACCCGTTGGCAAAGTCATGCCCCACACCGCACAGGAATTCCGCGATCTGCTCACGGAAGCCTATTCTTTCGTGCCCACCGACCGTGGAAAGACGGTTTACCGTAGCGATGAACTGGTGTTGAACCAAGCCACTACGACCACGGAAGGTTTGGATTCCTATCTGGACATCTGGAGATGGCAGGATGGCAGCGAAGATGAAACCACTGAAAGTTTCAACTGGCGTACGTTCTATTATGTGTCCTACATAGCCAACACCGTGATTGAACAGAAAGACGCCATCACGGAAGCCACGCAGGAAGAGCGCAATCAGCTGGCAGGGGAGGCTTATATGCTCCGCGCCTACATGCACTACATTCTCGTGAACCTCTATGCCGAACCTTACACTCATTGCGACCCGGCCACGACGAAAGGCATCCCACTGAAACTGAATAGCGACGTGAAAGCCGTACTCTCCCGTAACACGGTAGCCGAAGTCTATGCTTCCATCTTATCCGATATCGACACGGCGGAACAATTGCTGAACGTGGAGACTTGGGGCGAAGGTGAGACTTACCGTTTCAACAAGCTCTCAACCGATGCTTTTCGCGCACGCGTTTACCTATATATGGGAAATTGGGAACAAGCTTACGAATATGCCAAAAAAGTGGTGGACACACACGGAGAACTCGAAGACATAAATGCTTCCAACACCTTGCCCAACCATTACCAATCTGTGGAAGCCATCCTGTCGCTGGAAGAAGTCTTTCCCGTGGAATACCAAACAAACGGACAAGTCAACCCAAACTTGATAAGCCTTTACCGCAGTGGCGACATGCGCCGGAGCCGTTTTTACAGGGCCGAAACAGCGTCCATAACCCGCGTAGAAAAAGGTGGCGGCAATGAATTCCGCTGCACATTCCGCACAGCAGAATTCTATCTAACCGCAGCCGAAGCTGCAATGGAACTAAATGATATGGATAATGCCCGCCACTATCTGACAGAACTGATGAAAAAACGTTATGCCGCCGTCATGTATCCCCGATATGAAGCAGAAATCTTGGCCATGACGCGGGAGGAGTTGCGCCAGGAAATTTACGATGAACGTTTCCGCGAATTGGCTTTCGAAGGACATCGGTGGTTTGACCTACGCCGCACTACGCGTCCGGAACTGACCAAGACGTATAACGGCGAGACTTACGTGCTGCAAAAGGACGACCCACGCTACACTCTGCGTATTCCACCCGAAGCCATCGAAGCCAATCCCGGGTTAGAAGAAGAATAAAGAACGTAAACAATAAGTATGAACCATCTTAATTTGAACAATTATGAAGAAAACGTTATCTCTTTTCATGGTTGCCGCTAGCATATCCTTTGCTTCCGCACAACCTGTTGCCACTCCTTCATGGACTGACACTTTCAAAGCCGTAGCTGAAACCGCTGACGCCAACACAACGGCACCTGTGCTCCTCACAGAAAATGGCGATGTCTATGCCACAGGACGATTCAACCAAATAATTGCCACCGACAAGATTTTCTTGGAACCCGTGGCACAAGACAGTTACCTCATCAAGTACGACAAAAACGGAAATGTCCTGTGGAACATCTCCCTGGCCGGTTCTGCCACCATTACTGCAATTGCCGCAGACACAGAAGAGGACATCATCTATATTGCCGGCACGTTGGCCGACCAAGTAACATTTGGCACGACCTCTAGCGCATCCATCGTATTGGAAGGGAAGAAGGATGATTTTGGCAACTTCGTAGAAAATCAACTGGCTTCTTTCATCGCGAAATACGATGCAAACGGTGTATTGATTGATGCAAAAGCTTTTGTCCCGAGCACACACCCCGACGTGAATCAAGTTTCTGAAGAATGGGGTGGTTTTTACTTGCCGGAAGACGGTGCCATATTCACGATCAACCACATGGAAGTTGAAGATGGAAGAATCTACGTATCAGCAAACTATTCCGGACAAACTTCAATCGGAGACCTCACCCTCAAAGGCCGTCTGCAAATCTACACAGACTTCCTTATGATTGATGACACAAAATCTGCCGCCGTAATTAGTTTGTCAGCTGAAAACTTCAACGAAGCGGAATTGATCGCCGATTTTAAAGCAACCGACGAAGTCGCTACAAGCGTCATATACCCACAAAGTTTCACTTTCACAGTGGACAACGGTACGATATACATCGGAGCTGTCGGACGTGGAGCAATGACGTTGACAACACCCGCTGGCAACGAAAACTTCGATTTCCTGCTTTCGCCCGAATCATCTGAATATGGACATGTCATAGCATCCATCAATGGGACGAACAAGCTTGTAAAAGTCTATAAGGCACCTGCGAACAGCAATGAATCAAAAGAAACAATCAATGAGTTGCAAATCAGCGGCAACACCTTATATGTTGGTGGAGTCTTTAATGACATTTTCGCTTACGACAACGACAAAACTTCTACCAATAAGACAGACCTCTATGTGGTCGTACTTGACAAGAACACATTAGAGCTGCAAAACTCTTGGGTTAGTGGATACGATGAAGAAGAAAACAACAAGAATCAAGAAGCATTTGCCAATCTGCTAGTGGTTGACGGCACTATTTATTTAAACGGATATCGCGAACAAATATCAGATCTTGATGTTCTCAATGGCCTGTCCTATACAATTACGAACGGAAATATCACCGGTGGAAGTGAAGAAGGCTTCACAACCGGAGCCGGCTCGAATAGCACTTCTATGGTCTTCATAGGAATCAACGCGAACGGCGAAAACGACATCACTTATTATGCAGATATCCTTTCGTCTGTCGAAGGCATAAAAGACGATATTGCCCTGTCCGCCCAGCGCGTAGGTGACACTTTCTATTTCGCAGAACCGAAGGACATCACAGTTTATGACCTCCAAGGCCGCGCTCTGCAACAAGAATATGCTGCAACCTCCGTCAGCATCGAAAACCTTAGCCAAGGCATTTATATCCTCTCCGATGGGAAACAATCTCTCAAAGTGCTGAAATAAAACAATCAAGTCTAAAAAATAAGTCTCTCATCGTAGCCGCCCCCTTTCAAGTTATCTTGAAAAGGGGGCGGCTCTTTTTTTGCCTATCAGAAATGAATTGCACGAAATGGCGAATATTCATTTGTACCAAATGCATTCCTTCCCATCACTTATCCGCCCGGAAAAAACACCTCAGTCTTGCAGGGGAGGTGGCACAAAGAGCCGGAGGAAATCCCACACCCACACAGACATAATGGCAGTCCTGTTTGCCATGCGGAGGGTCGTTACGACCCTTTTGTTTGCCATGCGGAGGCCAAAACTGTCCCGCCTCGCAGGGGGACGAGCCCCGAAGGGGCGGAGGGGGTCTCACTCCCACGGGGTCGTAACGCCCCTTTTGTACGCCATGCGGGGCATAACGAACCTTCTGTTCCCCCATGCGGAATGGCAGCGCGGGTGGGAACCCCCTCCGTATCCATCCGAAAAGCAGCGTGTTTCAAGTAAAGTTGTAAGGCAGTAACTTTGTGAGTTCGTCCTCTGAGATGCCC
>CALULT010000048.1 GCA_944321565.1 uncultured Paraprevotella sp. | reverse complement strand
GGAACAATCCAATTTGTACGCTGTGCTTTAACATTTTGATACGATTTTAAGAGAATGAAATAAGTTTAAATCACTTCTTTGTTTGCAATTTGATTCGGATGCCATTTCTCAATGGATAACGGAACAGTTCGCATTTTGGTTTAACACCATATTGAGAAATGAATTGAGGTGACCGAGTAACGCAGAGCCTCTGTTTCTACAAATCCTGAATGTCCGCAATCATAAAGTTGATAATTGCGGACATTCAGAAACAAAATTGACAGCGACTCATATATTATCTTTCATGTTCACCTTCCTTACGCAAATTGGCTCTTCTTTTCCGGCTTTTGTGGACGGCACTTCAGCGTTTGTCCGCATGGAACGGTAGTAATAGTCACCGTAGTAACCGTATTCGTACCAATACCGGTCGTAGTTGCGCAAGGAAAACCACGAGGACGAATATATGCCATCCATATAACCTTCAAAATAATCAGGTGAAAGGCTGTAGTCGCGGATGTTACAGTCCAAATCGGGATTGTCGAAACGCAGATAAATGATGCCGTCCCGCACCATCCACGTAAAATAGTGTTCCACGGTCTCTATCCCCCAAAAGCCTCGATAATAATCCGTCTCATAACCATAGCCTTGTGTATATCCACCATAATCATCAGGTATGAAATTCAAATCGGAGCCGATAGCCGGCTGTCCGTCCACCATCATGCCCAAATCACCAAACCAACGTCCGGATAGCACATAGCCACGATAATCGTCGTCCGTTTCGCAACCGCCAAACAGCGGCAACAAGCAACAGCATAGTAACAACATGCCATAATATCTGAACTTTTTCATAAGCGATACGTTTTTGCTAACCTCACTACAAATATACGGGCATGCCGCTCCACACACAAAGGAAATCCCCCAAAACACGATAGGGAAAGGCCTATTTATGCTTCCAACTTCCCGATTATCTCCTGCACGGACGCATAGCCATGCCGCTCCAAGTAATCATTGATTCCTTGTGCCACCTTGACCGTGACTGCCGGGTCGATGAAATTCGCCGTGCCGATTTCCACAGCCGAAGCTCCGGCCAACATGAATTCGATAGCATCGCGGGCGTTCATGATGCCGCCCAGCCCCACGACGGGAATTTGCACGGCTTTGGCCACCTGCCACACCATGCGCAATGCCACAGGCTTCACGGCCGGCCCGCTTAACCCTCCGGTGGATATAGACAGGACAGGCCGACGCTTCTCTATATCGATGGCCATTCCCATCAAAGTGTTAATCAGACTTACCGCATCCGCTCCAGCCGCTTCCACGCTGCGAGCTATCTCTGCAATATCTGTCACGTTGGGCGACAATTTCACAATCAATGTTTTTCCGTAGGCCTTGCGCACGGCCTTCACCACGGCTTCCGCTCCTTGGGTGGTAACCCCGAAAGCCATGCCGCCTTCCTTCACATTCGGGCAGGAAATGTTCAGTTCTATGGCCGGAATGTGTTCCAGTTCCCCAATCCGTGCCGCACATTCTGCATAATCCTCCGGGCATGAACCGGATACATTGACAATCATGTTCGTTTGGATATCCTTTATTTGCGGATAAATGTGCTCACAAAAATAGTCCACTCCCTTGTTTTGCAGGCCGACGCAGTTCAGCATGCCATGCGGGGTTTCTGCCATGCGGGGATAAGAGTTTCCCTCGCGTGGATGGAGGGTCGTCCCCTTCACGATAATGCCTCCAATGTCTTCCAAATTCACGAAATCCGCAAATTCGAGGCCATAACCAAACGTCCCCGAAGCGGTCATCACGGGATTCTTCAAATGCAAGTCCCCTATATTTACGCTCAAATCTGCCATAACAATTTATTTATATTGAATACCGGGCCTTCCTTGCACACGCAAACATGCCCTTCCACCGTTTTTTCCACGCAACACAGGCAAGCGCCCAAACCACATGCCATCATGTTTTCCAAAGACACTTCGCAAGAGCTTCCTGCCGCCCGGGCATAGCGGGCTACAGCCATCATCATCGGCTTCGGCCCACAAGTGGCAATGCGGTCGAAGTGCTCTTGTGACAACAAGGAATGTTGGGTCACAAACCCTTTCTCTCCCATCGAACCGTCTTCCGTGGTGACATAAACATCGCCCAATGCCCGGAACATCTCCAATTGCAGTAAATCGGCCGTCGAACGCCCGCCCAACAGAAATGTCGGCCTGCACCCGGCTTCCGCCATCTTCTTGCCCATGTAAAGCAAGGGAGCAGTGCCCACGCCTCCGCCAACGAGCAAAACGCGCTCATCCGGAGTTTCCGGCATGGTGAACCCGTTACCCAAGGGCATCACCACATTCAGCTTACCCCCCTCGGACAGCTCGCCCAGCTTCCTTGTCCCGTCTCCCACTTCGTGAATGAGAAACCACACCTCGTTTTTCTCCTCATCCACATAATTAATCGAAATGGGACGGCGCAGGAACGTTGTTTCAGACCCTTCCACTTTCAACTCTGCAAACTGCCCCGGCAACATCGGTGGCAAGGGGCGGCTGTCTGTCAGCTTCAGCAAAACATACCCTTTTCGGAGATGCTCAGAAGCCGACACAGTCAAATCCAAAATAAATTTCTTCATAAAATGTTACGTCTGCTATATCCGTTTTTCTTCACTTTACAAACATACAAAAAAATCCTCTTTTGTAATCATACGAACCCAGAAAAATCTCATAATGGCTTGTGGTTTGCCATGTCCATATATTCTGTAGGAGTCATCCCGTATTGTTTCTTAAACAAAGTTGAAAAATGCGTCTGGCTGGTAAATCCCACAGCGTATGCGATTTCCGTCACCGTGAGCCCCTTTTCAGCCTTCAATAGCCGGGCGGCTTGGCACAAGCGCAGGTTACGGATGAAATCGGCAGCCGTCATGCCCGTCAAGTCTTTGATCCGCCGATGCAACTGGGTGCGGCTCATCCCGGTTTCCTTTGCCAGCATCTCCACATTCAGCTTGGAATTGCCTAGATTCTCGTTAATGACTTTCATGATGCGGTCCATCAAAGCTTTATCGCTGTTAGGCAACTCAACAGAAGCGACCATTCCTTCTTGCGCCTGGCTGCCGGAAAACTTCCCTTTCAAGCGCAAACGGTTGGCAATCAAATTAGAGATTAACACGTCCAATTCTTCCAACCTGAAAGGTTTTCCCAAATATCCGTCGGCACCTTGCGTCAATCCTGCCATCCGGTCTGCGAACTCAACCTGGGAAGTCAGCAGGATAACCGGAATGTGGTTGGTGTTGGGATTCCGTTTTAGTTCTTTCAGCAACTGTATGCCATCCATTCCCGGCATCAACACGTCCGACACAACGATATCAGGCAAACCGGAAAGCACCTTCCGCCATCCTTCTTCCCCATCGGAAGCGGTGTCCACGCGATAGCCTGCCGACAAGTTTTCCTGCAGGAAGTCCCGCAGCACTTCGTCATCGTCAATCACGAGCACCCGATAATTCGTGCGGTGGCGTTCCGCCTTTTCACCGGTCGGCACGCCCGTCCCTTCCGGAATATGGCCATGCACCGGCACGTCTGTTTCTGCTGTCCCTGTCTCCATTTCTTCTTTCCGAAGATGCCCGCATCCCAACGGCAAACGCACCACGAACCGGCTTCCTTGCGTACCCTTCCGATTCTCTGCGAAAATCGTCCCATGATGCAACTTCACCAAGAGCTGGCACAGGTTCAACCCTATGCCAAAACCTAAAGAAGCCGAGCCGCGATTGGCATCCCCTTGGTAGAACCGCTCAAAAATCCGTTTCAACTCTTTCTCGTTCAAGCCTTTCCCCGTATCCGACACCGAAATCTCCATATATTCTGGTCGGGCATCAGGCCGGCTCGAATCTCTTCCTACTTGGGCATGTACCCCGATGCTCCCGCCTTTCGGCGTATATTTCAACGCATTCATCAGCAAGTTCACCAAAACCTTGTCGAAATTGCGCGGATCTATCCACACCGAAGGCAGGTTTTCCTCCCAATCCGCCGTCAGGCAAATGCCTTTTTGCTTCGCCTGTTCCGAAAACACCTCCAGTAATTCGGTCAGGAAACGCTTCATGTCGGTCTCCACGCAATGAAGATGCATCTGCCCCTTATCTATCTTGCGGACATCCAAGAGCTGATTGAGCAAGTTCAGGATGCGGTTGGCGTTATAACGAATCGCCGACAGCTGTTTGCCCGTCTCCGCGTCGTTGTCCTTTTGCATCAGTTTTTCCAATGGCGCCAGGGTGAGCGTGAGGGGCGAACGTATTTCGTGGGCGATATTGATAAAGAACTGCAGTTTCATCTCGCCGATTTTCTCACGCTGTTTTCTCCGCACGGCGATAAACAGCAAATAAGCCGCTCCTAATATTAATAAGGTATAGCACACTTTTGCAATCGATGTCAAATACCAAGGAGAAGCCACATGCACCCGCACCGATTTGACAGGCGAATGCGTCCCGTTTTCGCAGGCCCTCACCTGTAACGTGTAGTCCCCAGGCGCAAGGTGATGGTATTGAATACGGTTCTCTCCTGGTTGTGTCCGGTTCCAGCCTTCGCCAAACTCTTTCAGGCGATATTCATAGAACACGCTTCCCGCATCGCGGTAATCCATCGTTGAAACTCCAAACGTGAACGTATTATCTGAGTAGGCCAAGTGGAAATCTGTTGCATGAATCACCGCTTCTTTGACTACCGGACTCCCTCCAGAACGTGTCTGTTTGTTCACCCGCTTATCGTATATGTACATGTCGGTAATAAAAGGAGCAGAATCCCATCCGACAGTTTGCATCTTGTTCGGATGAAAACTGGTAATTCCCTTACCACCACCAAAATAAATGACACCATCCTGTCCCTGTGCGTAACGTCCTTCCAAATAGAAGTTTTCCTGCAGACCGTTACCCGCATAATAATTGGTCACTTTCCTCGTCTCACGGTCAATGTGGCTGATGCCCTTCATCGTACTGCACCACAAATCGCCATTTTGGTCTTTCACCACGCTACAAACGAAATCATCCGGAAGTCCTTGGGCGGTTGTCATCACCGAATATCGGTTACTTCGCGGGTCATAACCCACTAGCCCGTCGCGTGTGGCCATCCAAATGGAGTGGTCGTCTCCCTCTGCAAAAGCATAAAAGGAACTTGACTTGAAGTCCGAACTAAACGGCAAGTCAATGAACTTTTCTTTTTTGATATCGTAACACCTGATTCCTCCGAAATGCCCGAACCATATCCGATCACCCGAATCACAGAAAATCGAAGTGACCCCAAGAATACAACCTGACCCCGTTTCTTTCCACGCCCGTAAGGGTATACAAACAGCGAGAGAGCGGCATTCCCAACGGATATGCCCCTCTTCGCCGTTTTTTTAAGAAACTGTTTTGAATTTATCGTGTAATGATTTCAAACCAGTTTTTCAAAACAAATTCTTATTTGGCGCGTGCTTCAGCAATGTATCCCAATGCCTCCTTACACTTGTCGGTGATATACTGCCAGTTTTCGGCCGCCACTTCTTCCTTTGGGAAAAGCTTGGAACCCATGCCCACGCAATATACACCGGCTTTAATCCATGCAGACAGGTTTTCCTTCGTTGGGGCCACCCCGCCGGTCACCATCAGTTTCGTCCAAGGACAAGGAGCCATCATGCCTTTCACAAAAGCAGGCCCATAGACATCCCCTGGGAACAGCTTGCAAAGGTCACAACCCAATTCTTGTGCCTTGCCGATTTCGGACACCGTGCCGCATCCAGGGCAATAGGGCACCAAGCGGCGGTTGCACACCGGTACAATGTCGGGATTGAACAACGGCCCCACAACGAAACATGCACCGAGTTGGATATAAAGGGCTGCCGTCGGCGCATCCACTACCGACCCTACACCCAGTGCCAGTTCCGGACACTCCTTGGCTGCAAACTTCACGCACTCAGCAAACACTTCCTGTGCGAAATCCCCACGGTTGGTAAACTCAAAGGCACGTACCCCGCCATCATAACAAGCCTTTATGACTTGTTTGGCGACTTGGGCGTCCTTGTGGTAGAAAACGGGCACCATCCCCGTCTCCCCTATTTTCTGCATGACTGCAATCTTGTCGAATCTTGCCATTTTTATTATTCCTTACAAATTTATGGTATGTTTATCTCTGTACACGACCGTTTGCCGAACCACCGGCCAAGGCTGCGACCTCCTCGGCCGACACCATATTGAAGTCGCCCGGAATGGTATGCTTCAAGGCCGAAGCCGCAACGGCAAACTCCAATGCCTCGCCCTGCGTCGGCATGGTAAGCAGTCCATGAATGATGCCGCCCGAAAAAGAGTCACCCCCACCCACGCGGTCGATAATAGGGTTGATGTCGTAGTGCTTGGACACATAAAATTCCTTCCCGTCATATATCATGGCTTTCCAGCCGTTGTGTGTGGCCGAAATGGACTCACGCAGGGTGGAAATGACATATTTAAAACCGAATGTTTCCATCATGCCTTTGAAGATGCCCTTGTAGCCTTCGGCATCGGTGCTGCCGCCTTCCACGTCGGCATCCGGCTTGAATCCAAGGCACAGTTCCGCGTCTTCCTCATTGCCAATGCACACGTCCACATATTGCATGAGAGGCTTCATGATGCTCTGTGCCTTTTCGGAAGTCCAAAGTTTTTTCCGGAAATTCAGGTCGCACGACACTGTCACGCCATGCTTCTTCGCAGCAATGCAGGCCAAGCGCAGGCATTCCGCACTGGCGTCCGAAATGGCCGGAGTGATGCCGCTCCAATGAAACCAGTCGGCACCTTCCATGATGGCATCGAAATCAAAATCCTCAGGACAAGCTTCGGCAATGGACGAACCGGCACGGTCGTAAATCACCTTAGACGGACGCATGGAAGCTCCTGTCTCCAAATAATAGATGCCCACACGGTTGCCGCCACGGGCAATGTAGTCGGTGCGTACCCCGTAACGGCGCAACGCATTCACGGCTGCCTGACCGATTTCATGTTTAGGCAACTTGGACACGAAATAAGCTTCATGCCCGTAATTGGCACAGCTGACAGCCACATTGGCTTCCCCTCCCCCGTAGTTCACATCAAAAGTGTCTGTCTGCACGAAACGAGACTGTCCGGGAGTGGACAAACGGAGCATGATTTCTCCCATCGTTATTATTTTTCCCATACTTGAACTTTTTGCACCATGCGGAAAACAAAAACTGTTAACCCGCACAGCTTGTTAATACAACAGGCAAAATTAAGCAATTTTTCCGTAATGCAAATATTCCGTGCAAAAAATAATTCAAAAAGACAAGTTTTTGCATGCTCTATATGCCCTAGCACAGGATTTTGATGTATCTTCGTGGTGTTATTCATGCCAGAAAGAAAGAAATTGCCATGTGGGAAATCCATTCTTCAGAAAAAATCAGGATTAAGGATATTGCGGAACGTTCCGGCGTGTCTGTAGGTACGGTGGATCGCGTGTTGCACAACCGCCCCAACGTGTCGAAAAAGGCTAGGGCAAAAGTTGATGCCGTGCTGAAAGAAATCAATTTCCAGCCCAACAGCTACGCCAGTGCTTTGGCCTACAACCGGAAATATACGTTCTGTTGCCTGCTTCCCGCACATGATTGCAACGCCTATTGGACAGAAGTGGAAAAGGGATTGCGCCAATGTGTACTCAACAGGGGGGATTTCCATTTGTCACTCTTCACGGAATATTATGACCAATTCGATGAGTTGTCATTCAGTGAAGCTGCAGGAAAATTGTGGGAAAAACAACCCGACGGGATGGTCGTCGTGCCCCTAAATCTCGAAGTCACCCAAACGTTTTGCACAAAACTTCAAAAAGCGGCCGTGCCATTCGTATTTTTGGATTCCAATATTCCGGAAATTTCCCCACTCTCTTTTTTCGGACAAGACTCCCTGAAAAGCGGGCACTTTGCCGGACGCATTTTCATGATGCAAGCCGGAAAAGACACACGCCGAATCTTGTTAATGAAACTCATGTCGAAAGGCCGAGTGGCTTCAAGCCAACAGGAAAACCGCGAAGTGGGGTTCAAAAGCTACATGGCCGCACGTCATCCGGATTGTGTGATTGTGGAGTTGCCCTTACAAATCGGCGAGGAGGAACATTATGACACCCAAATTGGCGAAATGCTTGCCCGTTATCCGGACATCCGGCATTGTATTACTTTTTCCTCCCGTGCACATATCTTGGGAGAATATATCCTGCAGCATGGATTGAAGGGCTATCACCTTCTTGGTTACGACATGATAGAGAGAAACGCAGAGTGCCTGAAACAGGGTGCCATCGACTTCCTCATCGCACAACACCCATGGAAACAAGGTTACAATAGCGTTAAAGCCTTGTTCAACCACATTGTGTTGCATAAAACCGTGCAACAATACCATTATATGCCGCTCGAATTGCTTACGGCCGAAAATTACATGTATTACATTGCCGATGAAAAATAGATTCGGGAAAAAGGGACGCATAAAAACAGCGGCTCAAAAACACGGTAAAACCGCCAGCTTGCTCATGGCTGGTATGTTGGCGTTGTACGCTTGCCAAGGAGGAAAAGAAGGCATGCCAGAGATGTACAGGATTGAAATAACCAAGGCAATGCCATTGGACACAAGCGAAGATGCCCCTGCTTGCAAGGTCGCGTTGGACGTGGCCGGATTTTCAAGTGGCACGGAAAACGCGGAACGGATGAACCACGTCATCATGCAACACGCATTCGGGATAGTGTCAAATTCCATGAAAGCCGCAGCCGACTCTTTCTGCGCCTTGCGCTTTTCCCAATACAAAGAAAACCTGTCACCCTTATATGAGGCAGACAAGCGTTATGGAACCAATTCTGCCTGGTACGATTACCGTTACGATGTGGCGGCCACATACGACCTTGGACGCCATCATACGTTATGCTATGAAATCACGGCAACGCGTTACGAAGGTGGCGCACACGACGTGACGGAATGCCACTGCCTGAACTTTAATCTCCTCACTGGCGAACTAGTGAAACTTGACGATTGGTACCAACCGGCCTATCCAAGCGTTCTGCTTCCCCTGCTGTCGGAAGAACTGCAAGAACAATTCAGTTGCGATAACTTGGAAGCACTTCGTGAGAAAGGCATACTCAGGCTTACCGGCCTGTACGTCCCTTCCAATTATAAATTGGAAGAAAAGGGCATCACCTTCATTTATAATCCTGATGAAATAGCGCCCTATGAAACCGGTGCCATCAGGCTTACAATCCCGTACGGGGCACTTGCACCGTTAGAAAAAGAACCAAAATAAATGTGATATGGAACAAATTCTGAAATACTTTCCCACACTGACGGAAACACAAAAAGAGCAGTACCGCATGCTGGACGCACTCTACCATGATTGGAATGCGAAAATCAATGTCGTCTCACGAAAAGACATAGACAACCTGTATGAACACCACGTATTGCATTCACTTGGCATCGCGGAAGTCATCCGTTTCAAGCCCGGCACGAAAATCATGGATATCGGCACGGGAGGCGGATTCCCCGGTATCCCTTTGGCCATTATGTTTCCGGATTGCCACTTCCACCTGGTGGACAGCATCGGGAAAAAAATAAAAGTCTGTATGGAGGTGGCACAAGGCATCGGCCTAAAGAACGTGACGTGCTGCCATGAGCGTGTGGAAGACGAAAAAGGGAAATTTGACTTTGTGGTGAGCCGTGCCGTCATGCCATTGGCAGACTTGGTTAAAGTAGTGCGCAAGAACATCGCCAAAGAATCGCATAACGGCATGCCCAACGGGCTGATTTGCCTGAAAGGCGGCGAAGTGGATCGGGAAATCCACCCCTTTAAGCACATTGCCATGGTTACCCCGCTGAGCGATTATTTCCAAGAGGAATATTTCGACACCAAGAAAATCGTTTATGTCTCACTCTAAATCTATTAAACCATGTGGAAAGTCAAAGCGTTTCCAGTGAACATGTTGGAAGAAAACTGTTACGTGGCCAGCGATGACACGGGCGAAGCCGTTATCATCGACTGCGGCGCACTCACCGACAATGACCGCAACCGGATTATGAAATACATAGAAGGAAACTGCCTGAACGTCACACACCATCTTTGCACACACATGCACTATGACCACTGTTTCGGTGCGGCATTCGTGTGGGAAACCTATCATGTGGCACCGGAATTCTGTAAAGACGATGAGCCCGTTTACGAAGGCATGGGCTCGGACATCTTCGGCCCGCTGATACAGACTATGAAAAACGGGCTTTCGCCGAAAGCCGCCCGTTACTTGACCGATGGAGATGAAATCCGTTTCGGCCGTCATCTTCTGAAAGTGGTGGCTACTCCCGGACATACACCGGGCGGAATCAGCTTCTATTGCGATGCTGAAAAGGCAGTTTTCGTAGGTGACACCTTATTTTACTGTAGCGTGGGGCGCAGCGACCTTCCCGGAGGAAACACCGGTCAGCTGATGGATAGTCTGAAAAACAAGCTTTTCGCCCTCCCGGAAGACACCGTGGTTTACCCCGGACACGGGCCACAAACGCAAATCGGCTTTGAAAAACGCCATAACCCCTATGTTTGTTGATACGCATCCGGAGGACTAAAGGCAACAAGTTCCTATTCATGGGGATTTATAGTCAAAGAGAAATGGTTTGCGAATTGCACAAACGGAAATTCAGAGTTAGGAGTGATTCCAACTCTTCTTTTTGTGTGGCTTTTGGGAACATGAGAGTTTCAGACACTTGAAACTGGGTGTTCCAGGCACTTGAAACTGGGTGTTCCAGGCCTTGAAACTGGGTGTTCCAGGCCTTGAAACTGGGTGTTCCAGGCTCTGAAACTGGGTGTTCCAGGCTCTGAAACTTTCAAGCTGTGAGGCGGGGGATCTTTTCCCCTTTTTCCGACCCGCTTATTTTGCCATCCGAATGGCGAACAAAACGGTCATTATGGCCGCCGCATGGCGAACAGATAGGGCGTGACGCGTTCCCTGCAGAGTTTATTAAATCCCCACTAAATTTCTACTGTCCACAATATGGCACTGTTTCTAAAACATCATCATCAAAGGGGACGAAAAAAAACTCTCTTCCGACTCACGTCGGAAGAGAGTACAACACAAACACAAAATAAAACACGACAAAACTATCATGCGGCTAGCCTGCCCCTTCGAAATTACAGGGCGTGACGCGCTTCTTAAATATTCTCATACGGGAAACGCCGCCAAGCTAACCAGCATACGCATAAAGCGATTTTTCGTTTTCTCCATGTTAAATTACATGATACCTCTTTCGCGCAAAGCGCATTGCCACTTCCACGCCGAGGCCAACACGTCCTCCAACGGTGTATCGGCTTTCCAACCCAACACGTTGTTGGCTTTGTCCACATTGCCCCACACTTGTTCGATGTCACCGGCACGGCGTCCCACAATTTTGTAATTCAACTTCACTCCGGTTGCCTTCTCGAAAGCATGAATCAACTCCAACACGGACGTTCCTTTTCCTGTACCTATATTATATACTTCCACAGGTTCCGTCGTTTGGTCTTCCATGATGCGTGTCATGGCACACACGTGTGCTTTGGCCAAGTCCACGACATAGATGTAATCACGGATGCAAGATCCATCAGGCGTATTATAGTCATCGCCGAACACGCTCAACTGTTCACGGATGCCGATGGCTGTTTGCGTCAAGTAAGGAATCAAGTTCTGCGGCACTCCGTTGGGCATTTCGCCGATAAGCGCAGAAGGATGTGCGCCAATCGGATTGAAATAGCGCAACAGGATGGCCTTTATCGGTGCACCACTCTTAATGGTATCGGCAATGATTTCCTCGTTGATTTGTTTCGTGTTTCCGTATGGGCTTTCCGCCTTCTTAATAGGCGTTTCTTCTGTGGCCGGAAGCACGTCGGGCTGTCCGTAAACTGTGCATGATGAAGAGAAGATGATGCCTTTCACACCATATTTCGGCATGAGCTGCAGCACGTTAATCAGCGAAACGATATTATTATGATAGTACAACAACGGCTTTTGTACACTTTCTCCCACAGCTTTGCTCGCGGCAAAATGAATCACTCCGCTGATATTAGGATATTTCTTAAATACAGCTTCCGTGGCATCCAAATCGCGCAAGTCCACTTTCTCAAAAGCAGGACGTATGCCTGTGATTTTTTCAATCCCGTCCAACACATCCTCATTGGAATTGGACAAATTGTCGATAATGACCACTTCATAACCTGCCTGTTGCAATTCCACAGTCGTATGGGAGCCAATGAATCCCGTACCGCCTGTCACTAAGATTGTTCCTTTCATTTTAGCAAGACCTATTCAGTTAATGTATAATAGCAAATGTACTAAATTTAATTGAACTTGCACAATTTAAACGCATAAAAAATGGCATAAAGCCTTTTTTTAACAAATTGAAAGGCGAATATAAGAAACTGTTTTGAATTTATCGTGCGATGATTTGGGATGAGTTTTCGAGTCAGTTTTGCTTCCGTGATGAGAAAGATAGCGAGCTATCTGACGAAGAACAGAAGTGAAACTGGCCGGAAAATCGCCCAAAGCACACACGAAAACGAGTACATCAAACAGGGAAAAAACTTTTTGTAGAAATTCAAAACAGTTTCTAGGTCATGGGAAAAGGAATGTAGCGGCAATCTCAAACCGTGGATGCCATCGCGAAACGAGGGGAACACTATATATGTGGCTGACATGACAAAAAGTGCAGAAAAGGATTGTTTTCTTTCCATTTTGTCTGTTTTACACACTCAAAGCACATTTTGTGCAAAATGCAAGAAAACAGCACACAACCTCGCAAAGTGCGCAAAAATGAGCAATTCCGAAAGCTTTTTAGTTTTAAATGCAACCATTAAAGGCAAAATCGCATCGTCTTATGAACCAAACAATTGGAAATTCAATGAGAAGAAAAATACAAATTTGAAGTGTTTAAAAACCTTTTTATTCGCAACTTTCCGCATCATTTTAGCAAATAAAAGCTATCTTTGCGTAACAAGAAACCACACATCGGATGGAAAAGCAAAATGAAAGTAGCAAAATGGCAGCAGAAAGACAAATTGCGCAGGACATTGAGCGGCTGAACAAGCTTATTTCGGCTACGTCTTCGCCCGATGACCAGCTTTATTACCGTCTTGGAAACGCTTACCGCAAACAGGGGGATTTCACACAAGCCATGAACTGCTATTTGGAAGCCATGGCTATCAATCCGGACAGTCCGGCCGTGGAAGCCCACCGTATGTTGTCCGACATCATCGAATTCTATCACAAAGATTATTATAACCCGTAAGGGGACTTTTTAGCATATAGATAACATTATGGGGAAATTCAGAGGTGTAATCGTAGTAAACCGTGAACGTTGCAAGGGATGCAACCTGTGCGTGGTGGCATGCCCTTTCCATCTCCTTGCACTCGCGGAAAAGCAAGTGAATAAAAAGGGATATCACTATGCCGAACAGATTCGGAAAGACGCATGCAATGGATGCGCGTCGTGTGCCGTTGTGTGCCCCGACGGATGTATCACTGTATATAGGAAAAAAGAAGAATAAGGAAATATGGCAGAACAAGAAGTTGTCTTAATGAAAGGAAACGAAGCCATCGCACATGCCGCCATACGTTGCGGATGTGACGGCTACTTTGGCTACCCCATCACCCCCCAATCCGAGGTGCTGGAAACATTGGCCTTGGAAAAACCTTGGGAAACGACAGGTATGGTAGTCCTGCAGGCCGAAAGCGAGTTGGCTTCTATCAACATGGTCTATGGCGGCGGTGCTTCTGGAAAACGTTGCATGACATCGTCTTCCAGTCCCGGCGTGGCCCTCATGCAAGAGGGCATCGCTTATATGGCCGGGGCGGAAATTCCGGGGCTGATTGTCAACGTGCAACGTGGTGGCCCCGGCTTAGGCACCATCCAACCCAGTCAGTCGGACTACTTCCAAGCCACGCGCGGGGGAGGCAACGGCGACTATAATGTCATTGTTTTGGCTCCGGCTTCGGTGCAGGAAATGGCAGATTTCGTTGACTTGGCATTCGAGTTGGCATTCAAATACCGTAATCCGGCTATGATATTGAGCGATGGAATCATCGGACAGATGATGGAGAAACTCGTCCTTCCTCCGTTCAAACCACGGCGCACGGAGGCGCAGATTCAGGAAGAGTGTCCTTGGGCTACCAACGGGCGCAAAAAGGAACGGCAACCCAACATCCTTACCTCGCTCGAATTGGACAGCGCGATAATGGAAAAGAAGAACCTGCACCTGCAAGCCAAATACAAGGAAATAAAGGAAAAAGAGGTGCGTTTCGAGACTCTGATGTGCGAAGATGCGGAATACCTCATCGTGGCATTCGGTTCTGCGGCACGCATCGGCCTGAAAGTCGTCGAAATGTGTCGTGAGGAAGGCATTAAGGCCGGATTGCTTCGTCCCATCACGCTTTGGCCATTCCCATCTGAGGAAATCGCCCGGTTGGGACAGCGGGTAAAAGGCATCCTGAGTTTCGAAATCAACGCCGGGCAAATGGTGGAAGATATCCTGATGGCCACTAACGGACAGACTCCCGTGGCACACTACGGACGCATGGGCGGTGTGGTGCCCACGCCTGACGAGGTAATCCGCGCCCTGAAAGAAAAACTTATAAAATAGACCGACATGACCCGTGAAGAAATTGAAAAACTGATTGAGGAAACAGCCAATAAGGAACGCGCCAAACGCAAGGGACCTTCCATGGAACAAATGCGCCGTGTGTTGAATACCTTGTTTCTCATCCTGGCCGTAGTAGGATTGGTGCTTTATTTTGCCATGCCCGACCGGCATCTTGTCGGAATAGCCGTTATTGGCGCTGGAATGTTTCTCAAAATCATCGAATTCCTTTTACGTTTCTTGTTTTAAACGTTACACATCATGACCGAAGAAGAAATCATCCGACCGGAAAACCTGGTCTATAAAAAACCGACGCTGCTCAATGACAACCCGATGCACTACTGCCCGGGGTGCAGTCACGGAGTCGTGCACAAACTCGTGGCCGAAATCATCGAAGAAATGGGCCTGGAAGAAAAGACGGTGGCCATTTCGCCGGTGGGTTGCGCCGTGTTTGCCTATAACTACATTGACGTGGATTGGATTGAAGCCGCCCACGGACGCGCACCGGCCGTGGCCACCGCAGTCAAGCGCTTGTGGCCCGACCGGCTGGTGTTCACTTACCAAGGCGATGGCGACTTGGCTTGTATCGGCACGGCCGAAAGTATCCACGCCCTGAACCGTGGTGAACACATCGCTGTCATCTTTATCAATAACGCTATCTATGGTATGACGGGCGGACAGATGGCTCCGACTACGCTGATGGGAATGAAGACCTCCACTTGCCCCTACGGGCGTGTGGCCGACCTTCATGGGTATCCGCTGAAGTTCACCGAAATCGCAGCCACATTGGAAGGCACTTGCTACGTGACACGCCAATCCGTGCATTCCGTGGCAGCCATCCGAAAGGCCAAGAAAGCTATCCGTAAGGCTTTTGAAAACTCCATGCAAGGCAAAGGTGCCAGCCTGGTAGAAATCGTTTCCACCTGCAATGCCGGCTGGAAGCTTTCACCGGAAAGAGCGAACCAATGGATGGAAGAGAATATGTTCAAATTCTACCCGCTTGGCGATTTGAAAGATACCACGGCGGAAAAATGACACTCATTAAACGCAAAAAGTCATGAAAGAAGAAATCATCATAGCCGGATTCGGCGGACAAGGTGTACTTTCCATGGGGAAAATCCTGGCATACGCCGCCATGGTTGAAGGCAAGGAGGTAAGTTGGATGCCTTCATACGGGCCTGAACAACGAGGTGGTACGGCAAACGTTACGGTCATTGTGAGTGACAACCGCATCTCATCGCCTATTTTGAGCATGTACGACACTGCCGTCATCCTCAACCAACCTTCGCTGGAGAAATTTGAGCCTGCCATCAAGCCGGGTGGCATATTGATTTATGACGGATACGGCATCAGCACACCACCCACACGCAAAGACATCACCATTTACCGCATCGACGCCATGGATGCTGCTGCCGAAATGAAAGCCGCCAAGGCGTTCAACATGATTGTATTGGGAGGATTGCTGAAAGTGCGTCCGCTGGTGCAAATCAATGACGTAATCCATGCCCTGCGCAAAACGCTTCCTGTGCGGCACCACGACCTTATCCCGATGAACGAGGCCGCGCTCCGCAAAGGAATGGACATCATTTCCCTGGTTGGCTAAGCCATTATTCCCAAGGAAAAAAGCTTAAAGGGATGTATTTCGAAATCCGGAATACATTATTCATTTAAACTTTTTTCCTTGCTTTTTTACATCCGATAAGGAATCTGCCTGAAAAACCAATTGCGGAAAACGATGCAGTGCTCTTTATGCCCCGATGCATATAACTGACTTCTTTGCACGATTAGTAATCGTACAGCGTGACGATTTATAATCGTACAGGCGGACGATTAGTAATCGTACAACCAAGTAAGCTATATGACTTGGCTTCCCCAATGATAAGACATGCCAATGCAACCCGTTTTCCGGACTGGACCCTGATAAGCGGCATCCCGGATAAAAAACAAACATGTTTGTTTTGTCCTGCGCTCTGTTTGCATTATCTTTTGATAAGATGAGAGCACCTTGGCGTGAAAAATAAACGAGTTTATTTTGTCCTGCACTTGGTTTGCATTATCTTTGCACCCATGATGAAACTGAAGCTCACATTCGTCCTTTTGCTGTGCATGGCTATTCCCGCTTTGGCACAGAATAACATTAACGCCCCATTCGGCACAGACGCCAACGGAAATCCGGTAGATGCCAATGGGAATCCAGTCCAAACAGACGAGTTTGGCAACCCCATCTTTGACGGAAGCGGAAACGATACCTACATTTGGGGGCGCGATACTTCGCAGACGGAAAAAATCATTCCTATAGGTTCATTCGCTTGGAAGATAGACGAGCGTTTCGGCAATGTCACCCCGGCGGAAATGGACACAGTCCCAAATAATTTCCAAAATTTCAATCTCACGGCCGGGCCTACTGGCCAATATAATTTTCTTGGAAATCTAGGTTCCCCTCGCCTTTCCCGCCTGTTTATGGATCGCAAGCCTTACAGCAACTTTATCTTTGCCGACCCATTTGACTATTTCTATACTCCAGTCAATGAATTCCTGTTCGTCAACACTCTAAGCCCTCTCACCAACCTTTCTTACCACTCTTGTGGAAACAAACAAAATGGTGAAGACCGCTTGCGCGCCACATTTGCCAGCAACATCAACAAGATTGCAGGCATCGGCTTCAAAGTGGATTACCTTTATGGACGAGGGTACTACAATAATCAAGCCACTTCGCTTTTTAACGGCACACTCTATGGTTATTACCGTGGCGACCAATATGACATGCATGCATGGATTAGCGTGAACCACATGCGCATGGGCGAAAATGGAGGTATTGAAGACGATGACTATATCACTCATCCTGAAGACTTCACCCGTTCTTTCGGTTCGCGGGACATTCCTACCATCCTATCGCAAAACTGGAACCGCAACGAAGACCAAACTTATTACCTGACCCACCGCTACAACGTAGGACACTACAAGCTCATTGAATTGCCCGATTCGTTGAAACCGGTCATACCGGCCGACTCCGTGCTGTTGGCCGGAGTACGTGACAGCCTGAGCCGACAGCAATATGCCAACGCTGACACAGCCCGCCAACGTATGTTCATAGATTCGCTCCGCAATGATTATATCGCCCAACAGAATTTTCCAGAAGAATTTGTTCCGGTAACTAGTTTTATCCACACATTGCGCATCCGCAACGCCAAGCACACGGCATATTCCTATGACACACCGGAAAACTATTATGCCGACCTCTTCTATGGCGACCCCAACAACATGAGCGACCGTACGCGGGGATATTCCGTAAAAAACACATTGGGCATCGCCTTGCGCGAAGGATTCAACAAATGGGCTAAAGCTGGCTTGACGGCATTTGCCTCACACGAATATCGCCATTTCACCCTGCCCAACCTGCTTGGCGGCACGAAAATAGACCAGGGATTTTCAGAGAACAATATCTCCGTGGGGGGGCAGTTAAGCAAACGCGAAGGAAAAACATTGCACTACGATGTCACTGGCGAAGTGGTATTGTTGGGTGAAGATCTGGGGCAATTCGAAGTGGAAGGAATGGCAGACCTTAACTTCCCGCTTTTCAAAGACACCGTGCAATTGGCAGCCCGCGCCTTTGTCAAAAACCTCAACCCAAGCTTCTACATGCGGCATTACCATTCGCAATTCGCATGGTGGGACAACGACCTCAGCAAAGAGTTCCGTACCCGCATCGAAGGAACTCTTTCACTGAAACGCACCCGTACCCGCCTGACCGTAGGCGTAGAGAATATCAAGAACTATGCGTACTTTGCCACAGAGAAAGTGCCCTACACCAACGAAGACGGCTCCAGTGTCGCCGGATATAGCAACCGTATCTCCGTGAAACAATATGGCAACAGCGTACAGGTGTTCAGTGCCAAGCTTAATCAAGATTTCAAATGGGGAATTTTGCATTGGGATAACGAGATTGCTTACCAGAAAACGAGCAATGCCGACATCCTTCCCCTGCCCGACCTTTCGGCCTATAGCAACCTCTACATCGTGTTTCGCATTGCTAAAGTGTTGCGTGTGCAACTGGGAGGCGATGTGCGGTTCTTTACGGAATACTACGCGCCGGACTACGCACCTATCATCCAGCAATTCACGGTACAAGATCCGACTACACGCATCAAATTAGGGAACTATCCAATCTGTAATGCCTATCTCAACTTGCATCTGAAGCATTGCCGCCTTTATGTGAACGTAAATCATGTGAACGCCGGCACAGGAAATATGAACTCTTTCCTAGTTCCCCACTACCCCATCAATCCGCTCAACATCCATTTTGGGCTTTCATGGAATTTCTTCAACTGATTCCACCTGTTGCAGCTGCATTGTTGGCAGCATGTTACGATGTGGATTGATCTCTATTTTATACGTGTATGGGTAAATCTGAAAGGGAAGCTGGGTGACCGTTCATTTTTCAACGTAACAGTCTTTCCTGTATTCCGATGGCGACAAGTTGATTCGCTTCTGCACATATCGGCTGAAATAAGATACGGAAGAGAAATTCATCCGCTCTGCGATTTCCGTCAGCGAAAGTTCTTTTTGCCGGAGCAGTCGGGTGATTTCCTGTATAGTGAAGCGATCTATCCAGTATGAGGCAGGTTTCCCGCTTATCTTTTTACATATTTCGGACAAATAATGCGGCGTGATACAAAGACGTGAAGCGTAAAATTCAAGGTCCCTGTTCCGGATATATTCACCGTTATACAGCAATTCTATGAATTTCCGCAGCAGGGAGGTAACGCGCTCCGACACTTGCAAGTCTTTGTGATTGCGTGCGTGTATGTCATACAGGTCAAGAATGTGCGCGGTCAGCAGGCTGCCCAATAATTCTTGCGGAAAAAGTGCTTCTCATCTTCCATGCGCATCCGCAGATATTGCAAGGCTGCCTCGCATATCCGGAAGTCCCGTTCGGAAAGTTTCATAACCGGATTCCGCAAAAGCGACAGATGCCCTATGATGCCATAATTGCTGCGGATGGCAATCGAAGTAATGAATGCTTCCGAAAGGTTCATCAGGATGCCTTGGAAATCATCTGACGCGGAAAAGTCCGAAGCAAGTGTCGCATTGGGCAGAATGACATAATCTCTGGCAGATATGTTATAATGGGTGTCCTGAAAAGTGAATCCCATATTTCCTTTCCGGCAAAGGATATGGATCACCCTTCCCGCATACTGCAGAGTGCTAATTTCCTGCCAAGTATCGGCAAAAACAATACCGTCAAATTTCGTATCTCCCATTATCTGACAATCTAAACCTGTTTGCCCGCAAATATAGACAAAAACCACGAATAGTGAAAATATTGCCCCCAATTATGTAACAACGGAACAACAGGCACGCCGTAATTTTGCATCAAAAATTAAAACTCATGATGATATGAAAGATGTAAGATTGAACAATGGCGTGATGATGCCGGCCATCGGATTCGGCGTATTTCAGGTTCCGGTGGATGAAACGGAAAGAATCGTAAGCGATGCCATCGAAGTGGGTTATCGGATGTTCGACACGGCCGCTTCTTATTTCAACGAGGAGCAAGTGGGCAATGCCATCCGGCAGAGCGGCATCA
>CALULT010000047.1 GCA_944321565.1 uncultured Paraprevotella sp. | reverse complement strand
CGCCCTCGCGCTCTCGTCAAAGTCAAGCGTCAGCTGTCCGGAATACTCGTCTATCCATTGACGGGCCTTGACTTCTATCCTGGCAATCTCTTCGGCATCAGACGACACCCCGACCGTCTTCAGCTCCCTGTACTTGCCCCCGCTCTTATCTGTGACGACCACGCTTACTGTGCCGCTGCGGTTCTTCTTTTTACGTACAAACATGCCATAAAGGTACACTTTAGGCTTGCGTCACCCGCGCCACCATGACAAATTTCAGAAACTCCTGATTTTGACTTAGTTATAATCAATGCGTTTTTGGACTGTCAAAGTCAGGAAATCATCCTTTATCTTACTCCGGCCGCACAACCCTCAACACCAATTCCGCAGGTTTCAATCCACGTGCCGACGCTTTCAAGCGAACCGTCCCCGCCTTGCCATTCTCCGCCACGATGGCCGTCATCTGCCCGTTGAACACCGGCATCTGCGGACGGCCAAAGGGTTCCAAACAGACAGGATTGCCATTGGCTCCAGCCTTGTAATACCCCTCCCCACGGACGGAGAACTTCACTTCATGCTGTGCATCAGGACAAAGGTTGCCCTCGCGGTCCACCACGCTGACGGTCACGAAAGCCAAATCCTCGTCACGCAACCCCGCATTGAGCGTGTCCTTGTCGGCCTGCAACACAAGACGGTAAGGCTCGCCCGCCGTACAAATGACTTGTTCCATCCGTTTCCGCCCTTGCGCGTCGTAAGCCACGGCCTTCAATTCGCCCGGTTCGTAACGGGTGTCCATCCACATCAGACGGTAACGCTTCTGACGGGCCAACGCCCGGCGGGCCTCATCATTCTCCGTGGCATCCACCGTTACGGACAAGTCCTTCGTCCGTTTCCCCTGGCTCTTGCCGTTGATGAACAATTCCACGGTGGGATAATTGGAATAGACAAATACCGGCGTGGCCTCGCCCTCGCGCCCCGGCCATGTCCAATGAGGCAGGATATGAAGCGTTTCATCCTCCTTGTTCCACAGACTGCGGTACAGGTAGTAACGGTCCTTGGGCAAATAGGCCAGATCGATGATGCCGAACAACGAGGAATGGCTGGGCCAGTCGTTATAATAAGGAGTAGGCTCGCCCAGATAGTCGAACCCCGTCCACACAAACTCTCCTATATAATAAGGTATGTCCTCCGACAAGATGAAATTGTCCTCCGGCAAGTCGCTCCAGCCGCAATGCTCCACATCGTAGGAAGAAGCCTGGTGGTCGGCATACCTCGCATCGGCCTTCCGCTCCACGGGAAACTTATACACGCTGCGCGAGCTGACTGTGGAAGCCGTTTCGGAACCCAACACAACCTGTTGCGGCAACTTTTCGTAAGCCATCTGCACCTTGTGTGAACGGTAATTCAGCCCCGGAACGTTCATAATGGCCGCCACATGGCTGGCAATGGCCGCGTCCACACGATCCAGCCCCTGCGTACAAGGCCGCGTGGGGTCTTCACGGTGCACGATATCCTGCATCATGCGGCACAACTTGGCACCCTGCGCCGAACCTTGGTCGGGCACCTCGTTACCGATGCACCACATCACCACCGAAGGGTCGTTGCGATAGTGGCGGACGACATTCACCAAGTCGCGCTCCACCCACTCATCATAAAACCGGTTGTATCCGTTAGCCATCTTACGGGTGCGCCATTCATCAAAAGTCTCCACCATCAGAAGCATTCCCAGCTCGTTGCAAGCTTGCACCAGTTCGGGCGACGGCATGTTGTGCGACGTGCGATAGGCATTGCAGCCCATGTCCTTCAGCATCTTCAGCCGATAGCGGATGGCCTGCATGTTGACCGCCGTGCCCAATGGGCCAAGGTCGTGGTGGTTACACGTGCCGTGGAGCACCAACTTCTTTCCATTGAGAAAAAAACCTTTGTCGGGCACGACTTCAACGGAACGGATGCCAAACACGGTCTGGTAGGTGTCTGCCAGCGAATCCCGATAATAAACTTCCGTATCGGCACGATAAAGGTTCGGATGGCCGCAGTCCCAAAGTTGCGGACGGACAACCACAAAATCCTGTCCAACCGTGCCTTCGTCATAGGGAGACAACGTGGTTTCCTGTGCTTCCACCTGGCAACCGTCAGGGCTGCGGAGAATCGTCCTGAGACGGATGTCACCCGGATTCGTGCCCGCCGGATATTCCAGTTCCGTGCGTACATGCACCTTTGCAAACCCCTCGCGCACCGCAGGCGTAGCCACCGTCGTACCCCACGTACGCACACCGACCGCGCCCTTCACCACCAGATGCACGTTGCGGTAAAGTCCCGCACCGGGATACCAACGCGAACTCTCCGGCTCGTTCTCCAACCTCACGGCCAACACATTGCCTGCCGCGTCCACGTAATCCGTCACGTCAAAATAAAAGGAGTTGTAACCGTATGGCCATTCCCCCACACGGCGGCCGTTGACATACACCTGCGCGTGGCTCATCGCCCCATCGAACATCAGGATGACGCGCTTGCCCGCCCCAAAACCCGGGACATCGAAATGCAACCTGTACCACCCCACGCCCACAAACGGCAATCCGCCCGTGCGCCCGGACTGGAACTGCGCCTCCTTCTGCCCGTCCTGCTCGATGGCCATGAACTGGCGGTCGTTGCGCCCGTCAAACGGCCCATTGATGGCCCAGTCGTGGGGCACAGACACCCGTTCCCACTTCCGTTCATCAACTTGCACGTCGGCAAAAGCCTCGTTGTCCTGACGGATAAAACGCCATCCTTCGCGCAACAAATACGTTTTCCGTGCGCCATCGGCCTGCATTCCCACGCAAAACAATAAGCCCCACAGGCACCACCACCTTTTCATATCCACAAAATCAAATGTTTCTTATTTGGCCAACGAATAGACCACGGCCATGACCTTGCGCCCGATTTCGTCCGCCTCTGCCGCCGTCCGCGCTTCGGAATAGACTCGGATAATCGGCTCGGTGTTGCTCTTGCGCAAGTGAACCCAACTGTCGGCAAAGTCAATCTTCACCCCGTCGATGTCGTTCACTTCCTCGTCCTTGTACATCTCCTTCACCTGGGTCAAGATGGCATCCACATCCGTGTCGGGAGTCAGGTCGATGCGGTTTTTCGCCATGTAATACTGCGGATAAGTGGCGCGCAGCTGGGACATTGTCTTCCCCGTCTTGGCCAGATAAGTCAGCACCAGCGCGATGCCTACCAACGCGTCGCGGCCATAATGCGCCTCCGGATAGATGACACCTCCGTTGCCTTCACCGCCGATGACGGCATTTGTCTCCTTCATCTTGGTGACCACGTTCACCTCGCCCACGGCAGCCGCATTGTATGTGCAACCAAATTTGCGGGTCACATCGCGCAAGGCACGGGTGGAACTCAGGTTGGACACGGTGTTGCCCGGCGTGTGTTGTAAGATGTAATCGGCCACGGTGACCAACGTGTATTCCTCGCCATACATCGTGCCGTCTTCGCAGAACATGGCCAGGCGATCCACGTCCGGGTCCACGACAAACGCCACGTCATAGCCCCCCTTCTGCATCAACGCCTTGATGTCGCCCAAGTTCTTCTCCAACGGTTCCGGATTGTGCCCGAAATCGCCCGTCGGCTCCGTAAACAAGCCTGCCACCTGCTTCACGCCCAGCTGTTCCAACAGTTTGGGAAGGATGATGCCTCCCACGGAATTCACCGTGTCGATGGCCACCCGGAAGTCGGCCTTGCGGATAGCCTCCACATCCACCAGTTTCAGACTCTTCACCAAATCTATATGTTTCTGGTCATAAGTATGGTCCTCGCGGCACTTGCCCAGATGGTCCACGTCCGCATAGACGAAAGCCTCCTCTTCGGCCAGCCTCAGCACCTCGTTGCCCTCTTCCTTGTCCAGGAACTCCCCTTTCTCGTTCAGGAGTTTCAAGGCGTTCCACATTCTCGGGTTATGGGATGCCGTAATGATGATGCCGCCACAGGCTCCTTCCATCGCCACGGCAATCTCCGTGGTCGGCGTGGAAGCCAAGCCGATGTCCACCACGTCGAAGCCCATGCCCACCAAAGTGCCGCACACCACGTCGCGCACCATCGCGCCGGAGATACGGGCATCTCGCCCCACCACGATTTTATTTGTCTGCACCTTCGTGGTCTGCCTGATGAAAGCAGCGTATGCGGAAGTGAACTTCACGATGTCCAGCGGGTTCAACGTGTCGCCCGGACGACCGCCCACCGTCCCGCGTATGCCAGAAATAGATTTAATCAATGTCATCTCGTTTCAGTATTTAAAAAGGTTTGCCTAAGGCAATATGCCGTAAGACGAACAAAGATAGGCAATAATGGTGGGAAAACAAGTCAAAAAAAGAAAAAACAGGCCTCTTTCCTCGCATCCACGAAGAAAGAGGCCCGATATCCAAGCGGCAAAATGCCGCCACTACATTTTACTGTTCGTCCAAATCAAGGATAGACTTGCGGTTGGCCATCATGCGGTCGTACTCCTCCTTGCAGCCCACCACAATCTTGCTGAACTCGCGCAATCCGGTTCCGGCAGGAATCAGGTGTCCGCAAATCACATTCTCCTTCATGCCTTCGAGTTTGTCCGTCTTGCCGTTGATGGCGGCATCGTTGAGCACCTTCGTCGTCTCCTGGAAGGATGCGGCAGACATGAAGCTGGAAGTCTGGAGCGCGGCACGCGTGATACCTTGCAGAATCTGTGTGGACGTGGCCGGCATGGCATCGCGCACCTCCACAAGCTTCAAGTCCTTGCGCTTCAGCGTGGAGTTCTCGTCGCGCAACTTGCGTGCCGTCACAATCATACCCTTCTGCATGGTTTCCGAATCGCCTGCGTCCGTCACGACTTTCTTGCCCCAGATGCGGTCGTTCTCCTCAGCAAAGTCAAGCTTATCTACCACCTGCTGTTCCAAGAAGCGGGTGTCGCCCGGCTCGTCAATCTGCACCTTGCGCATCATCTGGCGGACAATCACCTCGAAATGCTTGTCGTTGATCTTCACACCCTGCAAACGATAGACATCCTGAATCTCGTTCACAATGTACTCCTGCACGGCCGTGGGACCTTTGATGGCCAAGATGTCGGCCGGCGTGATGGCGCCATCGGACAACGGTGTGCCGGCACGCACATAGTCGTTCTCCTGCACCAGAATCTGCTTGGACAGCGGCACAAGATAGATTTTAGGTTCACCGAGTTTCGGCGTCACGATAATCTCGCGGTTACCACGCTTCAGCTTGCCCATCGAAATCTCACCGTCGATTTCAGAAACCACAGCCGGATTCGACGGATTACGCGCCTCGAACAATTCCGTCACACGCGGCAGACCACCGGTGATATCACCAGCCTTACCCACGGCACGCGGAATCTTCACCAACACGTCACCCGCCTTGACAACTTGATTATCCTCCACTGCCAAGTGGCCGCCAATGGGGAAGTTATAAGTGCGGAGCGTCTCGCCATTCTCGTCCACAATGTGTGCGGAAGGCACCTTGGCCCTGTCTTTCGACTCAATGATAATCATTTCGCGCAAGCCCGTGGTTTCATCGGATTCGACACGGTAGGTCACACCCTCGATGACATTCTCAAACAGAATCTTACCCGGGGTTTCCGTCACAATGACAGCATTAAATGGATCCCACTTGGCCACCAACGCACCTTTTTCCACCTTGTCGCCCTCGTTCACATAAAGCGTGGAACCGTAAGGCACGTTCTGAGTCAACAAGATGATACCCGTATTCACGTCCACGAAACGAACCTCGGCCAAACGTCCAACGACCATTTTGGCCGCATTGCCCGCCTCGTCCAAGATGTCCACCGTGCGCAGTTCTTCAAACTCGACTTTGGAATCATACTTGGCGATGATGGACGCATTGGCAGCAGCATTGGCAGCCACACCACCGGCATGGAACGTACGCAACGTCAGCTGGGTACCCGGTTCACCGATGGACTGCGCGGCAATCACGCCGACAGCCTCTCCCTTCTGCACCATCCGGCTCGTGGCCAAGTTGCGGCCGTAGCACTTCATGCACACGCCTTTCTTGCTCTCGCAAGTGAGCACGGAACGGATTTCCACGCTTTCAATCGGCGAATTCTCAATTTCCTGCGCCTTTGCCTCCGTGATTTCCTCGCCGGCAGCCACGATAAGCTTGCCAGTCGTAGGATGAATGATGTCATGCACGGAAACACGGCCGAGGATGCGTTCGTAAAGCGAAGAAATCACCTCGTCGCCGTTCTTCAACGCCGTGCAGACCAAACCGCGCAACGTGCCACAATCTTCCTCCGTGATGATCACATCGTGGGAAACGTCCACCAAACGACGAGTGAGGTAACCGGCATCGGCCGTCTTCAAGGCCGTATCGGCCAAACCCTTACGGGCACCGTGCGTGGAAATGAAGTACTCCAACACACTCATGCCCTCCTTAAAGTTGGACAAAATCGGGTTTTCAATGATTTGCGCCCCTTCGGCACCGGCTTTCTGCGGCTTGGCCATCAGACCACGCATACCAGACAGCTGGCTAATCTGCCCGGCAGAACCACGGGCACCGGAATCCAACATCATGTAAACGGCATTGAATCCTTGGTCGGCTTCCTTCATGGTCTTCATCAAGACCTTGGACAAGTCGTTGTTCACGTGCGTCCACGTATCGATAACCTGGTTGTAGCGTTCGTTGTCGGTGATGAAACCCATACCATAATCATTGGCGATGCGTTCCACTTCCTCGTTACCGCGACGCACCAATTCGTCTTTCTCTTTCGGGATAATGATGTCGCCCAAGTTGAACGACAAACCGCCCACATAGGCCATGCGGTAACCCAAGTTCTTAATACCATCCAAGAACTCGCAAGCACGAGCCACACCGACTCCCTTGATTACATCGGTGATGATGCCGCGCAGGGTCTTCTTGGAAATGATGTCGTTGAAGAAGCCCACTTCCTCGGGAATGATTTCGTTGACAATCACGCGCCCCACGGAAGTCTCGACCATCTTCTTCTCCAGCTCGCCCTTCTCATTCAGGTCCTTCACCACCACCTTGATCGGCGCATGGATGTCCACGCGCTTCTCATTGTAGGCAATGATGGCCTCTTCGGGGCCGTAGAAAGTCAGCCCCTCGCCCTTCGCGCCCGGACGGAGTTTCGTGATATAATAAAGCCCGAGCACCATGTCCTGCGAAGGCACCGTGATAGGCGCACCGTTGGCAGGATTCAAGATGTTGTGCGACTGGAGCATCAGAATCTGCGCTTCCAGGATAGCCTCGTTGCTCAACGGCAAATGCACGGCCATCTGGTCACCGTCGAAGTCCGCGTTGAAAGCCGTACAAGCCAACGGATGCAACTGGATGGCCTTTCCTTCAATCATCTTGGGCTGGAAAGCCTGGATACCCAACCGGTGAAGCGTCGGGGCACGGTTCAGCAACACCGGATGCCCTTTCATCACGTATTCCAAAATATCCCAAATCACAGGTTCCTTGCGGTCCACAATCTTCTTGGCGGACTTCACCGTTTTCACGATGCCGCGCTCAATGAGCTTGCGGATGATGAACGGTTTGTAAAGCTCGGCTGCCATCAGTTTTGGCAGACCGCATTCGCCCATCTTCAGCTCAGGGCCGACCACGATGACGGAACGTGCGGAATAGTCCACACGCTTACCCAACAGATTCTGACGGAAACGGCCTTGCTTACCTTTCAAAGAGTCGGAAAGGGATTTCAACGGACGGTTGGAATCGGTCTTCACCGCGCTTGACTTGCGGGAGTTGTCGAACAGGCTGTCCACAGCCTCCTGCAACATGCGCTTTTCATTACGCAGAATCACCTCCGGAGCCTTGATTTCAATCAAACGCTTCAGACGGTTGTTGCGGATGATGACCCGACGGTACAAATCGTTCAGGTCAGAAGTGGCAAAACGGCCACCATCCAAAGGAACCAACGGACGCAACTCAGGCGGAATCACAGGCAGAATTTTCATAATCATCCATTCCGGCTTGTTGCGCCCACGGCTGGCACGGAACGACTCAACGACCTGCAGGCGCTTCAAAGCCTCGGTCTTGCGTTGCTGGGCCGTGTCGGCATTGGCACTGTCGCGCAATTCATAGGAAAGTTTGTCCAAATCCAGGCGCACCAACAAATCGTAAATGGCCTCCGCGCCCATCTTGGCAATGAACTTGTTGGGATCGGAATCCTCCAGGAATTGGTTTTCCTTGGGCAACTTCTCCATGTAGTCCAAGTATTCGTCCTCGGTCAGCAAATCATTGGCGGCAAGCCCTTCATCGGCCAGCACACCCGGTTGGATGACGATGTAACGCTCGTAATAAATGATGGCATCCAGTTTCTTAGTGGGTATTCCCAGCAAGTAGCCGATTTTGTTCGGCAAAGAACGGAAATACCAGATATGAGCCACCGGAACCACCAGGGCGATATGGCCGGAACGTTCGCGGCGCACCTTCTTCTCCGTCACTTCCACACCGCAACGGTCACACACGATGCCCTTGTAGCGGATGCGCTTGTACTTCCCGCAATGGCACTCATAGTCCTTCGTCGGACCGAAAATGCGCTCGCAGAACAAGCCGTCGCGTTCCGGCTTATACGTACGATAATTGATGGTTTCGGGTTTCAATACCTCTCCATACGAATTTTCCAAGATTTCTTCGGGCGAAGCCAATCCTATGGTAATCTTCGTAAAGTTACTCTTTATTTTGGATTCTTTTCTAAAAGCCATATTTCGTAATTAATTAAAGAGTTCGTTGTTATTCAAGCGTAATACTCAAGCCCAAGCCCCTCAACTCGTGGAGCAACACGTTCAAGGATTCCGGAATACCCGGAGTTGGCATTGGCTCGCCCTTGACAATGGCTTCGTATGCCTTGGAACGACCAGCCACGTCATCGGACTTGATGGTCAGGATTTCCTGCAACACATGCGATGCGCCAAAGGCTTCGAGCGCCCAGACTTCCATTTCTCCGAAACGCTGGCCGCCGAACTGAGCCTTACCGCCCAACGGTTGTTGGGTAATCAAAGAATACGGGCCAATGGAACGGGCATGCATCTTGTCTTCTACCATGTGACCCAACTTCAGCATGTAGGCTACGCCCACAGTGGCCAGCTGGTCGAACTTCTCGCCCGTCTCGCCATCGTAAAGCTGCGTGGAGCAGTAGCGCGGAAGCCCCGCCTTATCTGTCCACTCACACAAGTCATCCAACGTAGCACCATCGAAAATCGGGGTGGCGAACTTCACGCCCAAAGCCTTTCCGGCAGCACCCAAGACCGTCTCGAAAATCTGCCCGATGTTCATACGCGAAGGCACACCCAACGGGTTCAAGACAATATCGACCGGCGTACCGTCTGCCAAGAACGGCATGTCCTCCTGGCGCACGATTTTCGACACGATACCCTTGTTACCATGACGTCCGGCCATCTTGTCGCCCACGCTGATCTTACGCTTCTTGGCGATATATACTTTGGCCATCTGTATGATGCCGGAAGGCAGTTCATCACCAATCGTGATTGCAAACTTCTTGCGCTTGAGTTCGGCATCCAAAAGCTTATACTTCTTCAGGAAGTTGATAATCAACTTTGCGATCAGCCCGTTGCGGTGCTCGTCATCCGTCCATCCGCTCAACTGTATGGTCGTGAAATCCAACGCGCCCAAAGCCGTGGCCGTGAATCTGGCACCGGACTTGATCACCTCGCTGCCCATGTAGTCTTTCACGCCTTGGGACACCTTGTCTTTCGTCAGCTCCATCAGCTTGTCAATCAAGATGGCTTTCAAGTCCTCGACCTTGCTGTTGAACTCCTCGTCGATTTTCGGAAGGATCAATTTGTCCGCAGCCTTGGCCGCACGGGTCTTGATGGCACGCGAGAACAATTTCTTGTCGATTACCACACCGTTCAGCGACGGGGAAGCCTTCAACGAAGCGTCTTTCACGTCGCCAGCCTTGTCGCCGAAGATGGCACGCAAGAGTTTCTCCTCAGGCGAAGGGTCGCTCTCGCCCTTCGGCGTAATCTTACCAATCATGATGTCGCCCGGCTGGATGCGGGCACCCACGCGAACTATGCCGTTCTCGTCCAAGTCCTTGGTGGCCTCCTCGCTCACGTTCGGGATGTCGGCAGTCAGTTCCTCCATGCCGCGCTTCGTCTCGCGCACTTCCAACGAGAATTCCTCAACGTGTACGGAAGTCAGGATATCCTCACGCACCACCCGTTCGTTCAGCACGATGGCATCCTCATAATTGTAACCTTTCCATGGCATGTAGGCCACCAACAGGTTTTTGCCCAACGCCAGTTCGCCGTTTTGCGTGGAATAGCCTTCAGTCAGGATATCCCCCTTCTTCACACGCTGGCCCTTGTCGCAAATCGGACGCAAGTCTATGGTCATGTTCTGGTTCGTGCGACGGAATTTCGGAATGCGGTATTCCTTCAACGCAGGCTCGAAACTTACGAACTCTTCTTCCTCCGTGCGGTCATAAAGGATGCGGATGGTCGTGGCATCCACATATTCTATCACACCGTCGCCTTCGGCCGTAATCATCGTACGGGAATCCTCGCACACTTGCTTCTCTATACCGGTACCCACAATCGGGGCTTCGCTGCGGAGCAAAGGCACGGCCTGGCGCATCATGTTTGATCCCATCAATGCACGGTGGGCATCATCATGCTCAAGGAAAGGAATCAGCGAAGCCGCGATGGAAGCAATCTGTTGCGGCGCCACATCCATCAAATCAACCTCCGTGGGCGGCACCACAGGATAATCGTCATCCTGACGGCACTTCACCTTGGTGCGGATAAACGTGCCGTCATCATTCAAGGGCGCATTGCCCTGTCCGATGATTTTGCCTTCTTCCTCCTCTGCCGTCAGATATTCTATGCCGGTTTCCAAGGACAAGTCCACGACTCCATTGTGCACCTTACGGTAAGGAGTCTCGATGAAGCCCAAATCATTTATCTTGGCATATACGCAAAGCGAAGAAATCAAACCGATGTTCGGACCTTCCGGAGATTCAATCGGGCAAAGGCGGCCATAATGGGTATAGTGCACGTCGCGCACTTCGAATCCGGCACGTTCGCGTGACAAACCGCCAGGGCCAAGGGCTGACAGACGGCGCTTGTGCGTCACTTCAGCCAACGGGTTGGTCTGATCCATGAACTGCGAAAGCGCGTTCGTCCCGAAGAAAGAGTTAATGACAGAAGAAATCGTCTTGGCATTAATCAAATCTGTCGGAGTAAACACCTCATTGTCGCGCACGTTCATGCGTTCGCGAATGGTGCGGCTCATACGCGCCAAGCCAATGGCAAACTGATTGCTCAACTGTTCGCCCACGGTACGCACACGCCGGTTGCTCAAGTGGTCGATATCGTCCACCAACGCTTTGGAATTAATCAGTTCAATCAGGTATTTGATAATCTCAATGATGTCCTCTTTCGTCAGCACACGCACATCCATGTCCGTGGAAAGCCCCAATTTCTTGTTGATACGGTAACGTCCCACCTCGCCCAAATCATAACGTTTCTCAGAAAAGAACAAATTGTTAATGACTTCACGTGCGCTTGCATCGTCGGCCGGGTCTGCATTACGCAACTGGCGATAAATGTACAAAACGGCTTCCTTTTCCGAGTTACTGGAGTCTTTCTGAAGCGTATTGAATATGATCGAGTAATCTGATGTGTTAGAATCCTCCTTGTGAATCAACACACTCGGCACACCGCTTTCCAAAATGGCATCGATGTTCTCCTCGTCAAGCTCAGTCTCGCGGTCAAGGATGACCTCATTGCGCTCGATGGATACCACTTCACCCGTGTCTTCATCCACAAAGTCCTCTACCCAGCTCTTCAGCACACGGGCGGCCAACTTCCTGCCAATATTCTTTTTCAGGTTATTCTTTGTGGCTTTCACCTCTTCTGCCAGGTTAAAGATTTCCAAGATATCCTTATCGTTCTCGAAACCGATGGCACGAAGCAACGTGGTCACGGGCAACTTCTTCTTACGGTCAATGTAAGCATACATCACGTTGTTGATGTCCGTGGCAAATTCAATCCATGAGCCTTTGAAAGGAATGATACGCGCAGAATAAAGCTGCGTCCCGTTGGCATGGATGCTCGAACCGAAGAACACGCCCGGAGAACGGTGTAATTGCGAAACAACCACACGCTCGGCACCGTTGATGATAAAGGTGCCGTTATCTGTCATGTATGGAATAGGCCCCAGGAACACATCTTGGACAACCGTGTCGAAATCTTCATGGTCAGGGTCCGTGCAATACAACTTCAATTTTGCTTTGAGGGGGACACTATAAGTCAGTCCGCGTTCCAGGCACTCTTCAATCGAATATCTGGGCGGATCAATATAATAATCCAAAAATTCCAAAACGAAGTTGTTACGCGTATCCGCAATCGGGAAATTCTCCGAAAACACTTTGTATAACCCGTCGTTTTTGCGCTCTTCTGGCGGAGTATCCAACTGCAGGAAATCTTTAAAAGACTTCAATTGCACGTCAAGGAAGTCCGGATAAGGCATCGGATTCTTGACCGTCGCAAAGTTTATTCTCTGATTTACAAGATTAGAGGACATCAGTTATTATTATTAATTGAACTTGTTGATAGTTTTAGACACAAAAAGGTAAAGAACCCCCTACCAGAGGATTCTTTACCCACTGACCTGCTAAGCAGGTTTTAGCTTACTTCAGTTCGATTTCGGCACCAGCTTCTTCCAAGGTCTTCTTCAAAGCCTCAGCGTCAGCCTTGGGCATGCCTTCCTTCAACGTGCTGGGAGCACCGTCAACCAAATCCTTGGCTTCCTTCAAGCCCAAGCCGCAAGCTTCCTTCACAGCCTTAACGACCTGCAACTTGGCAGCACCTGCGCTCTTCAACACTACGTCGAAAGAATCCTTCACCTCTGCAGCTTCAGCTGCACCGGCTGCGGGACCTGCAGCAACAGCCACAGCAGCTGCAGCGGGTTCGATACCATACTCATCCTTCAGGATAGTAGCCAATTCATTAACTTCCTTAACTGTCAAATTTACCAATTCTTCAGCAATAGCTTTCAAATCTGCCATTTTATTCTAATTTTATTTGTTTAATACTAATTTGTTTTTATTCGGGTCTCTCACCAAGTGTTTTAAGAACCCCATGGATAGTGTTGCCACCTGATTGAAGAGCAGAAAGCACGTTCTTGGCCGGAGACTGCAGCAAAGCCACAATTTCAGCAATAACTTCGTTCTTGCTCTTGATAGCCGTAAGTGCATCAAGTTGATCCGCACCCACGTAGAAACCTTCTTCCGCATAAGCAGCTTTCAAAGTCGGATTGCCTTCTTTAGCAAAATCCTTCAGCAACTTCGCGGGAGCATTCGCCACATTAGAGAACAACAAGGCTGTCGTTCCTTTCAAGCAACCATACAACGGAGAGTAGTCAACCTCGGCAGCCTCAAGAGCCTTGTGGAACAAAGTGTTCTTCACAAACACCATCTTGATGTCGGCCTGAAAACATTTCCGTCTCAATGCGCTCGTTTTCTCCGCATCCAAGCTTTCGGCATCCACCACATAGAAATGGGGATATGCTTTCAGCGTTTCACCGAGCTGGGCAATGACATTACTTTTATCTTCCTTTCTCATGATTCAAACGATTTTTTAAATTTCCTCTACTGCCTTAGGATCAATCTTGATGCCCCGGCTCATCGTACTCGAAAGATAAATGCTCTTAATGTAAGTGCCCTTGGCTGTAGCGGGTTTCAACTTGATAATGGTTGCAATGAATTCCTTTGCATTCTGTGCAATCTGCTCAGCCGTAAAAGAAACCTTGCCAATCGCAGTATGCACGATACCGCTCTTGTCCACCTTAAAGTCAATCTTACCTTGCTTCACCTCTTTCACGGCTTTGGCCACATCCATTGTCACCGTACCGCTCTTGGGGTTAGGCATCAAGCCGCGCGGACCGAGGATTCGACCCAAGGCACCGATTTTACCCATGATGGAAGGCATCGTGATGATGACATCCACATCTGTCCAACCGCCCTTGATCTTCTCGATATATTCGTCAAGTCCGACATAATCGGCCCCAGCTTCTTTTGCAGCAGCTTCAGCATCCGGAGTACACAAGCAAAGAACCCGTGTCACCTTACCCGTACCATTGGGCAACGACACAACGCCTCTCACCATTTGGTTTGCCTTACGGGGATCTACGCCCAAGCGCACGTCAATGTCCACAGAAGCATCGAATTTCGTCGTGGTGATTTCTTTCACCAATTCAGAAGCTTCTTTCAAAGAGTATGCTTTCCCTGCTTCAATCTTGTCAGCGACCAACTTTTGATTTTTTGTCAGTTTACTCATTTTAATTGAAGATTTTAATTATTAACCCGGGAAGTCCCCTTTAACAGTGATACCCATACTTCTTGCTGTCCCTGCAACCAACTTCATCGCAGCTTCCACTGTGAAGCAGTTCAAGTCAGGCATTTTATCCTGAGCAATCGCACGAACCTGGTCCCAAGTAATCTCGGCCACCTTCTTGCGGTTAGGCTCGGCAGAACCACCTTTCAACTTTGCAACCTCCATCAGCTGCACAGCAACGGGAGGAGTCTTTACGACAAAGTCGTATGACTTATCAGTATAATAGGTGATAACCACAGGAAGCACCTTGCCGGCCTTGTCCTGCGTCCTGGCGTTGAATGCTTTACAGAAATCCATGATGTTGATACCCTTGGAACCCAAAGCCGGGCCTACTGGGGGTGATGGATTTGCAGCGCCTCCTTTAATCTGTAATTTGATTAATCCAGCAACTTCTTTAGCCATTTCTTTGTTATTTATTTAAATTGACATTAAGAGGGAACAACATTCGTAACAAAACATGTCATTCCTTCTCCACTTGCATAAAACCTAATTCCAACGGTGTCTTACGACCGAAGATTCTGACCATCACTTTCAGCTTTTTCTTCTCGCTGTTGACCTCTTCAATCACGGCCGAAAAACCGCTGAACGGCCCTTCCGTCACCTTGACTGTTTCTCCAACCATATAAGGAATGACCACTTCTTCCGGCACATCTTGCATTTCATCAACAGCACCAAGAAGACGGCTCACTTCCGAGGCGCGCAAAGGAGTAGGGTTCATATTGGATTCACCCAAAAATCCTAATACATTCGGCGTGTTCCGCAACAACACGGGCACTTCACCCACCATTGCCGCTTCTACTAGCACATAACCGGGAAGATGGTTGCGTTCCTTGATGACCCGTTTGTTATTACGAATCTGAACGACCTTCTCGGTCGGCACCAACACCTGAGAGACGAAATTTCCAAAGTCGCCCTTTTTGATTTCGGCATCAATGTACTCTTTCACCTTGCTTTCCTTTCCACTCACGGCACGCATCACGTACCATTTCATTTCAGTATCAGCAGCCATCTCACGAATTTAATTAGGATAAATAACCTCCATCACGCTTTGGAACACGAAGTCCATCGCGAAAACAACCAGTGCAATAAGCAGGGAAGCAGATAAAACAACTACTGCACTGTGCGTAAGCTCTGAACGAGTTGGCCATGTCGTTTTATGGGCAAGCTCATCATAAGATTCCTTACAGTATTTAAAGATCTTCTTAAACATACCTTTTAATATTAGCACGGGAGGAGAGGCTCGAACTCCCGACACCCGGTTTTGGAGACCGGTGCTCTACCAACTGAGCTACTCCCGTAGGATGTGGGTTTCTAGCAAAGAAACCCACAAAAATTATGATTAGTCGAATACTTCCGTAATCTGACCAGAACCTACCGTACGACCACCTTCACGGATAGCGAAACGCAAACCTACGTTCAAAGCCACCGGATAAATCAAGTGTACAGTGATTTCCACGTTATCGCCCGGCATCACCATTTCAACGCCATCCGGCAAATGGATTTCACCCGTGCAGTCCATCGTGCGGAGATAGAACTGAGGACGATATTTGTTTCCAAACGGAGTGTGACGGCCACCTTCCTCTTTCTTCAGGACATAGATAGAAGCCTTAAAGCTGGAGTGGGGAGTAATGGCACCCGGGTGGGTGATAACCATACCACGCTTAACTTCCGTCTTATCGATACCACGGAGCAACAGACCTACGTTGTCACCGGCTTCACCTTCGTCCAAAATCTTGCGGAACATTTCCACACCTGTAACGACTGACTTCTTGTCTTCGCCCAAGCCAAGGATTTGCACTTCATCGCCAACCTTAACCACACCGGTTTCGATACGCCCCGTAGCCACAGTACCACGGCCAGTGATTGAGAACACGTCCTCAACAGGCATCAAGAAAGGCTTCTCGACATCGCGAACCGGCTCTTGAATCCAGCTGTCGCAAGCGTCCATCAATTCCATCACCTTGTCTTCCCATTCGGGCACACCGTTCAAGGCACCCAAAGCAGAACCACGGATAATCGGGGTATCTTCTTCGAAATCGTATGCAGCCAACAATTCGCGCATTTCCATTTCTACGAGTTCCAACATTTCCTCATCGTCCACCATGTCGCACTTGTTCAAGAATACAACCAAACGCGGCACGTTCACCTGGCGAGCCAACAGGATATGTTCACGAGTCTGAGGCATCGGACCATCCGTAGCAGCAACTACGATGATAGCACCATCCATCTGAGCAGCACCAGTTACCATGTTCTTCACATAGTCGGCATGTCCCGGGCAGTCAACGTGTGCATAGTGACGCTTTGCAGTCTCATACTCAACGTGAGCCGTATTGATAGTGATACCACGTTCCTTTTCCTCGGGAGCGTTATCAATTTGGTCAAACGACTTCACTTCAGACAAGCCTTTCTTTGCCAACACGGCCGTGATAGCAGCGGTCAAAGTCGTCTTACCGTGGTCCACATGACCGATTGTACCAATGTTCACATGCGGTTTGGTACGCTCAAACTTCTCTTTAGCCATAGTTTCTTCTTTTTATTATTTTAATTAATGAATAATCTCTGCTTAACAGAGCTGTTACCGAGACTTGAACTCGGGACCTCTTCCTTACCAAGGAAGTGCTCTACCGCTGAGCTATAACAGCAATAAGTGGAGCGGAAAACGGGACTCAAACCCGCGACCCCCAGCTTGGAAGGCTAGTGCTCTATCAACTGAGCTATTTCCGCATTTTCGTTTGGCAGGGCTATCCCCTGCGGTGGGCAAAGATGGATTCGAACCACCGAAGGCGTAAGCCAGCAGATTTACAGTCTGCCCCATTTGGCCACTCTGGTATTTGCCCCTGCGTTCTTTGAGCCTCTTGTCGGATTCGAACCAACGACCCCGAGATTACAAATCACGTGCTCTGGCCAGCTGAGCTAAAGAGGCAATTTTGCAGCCTGCATATCTCAAGACATGCCTGAAACGGCTGCAAAGTTAATTCTATTTTCTGAAACCGCAAAAGAAATCGCGATTTTTTTTAATGGTCCCTCTGTTTTTCTTTATATTTGGACAGCTGGCGGACCAAAGCGTCCAAACAAACATCTACTGCTTCTTCAAATGTGTCGCAAACCTTCTCCGCGAAAAACTCCCCTGTGGAGGCCAGCACCTTGATGGAGGCCTCCTTGTTCATGGAGGTTTCGGGCTTCACGACCTTCAATGACACCTCTACCTTTCTTATTTCATCACTGAACTTCCCGAACTTCGTCACTTTCTTCTCAATAAACTCTTGAAGTTTCTGAGTGGCATCAAAATGAATTGCCTGAATCCTTATGTCCATAATCTTGCCATTTTTAAGCTCTCGGATGAGCTTGGTTATACATTTTTTTTAGCTCTTCAAAAGTCGTGTGGGTATAAATCTCCGTTGTAGAGATGCTTTCATGCCCCAACAACTCTTTCAGGGTTTCCAAATCTGCATGATGGTTCAGCATCGAGGTGGCAAATGTATGGCGCAACACGTGGGGACTCCTTTTCTTCAACGTTGTCACTTGCCCTAAATAGTCTCGGACTATCCGGCGCACTCGCGCATTGGCCAGCCGCTTTCCTTTTTCGTCCACGAACAACGCGCCCTCCCCATCTATTCCAGCCGCTTTCCGTGCATCGGAATATTCGTCCAAGAGAGCCTGCAGCTCGTCGCCGAAAGGGACTATCCGCTGTTTGTTGCGTTTTCCTGTCACTTTCAGCACCCGCCCCGAAGTGTCCACATCGCGGACATCCAATCCCGTCAGTTCGGAAAGGCGAATGCCTGTCACATAAAACATTTCCAAAATCAGCTTGTCCCGCTTGCCTTGGAAGTCATCCCCGAAAAATGCCCCGTCCAACAAACGATCCATCTCGTTCTCTTTCACGAACACCGGCAATGGCTTCCCCTTCTTGGGGCCTTGGACGTCCCTCACAGGGTCGGCATCCACCCACCCGCGTTTCAACAGGAACCTATAGAACGTATGCAAGGCACTCAGCCTGCGATTGACAGTGGTCGCCGCACGGCCTGCCTCCATCATGGAAACCAACCAGTCGCGCACCATGTCCCCGTCTATTTCCGCCCAAGAAAGCGTGGCGTCGATTTCTCTGTAAAATGACTCAAACGCATTCAAGTCATCCCGATACTCACCGACAGTCCGAGCGGAATAGTTCCGCTCGTATGCCAAATACCTCAAGAAATCATCCGTCCACATCCTCGCTGCTTTTTATGGCAACGAATATAGGAAATAATATTCAAAGTTCAAAGGAAAACAGCCAAATTATTCTTCCATCCGTTGCATTTTCTGGACATAAACCGCATGTTCCTTGGCCAGACGCTTGATTACTGAAGGTTTGTCGTACTGCTGTCTGCGACGCAACTCTTTCATGACACCAGTCTTTTCAAATTTTCTTTTAAACTTCTTCAGCGCTCTTTCGATGTTCTCGCCTTCTTTCACAGGTACTACAATCATGTTCTTGTTTTTTTAGTGATAATATTTAATTGTTGTTTTGCAAAATGCGGTGCAAAATTAATCAATGTTTTTTGAACAGGCAAAGAAAACGGACTTTTTTGCCGCTTTTGCCGCGAAAAAGATGCGCGCCCCGCAAAAGCGGAACGCGCATCTCCTCAAATCGTTATCACATGCCCTCGCCTTAGAGGTTCGGGTTGATTTTGCTCCATTCAGAGATGGCCGGCGTGATATTCAGCTCAACCAGCTCGTCGCGCATCTTGCAGAGATGTTCGTAGCTGGCATCCAGCTTGGCCAATTCTTCAGCCGTGCCTTCGGGCATCGTGTAATGGCAACCTGTAGCATCGATAGTCGTGTTCATGGCCATCATGATGTGGTTGTACTTGCCATTCTTCACGTAAGTGCCGGCCGGCCAACGGAAAGCTTCGCCGCCCATGGCCGCGCGAATCATCTCAACAGACAAGTAAGCCGGGCTTTGGAACGAAGAGCGTCCGCGCAACTCGATAATCTTCGCGCCGCCTTTTGTCACGTCCACCTTCATCTGTTCCCATTCTTCGTTGCTGAAGGCTTCCGTACCAATCAGGTCGTTCAACGGCTTGCCGTCAACCTTCACAGCAGAACCGAACACGGCCATCTGTTCGCCATGGCCGCCGTATGTGGCGCAACCGGTAATCTTGCACTGTTCCACACCAAACTTCTTGGCCAACGCGCTCTGCAGACGCGTAGAGTCGAGGGCTGCCAGCGTCGTCACCTGGGAAGGTTTCAAACCGGAATACAGCAAGGTAACCAAGCCGGTCAGGTCGGCCGGGTTGAAGATAATCACCACGTGCTTCACGTCCGGACAGTAAGTCTTGATGTTCTTGCCCAACTGCTCGGCGATTTCGCAGTTACCTTTCAACAGGTCTTCGCGCGTCATGCCTGCCTTACGGGGAGCACCACCCGAAGAAATGATATACTTGGCATCCTTGAAGGCTTCAGCCACATCGGTCGTAGCCGTGATGTTCGCGTGGTCGAAACCACTCTGGCGCATTTCCTCGGCCACGCCTTCGGGCGAGAACACGTCATACAGGCATACGTTAGGCGTCAGGCCCATCATCAAAGCGGTCTGCACCATGTTGGAACCAATCATGCCGGCTGCACCGACAATCACCAATTTGTCATTCGTCAGAAATTCCATAACCTTATATATTTAAGTTAATCTATTCCTTTTTTCAGCGAGACAAAGGTACGATATATTTAGGTTAAGGCAAACATAACAACATTAAAAGTTTCATAAAAGAGGAATGCCCCATGCTTGACAGTTACCAAAAGATGTCTTCTACTGACATAGGTAGACACATTTATAAGTAATAACTAAATGTGTTTTTATTATGGAAAAGAAGAAT
>CALULT010000046.1 GCA_944321565.1 uncultured Paraprevotella sp. | reverse complement strand
TGAAGACTTACCGCGACAGGCTCGCCGAACTGGCCTTTGCACAACAGGAAGGCAGGGAGAAAGGACGTGCGGAAGGATTAGCCGAAGGACGTGCGGAAGAAAAGTTAAAAAATGCACGTAATATGAAAGCGGCGGGTATTTCACCCGAATTGATTGTGCAAATCACCGGTCTTACCCCCGAAGCCATTGCGGATTTGTAAGCACAATCGATGGTCAATCGGAAATAAGCCGGCATATATCATACATTTTTATCGAAAGTGCAAAATATTGCCGTCTCTCCCTTCAGCCGGCCTCCCGACAAAAATTTGCCAAATTACGGATATCCGTAAAAAACAACCTGGCTATTTGGCTAGATAATACCCCTTCCGCCGGATTTCTTCCCACACGGCGGCATCCAGCCCATAGGATGCGTCCCTGCCTTGGGCGATGCAATGGCGGAGAGCGGTGGAACTGATGTCGAGCAACGGCATGTCCACCAAATCCACGCCGGCCGGCAGGGCAGCTTCGTCTATGGGATAGCCGGAACGCGGATAAATCAAGATACGATGATGGAGCAGGATTTCTTCGGGCGACTTCCAAAGTGGGAAAGTCTGCCAATTGTCGGCTCCGATGATGAGGGTGAACCGTCGTTCGGGGTAAGCTTTACGCAAAGCGGCAAGCGTGTGGGCTGTATAAGACGGGCGGGGAAGGCTGAATTCAAAGTCACAAGCTTTGAGCCGGGGGTGGTTTCTCACGGCTATCTGCGCCAAAGACAAGCGCACTTGTTCATCCATCAGGTCTGTGGCATCCTGTTTGAACGGATTTTGGGGCGACACGAGAAACCACACTTCGTCCACCCATCCTTCCTGGCAAATGGTTTCGGCCAATTGCACGTGCCCCTTGTGGATGGGATTGAACGACCCTCCGTAAATGCCCGTTTCTTTCATGGTTACTTTTCTGTTGCCTTGCGACGGAAATGCGTGTGCGGATGACGCTTGCGGTTCAGCCAAAGGCAGACCACGTAAGCTTGAAGCAAGGCGGCAATGGCCATGGCAATGGCGATTTCCACCCAATTGAAAATGAGAGCCACAACGAGGAGCAGCAGGCTGAGCACACAAAGCGTCACGCTACTGGCCAGGTTGCGGTTAATGGTTTTCTCGTTCATGTCGCTATCTTTTCTATTTGTCCAAAAAAGCCTTGAGCTTGGCGAGTGCTTCCGCTTCGGCTTTTTCCAAATCATCGTTAATCACCACGGTATCGAATTTCGGGGCGAAAGTCAGTTCGTAAGCCGCCCGTGCCAGGCGGTCGGCAATGACCTCCGGGCTGTCGGTGCCGCGTCCTTCCAAACGTTGGCGCAATGCTTCTATCGACGGTGGCTGTATGAACATGCTCAACGCACGGTCGCCATACATTTCCTTGATGCGGCACCCTCCTTTGACGTCCACGTCGAACACCACGTTGTCACCAGCCGCGAGCTGTTTTTCCACTTGCGACTTCAACGTGCCGTAGAAACGGTCTTTATAGACTTCCTCATACTCCAGGAACTCCCCATTCGCAATGCGGCTTTTGAACTCCTCGGGCGAGAGAAAGAAATATTCCACGCCGTCGCGTTCCGTTCCCCGGGGCGGGCGACTGGTGGCACTGATGCTGAACGACAGGTTCAGTCCCTGCCGCATCAGGTAGTTGATGATGGTGCTTTTCCCGCTGCCGCTGGGCGCGGAGAATATAATCAGTTTGCCTGCCATGGTCGTATGCATCGTTTTTACATGACGTTGAGCACCTGCTCTTTGATTTGTTCCAGTTCGTCTTTCATCTTCACCACGATGTTCTGCATCTCCGCCTGGTTGCTTTTGCTGCCCGTGGTGTTGATTTCGCGCCCCATTTCCTGGGCGATGAATCCGAGTTTCTTGCCTTGCCCATGTCCGTTATCCATGGTCTCCATGAAATATTTCAGGTGGTTGGCCAGACGTTGCTTTTCCTCGTTGATGTCCAGCTTTTCAATATAGTAAATCATCTCCTGCTCCAAACGGTTCTGGTCATATTTGGCTTCGGGAATGTTGTCGAGGGCTTCAAGCAACCTTTGGCGGATGCGTTCGGTGCGCCCCTGTTCATAAGGTTCTATGCTTTTCAGCAACGTGCTGATATTATTGATTTTCTCCGTGAACTTCTTCTGCAGTGCGGCACCTTCCTGCATGCGGAATTCCACAAGCTGCCCGATGGCCTCTTCCACGGCCTTGCGGGCAACGGCCCATTCCTCTTCGTCCAGTTCTTCCGCTTCTGTGCGGCTCATCACGTCGGGCATGCGGAGCAGGGTGGCAAACAGGTCCGCAGGCATCGGAATGTTCCGTTCTTCGCTGATGGTTTTGATTTGGCGGTAATAACCTTCCATGAGGGCACCGTTGATTGGCGTGGCGGCCTGCGCCTCGTCCTTTTCTATGGTGAGGTTGAGTTCCACCTTGCCTCGCTCCAAAGCCTTGCTGACCATGGAGCGGATTTCCATCTCCTTTTCCCTATAGGCCGGCGCGACGCGCACAGACAAGTCCAGCACCTTGCTGTTGAGCGATTTGATTTCCACGCGTATCTTCTTTCCTTTGGCTGTGGCGACGGATTTGCCATAGCCCGTCATTGATTGAATCATGATTTAATAATTATTTTGTGCAAAAGTAGGAAAATAAAAGGAGAAAATTGTAATTTTGCGGAGTTATTCAACGAAAAAACAGCGTATGTCTTGTATCCTGCATATAGAAACGAGCACGAAAGTGTGCTCGGTGGCCGTGACGGAGGACGGTGTGGTCTTGTTTGAAAAAACAGACAAAGACGGGCCTTCGCATGCCGTGCAGTTAGGTGTTTTTGTAGATGAAGCTTTGTCATACACCGACAATCATGGCATTCCCTTTGATGCCGTGGCCGTGAGTTGCGGCCCCGGTTCTTATACAGGGTTGCGAATCGGCGTGTCGATGGCCAAAGGGCTTTGTTATGCACGGGACTTGAAACTGATTGCCGTGCCCACGTTGGAATTGCTTTGTGTGCCGGTGTTGTTGCAGCACGACGACCTGCCGGAAGATGCCGTGCTATGCCCGATGATTGACGCGCGGCGGATGGAAGTCTATTCGGCATTATACGACAGGGCATTGCGCACGGTGCGGGCGACAGGAGCCGACATTGTGGACGAAACGACCTATAAAGAATGCCTGGACAAGCACCCGATGTATTTCTTTGGCGACGGCGCGGAGAAATGCAAAGCCAAAATCACGCACCCAAACGCGCATTTCATGGCCGACGTGTTGCCGCTGGCCAAATACATGGGGCCGTTGGCCGAAAAGGCAATGGCGGTAGGACGCTTTGAAGACGTGGCTTATTTCGAACCATTCTATCTAAAAGAATTCATTGCCTCGAAACCGAAAAAACTTTTGTAAATGATATATAATACCCAACGTGAGAGACTGCCGATGCCGGAATACGGACGTGGCATCCAAAATATGGTGGACTATGCACTGACGCTGAAAAGCCGTAGCGAACGCCAACGGTGCGCATACACCATCGTGTCTATTATGGGAAACATGTTTCCCCACTTGCGCGACGTGCCCGACTTCAAACACAAGTTATGGGACCACTTGGCTGTCATGGCCGATTACAAGCTGGACATAGACTACCCCTATGAAATCCGCCCCAAACAAGACGTGGGACGGAAACCCGAACCAATGGCATACCCGATGAAAAAAATCCGCTACCGCCACTATGGCGCGTTGCTGGAAGACTTAATCCGCAAATTGGCCGCCATGCCGGAAGGCCCTGAACGCGAGGAACTCATCATGCGCGTGGCCGGACAGATGAAGCGCAGCCTGGGCAATTGGAACAAGGATGCGATGGACGATGAAAAAATCGCTTTCGACTTGTCGGCTTATACACACGGAGCGGTACATTTGGACGTGCCCCGTTTCCAATGGCTTTACGAACACAACAACAAGCCATCCGGAGGACGCGTGATGGTGGGGCGTGGCATGGCGAGAAAAAAGAAAAGAATGTGACAACCTCTTTCCCCGGACTTATTTATGGCTTCATTCATCATTGAAGGCGGTCACAGGCTGACCGGAGAAATCCATCCACAAGGTGCAAAAAACGAGGCACTGGAAGTGATTTGTGCCACGTTGCTCACGGATGAGCCTGTCCGCATCAAAAACTTGCCCGACATCGCGGACGTGAACCACCAAATTGGTTTGCTGAAAGATTTGGGAGTCAAAGTGACGTGCCATGCGCCAGGGGATTACACCTTCCAAGCCGATGAAGTGGATGTGGCCTACGCACGGAGCGACGAATTCCTGTCGCGATGCACAAAGTTGCGGGGCAGCGTGATGCTCATCGGCCCGTTGGTCGCCCGCTTCGGACATGCCATGGTGGCCAAACCTGGCGGCGACAAAATCGGCCGCCGCAGGCTGGACACACATTTCCTCGGCATACAGAAACTAGGTGCAAAGTTTGATTTTGATGTCGCGCGAGGGGTTTATGACATCCATGCCGAACGCCTGTCGGGCACATACATGTTGCTGGACGAGGCATCGGTGACCGGCACAGCGAACATCATCATGGCTTCGGTACTGGCCATGGGAACGACAACGATTTATAATGCGGCCTGCGAGCCATACATCCAGCAGCTTTGCCATCTGCTTAACCGGATGGGGGCGAAAATCAGCGGCATTGCTTCCAACCTTCTCACCATCGTCGGCGTGAAACGCCTGCATGGAGCCACGCATACCGTCTTGCCGGACATGATCGAGGTGGGCAGTTTCATTGGCATGGCCGCCATGGTGGGCGATGGCATCCGCATCAAGGATGTGAGCTACGACAACTTAGGAATTATCCCCTACACTTTCGGCCGTTTGGGCATACAGGTCATCCGCAGCGGCGATGATGTGCTAGTGCCCCGGCACGAACACTATGAGATAGAATCTTTCCTCGACGGTTCTTTCATGACATTGAGCGATGCGCCGTGGCCGGGACTGACCCCGGATTTGCTCAGCGTGTTGCTGGTGGTAGCCACACAGGCCAAAGGCACAGTGCTGATACACCAGAAAATGTTCGAAAGCCGTTTGTTTTTCGTGGACAAACTGATAGACATGGGGGCGCAGATTATCCTGTGCGACCCACACCGCGCCGTGGTCGTAGGACATGACCATCAGATACGCCTGCGAGGAGGACGCATGACGTCACCCGACATCCGGGCGGGCATCGCCTTGCTGATTGCCGCGATGAGTGCCGAAGGCACAAGCCGCATCAGTAACATCGAACAGATTGACCGGGGATATGAAAACATAGAGTCGCGCTTGTCGGCTCTGGGCGCATGCATCAAACGTGTGGAAGAATGATCTGCGAAGACGACGTATATAAAATAGGTGTATTGACCAAGACACACGGCGTGTCGGGCGAATTGGGCATGGCTTTCACCGATGATGTGTTCGACCGCGTGGAGGCCGACTACTTGGTTTGCCGCATGGACGGCATCTTGGTGCCCTTTTTCATGGAAGACTACCGTTTCCGGAGCAATTCGACGGCATTGGTGAAATTCGAAGGCATTGACACCGAAGAACAAGCCCGCCGCATGGTGGGTGTGGAAGTGTTCTTCCCCAAAGCCTTGGCGGAAGAAAGCGAGGATGACGCTTATTCGTGGGGATATTTCGTAGGTTTCACAATTGTCGGGGAAGAGACAGAGGAAATAGGCCGGATAAAGGCCGTGGACGACTCCACGATGAACGTGTTGTTCGAGGTTGAGACACCATCGGGCGAAAGCCTGTTTATCCCGGCCGCAGAGGAATGGATAGACGATATCGACCATTCCGCCCGCAAGATTTACATGCACCTGCCGGAGGGGTTGCTGGAGTTGCATGAACGCTAAGGAAAGGCAAATGGACATGAAGGAAAAAAAGAAAATAGCCATCCTCGGGGCTACCGGTTCCATCGGAACGCAAGCCCTCCAGGTCATTGAAGAGCATAGCGACCTGTATGAGGCATATGTGCTGACGGCCAACAACCGTGTGGAACTGTTGGCAGAACAGGCGCGCCGTTTCCTCCCCGAAGCGGTGGTCATCGCCAACAAGGACAAATACGGATACCTGCGCGATGCGCTGGCCGACTTGCCCATCAAAGTGTATGCCGGAGCTGACGCATTGTGCCAAATCGTACAGGAAAAGCCTGTGGACATGGTCTTGACGGCCATGGTAGGCTTTGCCGGATTGCAGCCCACAATAAGTGCCATCAAGGCGGGCAAGGCCATCGCACTGGCCAACAAGGAAACGCTAGTGGTGGCGGGCGAGCTGGTCAACCGCCTGGCCAACGACTACCACGCCGACATCGTGCCGGTAGATTCCGAACATTCGGCCATATTCCAATGCCTGGCGGGGGAAGTCAGCCCCATCGAGAAGATTATCCTCACAGCTTCGGGCGGCCCCTTCCGGACATTCTCCAGGGAACAGCTTGCGCAAGTGACAAAAGCACAGGCTTTGCACCACCCCAATTGGTCGATGGGGGCGAAAATCACGATTGATTCCGCCTCGATGATGAACAAAGGCTTCGAGGTCATCGAAGCCAAGTGGCTGTTCGGCGTAGAGCCGGAACAAATACAGGTTGTGGTGCACCCACAGTCCATCGTGCACAGCGCGGTGCAGTTTGCCGATGGAGCCGTCAAGGCACAACTTGGCGTGCCCGACATGCGTGTCCCCATACAGTATGCCTTCTCTTATCCCTTGCGGCTAAAAAGCTCGTTTGAGCGGCTGGACTTGTTCAAAAGTTCCACGCTGACGTTTGAAGAGCCGGACACCAAGCGGTTCCGCAACCTGGCATTAGCCTACGAAGCCCTGCACAAAGGGGGCAACATGCCCTGCATCGTCAATGCCGCGAACGAGGTGGTCAACCGCGCGTTCCTGGAAGACCGCATCGGGTTCCTGCAGATGAGCGACGTGATTGCCGACACGATGCAGAAAGCCACGTTCATCGCCTGCCCCACGTATGAAGACTATTTGCAGACAGATGCCGAGGCCCGTCGGATTGCGGCCGGGCATTTGCCGGACACAGTATAAACCAAACACAAAATAAGTATAAATGGATGCAACACTGATCAAAGCCCTCCAACTTGTGCTGTCGCTGTCGCTACTCGTCGCGTTGCACGAAGGAGGCCATTTCTTTTTCTCCAAACTCTTCCATGTGAGGGTGGAGAAATTCTTTTTGTTTTTCGATCCCTATTTCCATTTGTTCAGCACGAAGGACAAATGGTTCACCCGCCTGTTTCCCAAGTTCAAGGACAAAGAGACGGAATATGGCATCGGATGGTTGCCCTTGGGCGGCTATGTGAAGATTGCCGGGATGATTGATGAAAGTATGGACACGGAACAGATGAAAAAGCCCGTGCAACCTTGGGAATTCCGCGCCAAACCGGCATGGCAACGCCTGTTCATCATGATAGGCGGCGTGTTGGTCAACCTCCTGCTGGCCTTGTTCATCTACATCATGATTCTGTTTGCATGGGGCGAGCAATACATCCCCATCAAGGACATGTCGATGGGGTTCCAGTTCAGCGAACAAGCCAAGGGCTTGGGCTTCCGTGACGGGGACATCCTGGTCGCCACGGACGGGGAATCATTAAAGAAATGGGACGGGGCGGTTTATCGCGCCGTGTCCGAAGCTAGTGTAGTGACTGTCCTGCGCGACGGAAAGGAAGTCAACCTCCAAATGCCGGAGGACATGAACATGCTGGACATGCTGAAGGCCAACCCGCCTTTCATGATTCCTTTCATGCCCTCGGTGGTGGATTCTGTCGTTCCGGAAGCTCCGGCGGGCAAAGCCGGAATGCGCGCAGGCGACCGTATCATGGCGATGGACGGCCAGCCCGTGGCCACATGGAACGATTTCGACCGCATCATGCAAGCTCGCATGGAACGGCTGGCCACCGGCTGTTCGCGCGAAGACAGCATGGCGTTGCGGCAAGTAGCCTTGGTTTACCTGTCCGCAACGACAGGCGCGATGGACACAGTGGCATTTGAACTCACGCCGCAATACCAACTCGGCATCGTGAAAAAGCTTGCATTGACAGATTACTATGAGCCCGTGGAAGTGGACTACGGCTTCCTGTCCAGCATCCCGGCGGGCATCAGCTACGGTTGGGACGTGTTGGCCGGCTACGTGAGCGACCTGCAATATTTGTTCACTTCCGACGGCGCGAAGAGCGTGGGAAGCTTCATCACCATCGGAAGCATTTTCCCGGCCACGTGGGACTGGCTTGCCTTTTGGGAGACCACGGCACTCCTGAGCCTGATTCTAGCATTCATGAACATCTTACCGATTCCCGCGCTTGACGGCGGCCATGTGTTGTTCCTCATCGGGGAGATGATTCTCCGCCGTCCGCCCAGCGACAAGTTCCTCGAACGGGCACAAGTCGTGGGCATGGCATTGCTGATAAGCCTGATGGCATTGGCCTGCTACAATGACATAATGCGCTTCATCTTGTAACAAGATTTTAATATCGGCAGCATACACCCGCAATTTCTTGACGCAAATCAAGAATTTGCGGTTTTTTGTTTCAAAACGGTTTTGCACTATTGCGGGATAAGCACACAGTTTGTAATTTTGAACCGTCAAAGAAAACAAGATGCTATAAGCAACAGGTGATTAGTTTGTGCAGGTGAAAAGAGATACGTTAGGTAGCAGTTTTGATAAGGTAAAAAGATTATTGATATGGATACACACTCTCTATTGATGTTAGGCTTCGCGTTGGCCATGGGCATTGCCTGTGTGCTGACGTTGATGCTGAGCGTGAAGAAAGGGCACTTATAATAAATAAAGAGGAAAAAGACATGAACGAGATGCCAAAAGACCCAATGATGCTCATGAGCTTCATCAACATGAAGCTGCGCGATTTCTATCCTTCGTTGGACGACTTGTGCGCGGACATGGATGTCGATAAAAGGGCGTTGGAACACAAAATGGCCGAGGCGGGTTTGGAATACAACCCCGAGGCCAACAAGTTTTGGTAAGACACACACAAGCACAAACTATCATAAAGAAGTGCAAATCCCTCCCGGCCTTTCCGGCCAAGAGGGATTTGCCGTTTATTAACCTGGCCAGTCCGGAAAGCCGGTTGCGGGAAACGATGCATGGGGCTTCATGCCCCAAGTCATATAACTGACTTCCTTGCACGATTTAAATCGTACACGTGGACGATTACTAATCGTACAACTTAGTAGGCTATATGGTTTGCTTTTCCTAATGATAAGACATATCGATGTGACTGCATTTTCGGACTGATTCCAAAGTTTTCCCAACCAACGCGACATAAAAAATAGTCCCCGGAACGGCACACCTTCTGTCAATATGCCTCCGGGGACTTTCCTACTATGAAACAGCCTTTTTCCCTTAATACCTTATTTCACAATGAACTTCTTTCCGTTCTTGATGTAAATGCCCTTGGGCAGGTTGGTCGTGTCAACCATGCGGATGCCTTGCAGGTTATAGACTGCACCATCGGGTTCTGCCACCTTGGCCGTCACGGAAGATACCGAAACGGCATCATTCGTATAATCCTCGTTGTTGGTCAAATACATGTCGGCCAAATCGATGCCACCGGAGCCATTGCCCCACAAAGCCACAATCCTGATGCAGGAAACGTCCACAGGTTGTCCCTTCCGGTCTCCGCTGGTATAAGTGATTTCCTGCAACGGGATGACCATGGTCGTGTTGCTGCCAATGGACTGGCTATAGCAGTTCCCCCAAATGTTATCTTCCGGATAGAGGTTGAGGGCCGCGCCTACGTTCTGTTGCCTGTCCAGCTTCAGCACCAGGAATTTGTAATCGCTCATGTCCGCGCCGTTACTATACTTCCATCCCATCTGCCCGTATTGGCTGGGGAAGAAGGCCCGCTTGTCTTCAACGTATGTGCCTTCGCCGAAGAGATTCTTGGTGATGAACTCGTCACCCCAGGGGAAGAACGTGGAGTTGACGGTGAACGTCACGCTGAATACGTTGCCCATCGGGTCAGTGTAGGTGGCCTTCACGTCCGTCCGGCCTTGGACGAGACCGCGTACCAATCCACTGGAGACTTCCGCCACTTCGGGATTGGTAAACTCATACTTGGCCATCTGGGCCACATTCTCTGTATGGCCGTCGCGGAACGTCGCGGTCAGTTCTATCTCATTGCCCGTGCCGATAAGCACTTCCACGTCTGTGTCCTCCAACGTCAGGCTCTCCGCCGTCAGCATGTCTTCGTTGAAGCCTTCGAAGTCGGGATCATAGAAAGAGTCTTCCGTGAAGTCATCTTCTGTCGTGAACCAATCCACATCCACATAACCGCCCAGTTCCTCGGTGGCAAAGTTGAAGATGCCGAAACGTGCGCCAACGAATACTGACAAGTTAAAGCTCATCTGCGTCACGCCTCCCAACCTTCGGAAAGTCTTGTTGTCCAAACTGTAAGAGAAAGAAGCCTGGCCGTTGATGTAATCAAAATGTCCGCGCAGATAGACCACGGAGTCAATCTGCAAGCTTGATTCCGTAGTTGTCCTAGGCACGAAGTTGCTTACATAGTCCAGCGTGTCCTGCCTCCAGACGAGCACTTTCTTGCCGTCCTTCACCTGCACGGCGATATAGGCATTGGGGTCTTGTTGGATCATCAGTCCGGCCATGTCGCCTTCCTGCATGTGGCCTACATGCAACTTGATGGTACCGATGGCTGTCTTTCCTGTGGCCAGACCATAAGGTGCTTCCAAGTTATGGAAGCCGAAGATACGCTGAGTCAGTGTGTTCCGCGCGAACATCACGTCATCGGTCACCGAAGCCGTGTAGAGGCGCAGGAAGCCCGGACGTTCGAACAGCGTCCACTTGCCATTGTCGGGATTATGGTTCCACTGCCACTGCATGCCCAACGGATAGGAACGGAAGTTGTCATTCGTCGGGAGAATCTTCTCCGCATGCGTCGTTCCCACGTTCGGTTTGTCATAAACCAGCTGTGGCACACCGTTATTGGCCACCGTGGGCCAACCGTCGGCTCCCCAAGTCACGGGGTGCAGGCTCGGCAGGCGGCCTATGGCACCCTTGTCTTCCATCAGCATCGTCCACCATTCACCAGTCTGGGTCTGCACCAATGCGCCCTGATGCACGGTGTTAGCTTGCCCGTTGATGGTCTTCTCAATGAGCATCTTTTCCTCGTAAGGCCCATCCACGTTCTTCGAGCGGAAAATTGCCTGTCCCGACGGCCATCCGCCATAGGTGGCATAGATATAATAGTAGTCGCCTATCTTATAGAAACGGCAGCCTTCAAGCCCGGATTTGTCTCTCAACACGGTGGTCTCCTTGATGAAGTTGAAATTCTCGTCCAGCTCGCACACATTGATGTTGCCGATACCGCAGGCCACATATACCTTTCCGTTGTCGAACAGCATGCCCGGGTCGTAATAACCGCGCGGCAGCTTGCGGGCCTCCCACTTGCCTTCGGGGTCGTCGGTGGTCAGCAAGAAGCAGCCTGCGTCGTTACCGTTGATAAGGATGTAGAACTTACCTTCATGGTAACCCAAAGCGGAAGCCCACATGCCACTGCCGTAGGATTCCTGCCCGTTGATGAGACTGTACTTGTCGGAAGTGGACAGTTGTTCCAACGGATTGGCGCAATATTCCCAGTTGACCAAATCCTTAGACTTCAACAGTGTGGCACCCGGCATCAGGTACATCGTGGTGGACAGCATATAATAGGTGTCGTCCACGCGAATCACATCAATGTCCGGGAAGTCGGCCGCAATCACAGGATTGATGAACTTTGTTCCATCCTCCGTCTGGTTCGTCGACACATTGGTAAAATCCGGACGCGGATAGTTCTGCCAATAGTAGTCCTTATACCAGTCGAAACAAGCCTGGGCGCAGGCTTCGGGCTCGCCCCCGAAAGCCGGAACGACCTCACCAGTTTCCAAATAATGGTCGATATCCATATAATCACTCGTCCCGGTCAGCGTCATGCCAACGTTGCCGAAATGGTCTTTCATGGCCTTGAAAGCATTGCCCCAGCCGGATGTCGTACCGGTGGCCCAAGTACCCATGTTGCCCGGTACCCACTCGCCGTGCTCGTTGTAGTGGCCCTCACCCGGCACTTCAGGACTCCAGTCCACTTCTGTCACCATTATAGGATTGGTCTCTATAACAGGAACGGACTTGCCGAATTCTTCGATAAAACGTTCCGGAGTGGCCGTTTCGTCACTACAATTATACCATCCCACATAGGCATGCACGGCATAACCGATGTTATAACCCGTGATGGGGTTGTCCTTATAGTCCTCATAGTTGCCTTGCCAACCGCGCCCCGGTACCCAAATGATACCATCGAAGCCGTTGGAACGGATTTTATCGACAATGGGCTGGAAGAAGTCGTGCAGCGCACGGGGGTTCGACAAGCTGTCCTCGTCATACACGTTTACCGGCTCGTTGGCCAATTCCAACGACACTTGTCCGCTCCATTCCTTGATGCGCTCGTTTTTCGACACCAAGTCCCACACCGTCATCAGGTAGTCTTGATAGTAACCACCCACCTTGATTCCACCGGGGCATACGCCGGGCGGGCGGACGATGACGTAAAGTCCATGCGACAACGCCCTGTCGATGATTTCGCAATAGAGCGTGTTCAAGTAAATCTGCAAACGCCTTTCGCTGAACTGCGAGATATTGGCCTCGCCCGTCTCCGGTCCGGTTGACGGAATGTTGGGATCGTTCGTCCAGCAGGGGTCCAAGTGCAGACGGAACACCGTACAATAGGCACCCTGCGTGGTGTCTGTAAGGGCGGTAAACAATTTGTCGAAATACTCGATACAATTCTTCTTGTTTGCATCGGTGGCCGAATTACCCCAACGGTTATTGTTGAAGTAGGGGCTGGGCGTGTCCATCACGCCGTGCAACACGACAGTGTTGCCATGGGTGTCCACCAGGTTACGTCCTTCGACGTGAAGCGAAGGAAGCGACTGTGCACCCGCCGAACCCGCCCAAAAGAGCAGGCCCGCAAGCATCATGTTTTTCAGTTTTCGCATAAGCTAATCATTTTAATTGATTAAATCTGTCTATATGTTTTTTCAGCTGTTTTTCTCATTCGCAAAAATGAAAAAAAACGGCGACAAGGCCTTACGGCTTTGTCACCGATATTTTTCATCATGTCGCAAAATGCGGAAAATGCGATGCTACGGCTATTTTTTTCCTTGATGTTCCTTCATGTAGGCCGAGGGCGAAACGCCAAAAAGGTTCTTGAACTTGACGGAAAAAGAGCCCATGTTCTCAAACCCGCAAGCATACATCACTTCCGAAATGTTGCGTCGTCCGGAAGCCAACAGGTCGGCTGCACGTTTGAGGCGGATGTTGCGCACCAGGTCGCGCGGCCCTTGGTTGGTGAGCTCTTTCATCTTGCGGTGCAGGTGCGAACGGCTGATGCCCACTTCCTGCGCAATGAACTCCACGCTCAAGTAGGGGTTGCTGATGTTTTCGTTGATGACCTGCATCACCTTCTCCACCAGTTTGTCGTCCGAGGTCTTCAAGTCCACATTGTCAAGTTTGTCCACCGGCACTTCCCTCTGCGCCACTTTGTTTCGCAACACGTCACGTGCGCCAATCAGGTTACTGATGGTATATTTCAGTACCTTGATATTGAAAGGCTTTTCAATATAGGCATCAGCACCTACGGTCAGCCCGCCGATTTTGTCTTCTTCACGTGTCTTGGCCGTCAACAAGACAACGGGCACGAAATTCACATTGATGTTCGTCTTGATTTTCGCGCACAACGTGTAACCGTCCATCTCCGGCATCATCACGTCGCTCAACACCAAACTAGGCGGAGTGCGGATAATTTCGCTCAGGGCTTCCTTGCCGTTTGCACAGGTCACCACATGGTAATTCATCGAAAGCTCATCGCGCAGGTAATTCCGTATCTCCTCGTCGTCCTCAACCACCACGATACGTTTACGGTGGGACACGGCCTCTTCGTCCTCCATTATTTCAGGCTTTTCCGGCACAGAAGGAATTGCTGCCAAAGGTTCCGTTTTTACTGGTTCCGGCTGCGATTCGACATTTTGGATTTCTTCGGGTTTCAAGTGGGCATTACCCAAAGGTAAGACGACCTGGAACACGCATCCCTTCCCGTCCGCATTGTTCGCCACCTCGATAGTACCATGGTGCAAGAGCACAAGCTGGCGCGTCAGGTTCAGGCCAATACCCGTACCCGGCGAATTTTGGTTGACGTTGTTATCCGCCTGGTAGAACCGTTCGAATATCTTTTCTTTCTTATTTGCATCAATGGTAATACCGTCGTCCCACACTTCCAATCGCACCTCATGGCTGTCATGCGTCAACCGGACACCCACATTGCCGCCCGCCGAGGTAAACTTGAATGCATTCGAGAGTAGATTCATCACCACTTTGTCGAAATGGATTTTGTCCACCCACACCTCGATGTCGTCCGCGTCACTGTCAAAATGGAACCTTACGTTCTTTTCCCTCGCCTGGCTATCGAACAATTCATATACTTCTTTGACGAAGCCCACGAAATTCACGGGTTGCATTTTCATTGTCATCTGCCCTTTGTCTATCTTCCGCAAGTCCAGGATTTGGTTAATGATGGCCAAGATGCGTTCCGCGTTGCGGAGCATGATGCGGTAGGAACGTTGGCGCACCTCGTCGAAGTCCGTACCGAGCAACGTCTGCAACGGTCCTATGATGAGCGTCATCGGCGTACGGATTTCATGGTTCAGGTTCATGAAGAACTGCAGCTTCATCTCGCTGACCTGCTCGGCATGCACATGTTCCTGCAACCGCAACCGGGTTTCCTGCCGCAAGCGGTTGTTGCGCACAATCCGTGCCACCACCCCGGCAAATATGAGCACATAGATGCAATAAGCCCACCAGCCGGCATACCATGGCGGACGCACCACCACCGTGAATGTCTTCACGTCCGACTCCTGGCCGTTCACCACCGACTTCACCTTGAAACGGTAATTGCCTGGCGAAAGGTGGTTCATCGTGAGAAGCCCGTTCGTGCCCGCCATAGACACAAATGGTTCGTCGTTCATAGAATAAAGGTATTCTACGCCTGCCGCCATCCCATAGGCCATCGCCGAGAAGCGCATGGAAAAAGAATTGTCCTTATAGGAAAGCACGAACCGGTCGGCCTCCGTCACAGGCCGGTCGGTCACCTTGAACAATCCCGACTTGGTGTCCACCGTCACATCCTCGTCGCCAATACGCATGTCCACCAGCAACAAATCGGGACGCGCACTCACCCGGCGCACCATGCCGGGAGAGAAGAGCGTCACGCCGCTGGTACCGCCGAACACCATCAGGCTGTCAGCCCGGCAGGAGGTCCGCTCGCAAAACTCGTTACCCTGCAGGCCGCTGCTGGCATAATAATTCACGAACGTACCTTTCCCCACGTCCAGCATGGAAAGCCCACGGAACGTGCCGACCCAAAGATTGCCGGAATCGTCAAGCTGCAAGGACGACACGTAGTTGTCCGCCAACCCGTCATGGGTCGTATATTGTTTCAAGGTGTTACCTTGCCGGTCCAAGAAGAACAGCCCTACGTCCGAACCGACCCACAACCGGCCGGCGGCATCTTCCGCCAAGGCATGTATCCCCACGTAACGCAACACGCAGTTGCGCCCGAACGCCGTCACGAAACTGTTCGTCTCTAAGTCCAAGCAACCCAGTCCGCTGCTCATACCTATATATAAACGTTTCCCGTCATGCGACAGACACAAATCAACCAACCAAGAATTGGTCAACGAATTAACCGACGAGTCGCTGGCTTGGAAATCCACGTCATATCTCGTCAACTCATGCGTCCTGAGGTTGTACTTCTTCAAACCATCGCCCAACGTGGCCACCCAAAGGTTGCCGTTCCCGTCCGCCAACAGTTTGAACACAAACACCGACCTCCCCTCACGGGTGAAAGGCAACTGCTCGTAACGCCCTGTCTCCCGGTCCAGGCGTCCTACCCCGTTACCATACGAACCTATCCACAAATTCCCATCGCCGTCCTCCGTCATACAGGCCACCGTTCCCGGCATCCCATTGCACCCCGAAGCAAAATGGCGCACCGAATAAGTCGCCAAATCCACGATATACAATCCGTCACGATCCGTACCCACCCACAGTCGGCCATTTCGGTCGCCATAGACACCCAACACACAAGCCGAACCAATCAGGTTTCGCCCGCCCGACTTATACCCTATATATTCAAACCCGTTATTGAGGCATGGTTGCATATACACGCCTTTTTGGAACACCCCCAGCCAAATGTTGCCATCACGATCCTCCAATACATGCTGGATTTTGGCTTTCTCCAAATTGGCCCAGGGATGGTAATAGTCACATGGCTGTAGAGCCGCATCCCCGAATGCGTATGTCAACGCACCGTTGCCGTTCGTGCCAATCAAAATACGACCATCAGAGAGTGAAGCTAATGTTAAAATTTCGTAATGGGGGGGGGTAATTTGCCCTACCCGCTCAAAGCCATCCTTTTGGGCGTTAAAAACAAACAAGCCGCCCAAACCGGCTCCGACAAAAAGATGGCCGGCACGGTCGAACGCCAACCGGCATGAACCAAGCAACATGGCCTCATCGGCAAGATAACGGTGGTAGATGCCGTCTTTCCAACGGTAAATGCCATAATTGGTCACGGCCAGCCACATTGACCCGTCCGCTCCCTCTGTCATATAATCCACGAAGCCATCCCCGTCAAACAAGCCGACGCCTTCGGCTTCTGTCGCGCCCGGCTTCAAGCAGAATACGCCATAGCCGGAAGTGCTGACCCACACTTCGCCATTCCTGCGCAAGACCATCGACAAGACATGGCAACCCTTGTCATACGCGGTCTCCCCGCGCACGAAAGGTATGTCCGAAAAACAATTCCGGGACTCGTCATACACCACAACTCCCTTGTCCGTTCCCACCAGCAAACGCCCGTCGCGATCTTCCAAAACACAGTTCACACGGTTCGAAAGCAATAATCCGGGTCGCTGTCCGGCCCGGAAAGTTTGGAAGTTGTTGCCATCATAACGGTCCAGCCCGTTATAGGTGGCAATCCATATAAACCCTTTCCGGTCCTGATAAATTTGGTTCACCAAACTGCTCGACAATTCGGAATCGGACGTGAACAACCGTCCGTATTGCCCCCATGTCTTCACAGACACCATGCAACAAACCACGAACAAAAGTATAGGCAAACGCCGCAAACAAACCATAGATATTTTCATCGTTTCTGTTCCAAATATTAGTCAGCAATGGCAAATTTAGACATTTTCATTGGAAACGCCCAACCAAATTTCCCTTTTTTCTCTTCAACGACACAAATTGTCGCATGGCCGCGCATCTTTTACCCACATTCGCCGCCTTGCGACATGGCATAAAAACCGTGCAACATAACCCAAAGCCCATATCGCGGCAAAAACATACTTTTGCAGTGTCCGGCCGAACAACCGGCAGGACATGACATTTCATTGTACCATCTATTATTAACAATTAAAAACTCAAACAACATGAAAAACAGGCATTACTTTTCATTGTTTTTCGGTTTGATGCTGCCCGTCGGGCTGGCAGCCCAGGATTGGACTGTGCCCACCGTCACGGGACAGGAGCTTGAATTGAACGACACGTTGTACATGTTCAACGTGCAAGCCAACCAGTTCCTGAATGGCAACGCCAGCAAACAAACCAACGTGGCCGAAGAAGGCATCGCGCTCTACATCACGCAGAACGGCGACGGCACCTACCAGCTGGGAACGCCCACCGACACCACCGACACGGGCGAGATGAAGTACGTCTATTACGAGGACAACCAACGCGCCTTCATCGGTGGAGAGCCGGGACGCACCCACCTGAACTGGACCATCGAGGCACAAGCCGACGGCACGTATTATTTCGCACCGGACAAGGCAGACCTTGACTTCGGTGAAGACTACTTCCCCGACATGTGGGCGGGATGGCAGAACGATGGAACGGACATCGTCTATCCGCTCCTCGACATGTACGCCTACCAGGAAGGCATCGTGTGGAAATTCGTCGGCAAGGAGGAATACGCGGTGTATGTGCTTGACAAGGCACTCAGCGACGCCATGGCCACCGCCAAGGAATATGGCCTCGACTACTCCGCAGCACTCGCCGTATATAATAATGAGGCCAGCACCAGCGAAGAAAAACAGGCCGCACTCGACGTGTTGGAAGAAGCCATCTACCAATACCGCATCGAACATGCCACCATCGACAATCCCATCGAGGTGAGCAGCCTGCTACAAAACTACGACTTCGACGAAAACTGGGTTCAGAACAGTTCGGACATCCCTGGATGGACGCAGGAACCGGCCGGTTCGTTCACCTATGACAACACCATCGGAACCGACCCGCACTCCATCGGACGCTGGCAGTTTGACGACCAGACTTTCAGCGATGCGAAGATTTACCAAATCGTGGAAAACGCACCCGAAGGAAAGTACCAGCTGAAGGTCATCTATACCTGTATCGACCAGAACCCCAGCAACCCGGAATCCGACGGCAAAGACCCGGAAGACTATTCCGTCACGGGCAACACGCTCTACGTGAAAACCGCGTTGGGCACCGAAACCGCCAACCTCTCCTCCAACATGCGTTGGGGTGAAATCGAAGCCACCATCGACTTCTTCATCACCGATGGTACTTTCGAAACGGGTGTGGAGATGCTGAACTCCACGGCCAACTGGTTCAAGTTGGGCAAGTTCGAAATCACTTACTACGGTAAGGATGCCGCCAAGGACCAGCTGCAAGTTATTGTGGACCGTGCCAAGGCATTCAACAAGAGTGTCAACAAGTCCTACACCGACAAGCTGCAGGAACTCATCACAACCTCTGAAGGCTACATCGCCAACGGAGCCACCGTGCCGCAGTTCACGGAAATGATGACCGCACTGACGGAAGCCATTGCCGACGCTGAAGAGAACGCACAAGCTTACGTGGACTTCAACGACATGTACTTCAAGGCCGACAGTATCTTCAACGAACTGTCTGAAACCATCACCGATGAAGTGATGGCACTGGCCGACTACATCTACGGAGAATTTGAAGGCGGATATGACATCGATGCCATCCGCACACAATATCCGTATGACACCGAAACCTTGATGGGCATCGTCAACCAAATGGACTTCCTCGCACAATCCGCAGAACACTCCCTCGTGGAAGAAGGTGCAGACGTGACAGAATACATCGTCAATCCGTCATTCACAGAAGGAAGCAACGGTTGGACTGTTGGTTTTGACGAAGAGAAGGTACATTTCGAGAATGATGTAGTAGCCATAGATGACGTAAACGGCGAAATCAGTCAAACACTACTCGGCATGCCGAACGGTGTATATGAACTCACAGTACAAGGATTCCAACGTAACGACTGGTGGATAGAAAAGATAGATACTGCATGGTACAACGGCTATGCCGACAGCCTGCGCGCACTTGTCCATTCTTATATTTTCCTGAACGATGAGGTGCAACGTGTGAAGCATGCGTTTGACGATGCCATCGACAACCCTGACGTGCCGTACGATGGAGACGGCATAGAATACGGAGTGTCTTGGAGCGCCATTCGTAGCAATGTGCTTACCAAAGCCATGATGCCTAACAGTACGGCAGGTGCCAAGACTTATTTCGACTTCGGATATTACAAAAACACCGTGAGGGCATTTGTCATTGACGGCACACTTACTTTCGGTATCCGCAACGAAGGTGACCAAGGCGGACATTGGGGCTGTGTGGACAATTTCCAAATCAAATTTGTGGGTAAAGACCTTGACCTCGCGCTCGAACTCCTGGAAGAACGGCTAGTCACTGTCGTGCCTTATCTTGACAAGCAAATGAACGGCACCATTAAGACACGCATCACGGAATCCTATAACACGGGAACCGCATTGCTCGAACAAGGTGAGAACGCAGACTTTGACGCTGTCATCGAAGTGGTCAACGCACTGGCTACCGCCGCCGATGGCGCGGAAGAGAGCATCGAAGCGTTCGAACTCCTCAAGCATGCCAACGAAGTGGCTGCCACAGACCTGGCCTATGAAGGCGTGGCCGAAACGGAAAGCGGACAGGAACTCCAAACGGAATATGACACCTACAACGCTGCCTACCAGTCCGAATCTTCCGACCTCACCGTGGAGAAGATCAACGAAGTAGTGGCCGAATACAAGGAACTGGCCATGGCCGCCAAGATTGAAACGGGCATCGAAGCCGGAGAAGACCTGACCTTCATCCTCTCCAACCCGAGCTACGAAGACCAGTTCGGACTGGGCGAAGGTGTGAACGGAGTCTATAATGCACCTTGGGGCTGGACATTCTGCATCGACAGCATTGTCTGCACGAAGGCCGAGGACATGAACGCAGCCGGACTGAACAACTTCACCTCGCCCGACCAAAATGTGCTCTGCACCGATGGCGAATGGGGTTACTGCATGCAGACGGGCGACTTCCCCGATGTCTATATGTACCAGGTGGTGAAAGGCCTGCCCGCCGGGACTTATCAGGTGACCGTCGATCTGGTCGTGCCCAACAACAATTATGACTACAAGTTGGCCGGACAACGCCTCTACGTGAACAACGTGGCACAGTACTACGGCTGGGAAAGCGAATACGACGAGACCATGTTGGACCAGCTCCATCCCGAAGAAGTGTCTCGCACATTCGGCGGATACGACGAAGTGGTGGTTGAAGAGAATGGCGACAACGGCGACAAGGGCCCGCTCAACAGGCTCACCGTGAAAGTCTATATCGAAGAAGGTGAAGACCTGACACTCGGCGTACGCACCGACGGACATTGGGAAGCCACTTGGAAGCGCGCTTCAGCACCGGAAGGATTCAACAACTGCGGATGGTGCAAGTTCGACAACATGCGCCTCAGCTGCCTGGCACTTGACGAGGATGTCACCGGCGTGGAAGAGACAGTGGCCAACGGACTGCAAGTAGTCGGCCAACAGTTCTTCACCGTGGACGGCATCCAAACGGACGGCCTGAAGAAGGGTGTGAACATCGTGCGCACACAATACGAAGACGGCACGACCGTCACGAAGAAAGTTATTGTGAAATAACCGATAAGTTCATTCTGTTAGCACATCAGCAGGGGGGATGCGCCAGCGAGGCGCATCCCTTTTGCTAAATTCTCCCGCCACGCATTGCCCGTTTCGTCCTTTTTCATAACTTTGCAAAAAACAATTGGCCTTAGGCTAGTTAGCCCATTTAAAAACACAACAATATGAAAAAACTACTTTGTACACTTTGGGCAGCGGTCCTGATGTCACCCGCTGCATTTGCGGACAACCCGCAACAAGAAAGAGACATCGCCCAACCCGACTCGAACTTCCACATCTACCTGTGCTTCGGCCAGTCCAACATGGAAGGTGCTGCCGCCATCGAAGACATTGACAAGATTGGTGTGGACGAACGCTTCCAAGTGATGAGCGTGTGCGACGTGGACCAAGGCATCAACCGCACTCCTGGCGAATGGTACACAGCCATCCCGCCTTTGTGCCGCGCCGGTACCGGCCTGTGCCCGGCCGACTATTTCGGCCGTACGATGGTGGAATATCTCCCCGATTCCTGCCGTGTGGGCGTAATCGTGGTAGCCATGGGAGGCTCCGGCATCGATGCCTTCGGAAAGGAAAGCTACGCGGACTATTATGCCACGACCGACGATTGGCAGCGGTCGCTAATGGACCTCTACGACGGCAACCCTTATAGGAAAATGGTGACGATGGCCAAGAAAGCCCAAAAGGAAGGTGTCATCAAAGGCATCCTGCTCCATCAGGGGGAAACCAACAACACGCAAGGCGACTGGCCACAGAAAGTGCAGAACATCTACAACGACCTGATTACGGACTTGGGGCTAGACGGCGACAAAGTCCCCCTGTTCGCAGGTGAGATGCTGCGCCAGGAAGAGGGCGGCGTCTGTTGGGGCCATAATGACATCATCGCCCGCCTGCCGGACATGATGAATGCCTATGTGGTGTCCTCGGAAGGCTGCAAAGGGGCAAGCGACGGGCTGCACTTCACGCCCGAAGGCTACCGTGAACTGGGACGGCACTATGCCATGACCGTCCTGAAAAACGTCTATCACATGTTGCCGGGCATGCCCGACCGTCCCGCAGAAAGTCTGACCGTGGGAGATACAGATATGGAAATCCAAATCGGAACAGGCATAGAACTGGACCTGACGGCGAACTTCGGCGACGGATTCACGGAGAACGTGGCCTCACTCGCCAGCTATGAACAGACGAATCCCGAAGTGGCGCGCATCTCCAACGGAAAGATTGTGGGACTCGCCCAAGGCAAGACGGACGTGAAAGCCACCTACACCGACCCGACAGGCCAAACGCTCACCGCGACTTTCACCCTGCAGGCCACCTACTTCCCCTTCGGCGCGGAGTTCATCCATACGAATCTCTTCGGCGAAGGCACATACATCGAAGACAAGCGAGCCTTCTTCCCCAGCCAATACGGGCAGATGGGATGGGTGTATAGCAGCGGAATCGACATGAGCGAATACAAATACTTGGTGCTGAAACTGGACAAGGCGCAAAACACAGGAGCCAGCCTCAACCTCTACCCGGATGCCAGCATTTGGGGGAACTGTTATAGCCAGTCCATTGGCAGCAACACGACCGTGGCCATTCCGCTACAGGACATCAAATACACCAGCGGCGACTTGACAGGACAACCGGTGGACGTTTCCCGCATCTCCATCGTGGCATTGTGGGGCAACGGATCCGGAGTCATTGACGTGGCCGACATGTATCTGACCAACAACGATGA
>CALULT010000045.1 GCA_944321565.1 uncultured Paraprevotella sp. | reverse complement strand
ATGAGAAGGGATTTCTTCCGGGGCTTCTTGTCTGCATTGCCGTGGCGGCATGCAATGCCCGTGTCATGAGGTGGAAACAGGACGGGGTGTATGCCGTGTTCGTCGCGCTTTTTGTCATTTCATGTTCCACTATGTTTTGCAGCATGGGATTGTTTTTGTATTTTAGTGCCTTTTTTGCGGCGGCATACTTTGTATATGTGTTTGCTTTATGTTTGCCAAAAGGCGGCGCAAATACTTTCCTGAAATGCAAGCGGGCTAAGCGTACTTGGGTTGTTGCGGCATGTTTGTCGTTTGCGGTTTGGCTGTGGCTTGTAGTTTGGGCTGTCGGCCGGTAAATGTAGGACGGGGGCTTGCAGGACGGTGCATCAAAACGGTGCTGTGCTGTTTCTGTTAAGAGGGTGAAACCGAATTAAAGTTTTAGATTTGACAATATGGAAATGGAAGATGGACACCCGTTAGGTGTTTTCGTGGAACTGGACAAAGGGCGGATTGCCATAGCCCGTGATTTTGGAATTGTGTTGAATGATGACTCGCATCTTACGTTGGTAGGGCGTAATGATGGTTTCAGACAGCTCCATACTTCTGAAAGAATCATAAAAGTGGCAGCTGCATTTGCCGGCTACATGGGATTGACAAATACAAGACGGGTCGTGACTTGCGGGTCAGCCAGTGAATTTGAAAGAAGCGAGGAAATAGAGCGTTGGCATTTTGTGAAAGACGTGGTGGCGTGTGAAGGGCATACGGCGGCTGTCTTTGTGGATGGCACGGTGGAATGTGTGGATGAACCGGGAGGTTGGGAGGGAGTGCCCAACCATTCGAAGGTGGTCAAGGCTTGGCGCAACATTAAACAAGTGGCGGTGGGATATGCCAACGTCATGGGGCTGACAGAAGATGGCCGGGTGGTGTATCATAGCGTGGATGGGTGGACGGATTGCCATTTTTATGACCAATATTCGGATGTTGTCCAGGTTGATTGTTATAGCCATTATTACGGTTCGGACTCGTCGGCCGTGTTGCATCGGGACGGGACGGTGTCGTCTGATACGTTTGAAGACGTGAAGGCATGGCGGGATATTGTCCAAATATCCGTCGGAGCTGATGTGGTGATTGGATTGAAGAGGGACGGAACCATTGAGATGTCGGACGACAGGAACCTGAGATATGAGGCTAAGGCGTGGACAAACCTGGCTTGCGTGGAGTGTAAGTTTTTCGGGGTTGTGGGCATCACGAGAGACGGACGGATATTGTCTTTGTTCAAAGATGCCTGATGTCGGTCGGAGTTGGGTTGGGTGGCGTGGTGTTTTTAGTCCAGCAACCGTTTGGCTAAGTAGCGCACGGGATACCACAACGCGCCATAGCTGACCAGCAGCACGGTGACAAAGATGAGGGCGACATCCCACAGGCGGACGCTGACGGGATAGGCATCGACAACGAAGCTGCCGGCGGAGTTGCCCAGTGTGATGAATCCATAAGCCTGTTGAAGGTAGCAAAGCAACAGTCCGAGCACGATGCCGGCCAATGCGCCAAAGCCGGAAATCAACCGGCCTTCGAACAAGAAGATGCGGATCACTTGGTTGTCCTTGGCTCCCAGGTTGCGCAGGGTGCGCACGTCATCTTTCTTGTCGATGATGAGCATGGACACGGAACCGATGATGTTGAAGCAGGCCACGAGGAGGATGAAGGTGAGGAAGAGGTAGGCGATGAGTTTTTCCACTTCCATGATGCGGAACACGTCGGCTTGCTGTTGGTAGCGGTCTTCCACGGTGAAGCCTTCGCCTAGGATTTCTTGTATGTCCTTTTGGGCATCGCGGATGTCCGTGCCGTCTTTGAATTTGAGCTCAATGGCCGACACACGGCCTTGCTGCCCGAAAAGCTGGCGGGCGAACCGCAGGGACGTGATGATGTAGTGGGCATCGTATTTTTCTTGTTTCACTGCAAACACCACGCCGGGTGAATAGAGTTCGCTTTGGGTGAAGCTGGCGGTGGGGTTGGCCAAATTTACGCGTTCTCCCTTTTTAGGGGCATAGACTTGCAGGGGGGCATCGAAACTGGCACCGAGGCCAAGCTGTGCGGCTAGTTGTATGCCCAATACACCGAATTCCAGCACGTCGGCATGCAGGGTGAAAGTGCCGTCGCCGTAGAGCAGGTTGCCGATTTCGGTGGCTTGGGCGAAGTTGTCATCCACGCCTTTGATGGTGACCATGGCTTGGTGGTCTCCGCTGATGACAAGGGCATTTTCTTCCAACGTTTCGGTGTAGGCCTGGATGGCCGGATAGGCCTTCAGCCGTGTAAGTTCTGGTGCATCGGCGGCTATGGTCTTGCCTTTCGCGGGAGTGACTTTCAGTTCCGGGTCGATGTCGGTGAAGAAAGAGGCCACGAGGTCTTGGAACCCGTTGAACACGGACATGGTGCATACCATGGCCAACGTAGCCACGGCCACGCCGCACACCGAAATCGCGGAAATGATGTTGATGGTGTGGTGCGATTTCTTGGAGAAGAGATAACGCCGCGCGATGTAGAACGGGAAGTTCATTTCTTCAGCAGCTCGTCGATGTGCTCAATGTAGTCCAAAGAGTCGTCCACGAAAAACTTCAGTTCGGGGATGATGCGCAACTGGTAGCGAACGCGGGTGCCCAGTTCGTAGCGCACGGACTTCATGTTTTCATTGATGTTTTTGACGATTTCTTCGCTCCTGTTGCTGGGGAATATGCTCAGATAGACGCGGCACACGCTGAGGTCGGGGCTGATGCGGCATGCGCTGACCGACACTAGTACGCCTTTCATGGCTTGTGTCTGCAACCTGAATATCTCGCTCAGTTCCTTCTGTATCAGCCGGGCGATTTTGTTCTGTCTTGTCGTTTCCATAATCTTATTCTTTTTTGCGGATGAGCGTCAGCCCGTCGCGAAGGGGAAGGATAACCTTTTCCACGCGGGGGTCGGCCGCTATCCGGTCGTTAAATTCCATGATGCCCAGGGTTTGTGCATCGCGGTGGGAGGGTTCCACCACGTGCCCGTCCCACAGGGTGTTGTCGGCCACGATGAATCCTCCGGGCGTCAGCCGGGGAAGTATCATTTCGTAGTAGTCCATGTAATGGCGTTTGTCGCCATCCACGAATGCGAAGTCGAATGTCAGTCCCATGCGTGGGACGAGTTCCAATGCGTCGCCGATGATGAACTCTATGCGGCCGGCGCAGGGCGACTGTTCAATCCAGGGACGGGTGAAGTCCTCCTGCTCGTCGTTGATTTCAAAAGTATATAACCGTCCGTCCGGGCCAAGTCCTTCAGCCATGCAAAGGGTGGAATACCCCGTGTAGGTGCCGATTTCCAAGATTCGTTTCGGACGTGCCATGCAGACCAGCATCTTCAGCAGGCGGCCTTGCAGATGTCCTGAGGCCATGCGGGGGCGCAGGAGTTTCACGTGCGTGTCCCGATAAAGCCGTTTCAAGTAGTCGCTTTCCGGGTCGATGTGCGCGAGGATGTATTCGTCGATCAGTTCTGTTTCCTGCATGTGCTCTCTTTCTGTTCTTTTTTAGAGGTAGCGTGTGCGGTTCGGCAACACGTACTCCATGGCGTATTTCAGCACGTCGCCCACGACGTTAATCTCAAGGAAAGACGTTTGGGTGCCTTGTTTGCCTCCGCTCAGGTAGGCCACCATTTCGTTTTCGGAGAGCGTCCCGTCTTTGAGCAGTTTTTGCAGGGCCGCGAAATAGTAGGCCTGCCCGTTGGCTTTCTCCGGCATGAAGATGGCTTCCACGCCGTAGGAAAGGGCAAGATGGCGCATGGTCTTTTCTTTGTAGCAGACGGCCAGCACGGGATATTTCCCACGGAAGGCGGCCAACGAACGTGCCGTGAGCCCGCTGAAGCTGTCCGTGATGATGGCGCGGATGGGCATCAGGTTCGTGGCGTTGACGGCCGACTTGGCCAGGAATGCCGTCACGTCCGTGTTTTCCGGAGTGAGCGGAATTTGTATGTCGTTTTCCTCCAGTTTGTCTTTTTCCGCCTGGGCTGCGATGGTGGCCATGGTGCGCACGGCTTCCACCGGGTATTTCCCGTAAGCTGTTTCGCCGCTCAGCATCAGTGCGTCGGTGCGGTAATAGATGGCGTTGGCGATGTCTGTCACTTCCGCGCGGGTGGGGCGCGGGTTGTTGATCATCGTGTGCAGCATCTGGGTGGCCACGATGACCGGCTTCTTGGCCAGGATGCACTTCTTGATGAGGATGCGCTGGATGCCGGGGATGCGTTCCTGGGGCACTTCGATGCCCAAGTCGCCACGGGCCACCATGATGCCGTCGGCCACTTCGAGGATTTCGTCGATGTTGTCCACGCCTTCCTGGTTCTCAATCTTGGCAATTATTTTGATGTCACTGCCGTAGGCGTTCAGGATTTCGCGGATGTCGAGCACGTCCTGCTTGTTGCGTACGAAGGAGTGGGCGATGAAGTCGATGTCCTTCTCTATGGCATAAAGGATGTTGTTGCGGTCTTTTTCCGTCAGCGAAGGGAGGTTGATGCGAGCTCCCGGCACGTTCACGCTTTTCCGGCTGGCCAGCGTGGCATCGTTGCATACTTCGCAATACAGGGCTTCGTCGTCTTTGTCCTTTACTTCCAGTTCCAGTTCACCATCGTCAATGAGGACTTTTGCGCCCACGGAAAGGTCTTTCACGAAGTCGGGATAGGAAACGTAGATGCAACCCCTGACCGTGTCTTTCGTCGGGTCGCCGATGATTTTCACTTTGTCTCCGGTCCTATAGTCCGTGCTCTCTTCCGCGTTCTTGGTCGTCCTCACTTCAGGTCCCTTCGTGTCCATTAATATGCCAATGCGGTTGGACACTTCCCGCACATTGTTTATCAGTTTCTCAAACCCTTCCCGGCTGGCGTGGGCGGTGTTCATCCGCACCACGTTCATCCCGGCGTTGAACAAGTCGCGGATGAAATCCACGTCGCAACGCAGGTCGGAGATTGAAGCGACGATTTTGGTCTTTTTCAGCATCATAATCTTTATACCTTTTGAAAACTTAATACCTTACCTTAATATATATGACTCTTGTGCTTTTTATCCTTTCCTTGCCTGGCACAGGGCTTCTATGGCTAAACGGTAGGAGTCCAGTCCGAAGCCGCAAATCACCCCCATGCAGGCACACGAAATCATGGATTTGTGGCGGAATTCTTCCCGCTTGTGGACGTTGCTGATGTGTACTTCCACAACAGGGGCCGTGACTGCACGGATAGCATCTTGCAGGGCGATGGACGTGTGGGTATAGGCTCCGGCATTGAGCACGATGCCGGTGTCATCGAATCCCACTTCTTGGATTTTATCAATCATTTCCCCCTCGATGTTGCTTTGGTAGTAGTCGATGGCCAGTCCCGGATAAGCCGCGCGGAGCTGTTGCAGATAGTCTTCAAACGCTATCGCACCGTAAATCCCGGGTTCGCGTTTGCCCAGCAGGTTGATGTTTGGCCCATTGATGATTTGTATTCTCATTCCTTTTTTATAGTTTTGTGGAAAACTTCCGCAAAAATACAAAAAAAAGAACGGACTACATGGAATACAGCGAAAAAACATCTCATGAGGGAAGCACGGGCGACGCATCCAAGCCTCTTTTCAGGAGGTATTACCAATATTTGAGATTGGAAAAGGGACTTTCGGAGAATACGGTGGAAGCTTACATGACGGATTTGCAAAAGCTGTTGGATTTCCTTTCGGCCGACGGCATCGGAATCAGAGAGGTGAAGGAGGACGATTTGCACCATTTCCTGGCCGGATTGGCGGACATCGGGATTCATCCCCGCTCCATGGCGCGCATTTTGTCGGGCATCCGTTCTTTTTTCCGTTTCCTTTGCCTGGAAAAGGAAATCAGGCAGGATCCGACGGAATTGTTGGAGTCTCCCAACATCGGGAGGCATCTGCCGGATATACTGACGGTGGAGGAGATAGACCGCATGATAGGGACGATTGATTTGAGTATGCCCGAAGGACATCGGAACAGGGCTATACTGGAGATGTTGTATAGCTGTGGGTTGCGGGTGAGCGAGCTGTGTGCGCTCCGCTTGTCTAATTTGTTTTTGGACGAAGGGTTCATCCGGGTTACGGGCAAAGGAAGCAAGGAAAGGTTGGTGCCGATATCCCGCAGGGCGATAGCGGAGTTGCATGATTGGTTTTACGACCGCAATGCCATTCGCATCAAGTCCGGTGCCGAGGATTTCGTTTTCCTGAGTATCCGGCGCGGAACGCCATTGTCGCGGATTACCGTGTTCTATTGGGTGAAGGAAATCGCGGCGGAGGCCGGCATCACAAAATCCATTAGTCCTCATACTTTCCGGCATTCTTTTGCCACACATCTGCTAGAGGGCGGGGCGAACCTGCGTGCTATCCAAGCCATGTTGGGGCACGAGAGCATTTCCACGACAGAGATATACACGCATGTGGACCGTAGCCGTTTGCGGGATGAAATATTGTCCCATCATCCCCGAAATATGCGGCATGAGCCTTCAAAATGAAGCGGAAGCGGGGGAGGCAAGGCATGATATGCGCTTTTTTTGCAATATTTTAAGGAGAAAACTCACGCGGTGTATTAAAGATTTGTATCTTTGCATCCGGAACTATTAACTAAAACAGTGTTAGTATGCGTAAAAATTATTATTTGGTCATGTCGTTGGCTGCCGTTGCGGCTCTGACGTCATGTAAGAAACTGGGTGAACTTTCTGCCGATAATTTCACCGTGACTCCGACTCCGTTGGAGGCAGTGGCAGGTCAGGTGTCTGCCACGATTGATGGCAAGTTTCCTGAAAAGTACATGAAGAAAAAGGCCGTGGTCACGGTAACTCCGGTCTTGAAGTATGAAGGTGGCGAAGCGAAGGGAGAGAGCGCCACGTTCCAAGGCGAGAAGGTGCAAGGCAACGACCAGACTATCGCTTACAAGGCAGGTGGAACCTACACCATGAAGTCGGTGTTCGATTTCGTTCCGGCTATGTTGCAGTCCGACTTGTATTTGCAGTTTGATGCCAAAGTCGGCAAAAAGACAGTGACCGTGCCCGAAGTGAAAGTCGGCTATGGTGTAGTGGCTACGTCCCAGTTGCTGCAGAATACATTGGCTTCTGTGCAGCCTTCTTTGGCTGCCGACGCTTACCAGCGCATCATTGCCGAGAAGCAGGAAGCTAACATCAAATTCTTGATTGAGCAGGCCAAGTTGCGCGATTCCGAGTTGAATTCCGACAATGTAAAGGCTTTCGTGGCCATGATGAAGGAAATCAATGATGCGAAGGAAACACGTGCGTTGAAGAACATCGAGATTTCTGCATACGCTTCTCCCGATGGTGCACTCGACCTGAACACCCGTTTGGCTGAACAGCGTCAGAACAACACGGACAAGTATCTCCAAAAAGAGATGAAGAAAATCGAGATGGAAGGCCAGGTGGATACGAAATACACCGCTGAAGACTGGGAAGGTTTCCAGGAACTGGTTTCTCAAAGCAACATTCAGGACAAGGACGTGATTTTGCGCGTGTTGTCTATGTATAAGGATCCCGAAGAACGCGAAACACAGATTAAGAACATGTCTGCCGTGTTCAAGGAATTGGCTGAAACAATCCTTCCCGAGTTGCGTCGCGCACGTTTGACGATGAACTATGAAATCATCGGCCGCAGCGACGAACAAATCGTGGCTCAGTTCGGCAGCGACGCTTCCAAGTTGAGCGTGGAAGAATTGCTCTACGGTGCAAACCTTTCTACTGTTTCCAACAAGGAAGCTTGGTATCAGAAGGTTTCTCAGCTCTATCCCAATGACTATCGTGCATACAACAACCTCGGAATGTTGGCATACCAGAACGGTGACATGAGTGCTGCCGAGAACTACTTCAACAAGGCTAAGTCCTTGAAGGCTGATGCGCCTGAAGTGAATGCCAACTTGGCTTTGATTGAATTGGGTAAGGGCAACGTGAGCGCTGCTGAGACCAACTTGGGTAAGGCTGCCGGTGCACAGGGCTTCAACGAGGCAAGTGCGGCTCTGAACATTGCCAAGGGCTCTTATCAGCAGGCTGCAAGTGCGGCTAGCGGCGTGAAGTCTAACACGGCTGCTTTGGCTCAAATCCTGAACAAGGATTATGCCGGAGCGAAGAGCACGTTGGCAGGCGTAGCCAAGAAGGACGCTTACACTTCTTATCTGTTGGCTATCGTGGCAGCTCGCACGAACGATGCTGCCGGTGTGAACAGCAACCTGAAAGAAGCTGTTAGCAAGGATTCTTCTTTGAAGGATCGTGCCGTGAAAGACCTCGAATTTGCTCAATACAAGTCAGCTGTTGAAAGCTTGTAAATTGGTCTTTCTTTAGATGAAGAGAGTCATTCTCTATACATTTTGTGGACTCGCCCTGCCCAGTTGTGGAGGTTCCGAAGGCCGTTTTCGGCTTAAAGGAGATTTCGACCACCTGCAGCAGGGTGAGTTCTATCTATATAGTAATGATGGCGGAACCCGGAAGCTTGACACGATTCCTGTGGTGGGCGGTGAATTCGACTATGAGACGGATTTGGAAGGGCAGGCTACTTTTTATCTCCTTTATCCGAATCTTTCCGAACAAGTCATTTTCGGAAATTCGGGTGATGTCGTGACCATCAAGGGGGATGCCCGTAACCTGAAGGCTGTGGAGGTGAAAGGCAATCAGGCGAATCAAGACCTGACGGAGTTTCGCCGGGCAGCGGAAGGCAAGAGCGAGGCTGAAACAAGGAAGGCGGCTGCGGAGTTCATCGGGAAATCGCCAGTTTCGCCAGTAAGTGTTTTTTTGTTCAAAGAGTATTTTCTCCATCCGGGGAATGGCGCTTCCGAGGGCGAGATGAGAAAACTCTATCGTGCGTTATGTAAGGCGCAACCAGACAATGTACAATTGCTCCGTTGGCAGATAGACATAGGGAATTTTTCCAAAAGCCTGAAGAAAGGTAGCATGTTGCCTGATTTTCATTTGCTGATGGAGGACAGTAGCGAGGTGAAAGCGTCTGACTATAAAGGGAAGCCTTTGTTGATTAATTTTTGGGCTTCATGGGAGAATGAGAGTTCTACTTTGATGTTCCGCATTAAGCGCATAGCAAAAAAGAATCCAAATAAAATTGGCTTGTTGAGCATCTCGTTGGACGTAAACAAGGCCAGTAAGGAAGGCATAGAACGCAGGGATACTGTGACATGGCCGAGCTATTGCGATTTTCAGGCTTGGGAAAGTCCTGTGGTACGCCAATTTGGTGTCCGTACACTTCCTTATTGTATTTTGGCGGGGAAAGATGGACGTGTGATTGCTTCCGGTTCTTATGAGAAGGATATTCAGCCGGAGCTGGAGAAGCTGTTGGAATCCAAATAGGGTGGTTTATGCTTGTCAAAGTCTATAGTGCATCGGTGCAAGGGCTTTCCGCTATTCCCGTCACGATTGAGGTGAACGCTTCGCGTGGTGTGAAGTTTTATCTGGTCGGCTTGCCGGACAATGCGGTGAAAGAAAGTCATGAGCGCATTGTGGCGGCTGTGGAAAACAGCGGCTATCGTTTTCCTTCTTCCAAGATTGTTATCAACATGGCACCGGCGGATATCCGCAAGGAAGGTGCTGGCTTCGACCTCCCGTTGGCGATTGGCATATTGGCCACGGCCGACGAGGTGCACACCGACTTGTTGAAGCGCACCATGTTGTTGGGCGAGCTGAGTTTGGATGGCAGCCTGCAACCGGTGAAGGGGGCTTTGCCCGTAGCCATCATGGCACGGGAGATGGGGTATGAGAATTTGATTGTTCCGGAACAGAACATTCGCGAGGCGGCAGTAGTCAACCGCCTGAAGGTGTTTGGCGCCCGGCATATCGCCGAGGTGATTAAGTTCCTGAATGGCGAAGGCGGTTTGGAACAGACACAGATTGATACCCGTGCAGAGTTCTATGCCCAACAAACGGATTTCGAGTTCGATTTTGCCGACGTGAAAGGACAGGAAAGTGTGAAGCGGGCATTGGAAGTGGCCGCGGCCGGAGGGCATAACGTCATCATGATTGGCCCGCCGGGAAGCGGAAAGTCCATGATGGCCAAACGTTTGCCGTCCATCCTTCCGCCTTTGTCCTTGGCGGAAAGTTTGGAGACGACCCAAATACATTCCGTGGCCGGAAAGTTGGGGCGCGACAGCTCGTTGATAGCCCAGCGGCCTTTTCGGGCACCCCATCACACCATTTCCCAAATCGCCTTGGTGGGAGGCGGCTCCAACCCGCAGCCGGGCGAGGTCAGCCTGGCGCACAATGGTGTGTTGTTTTGCGATGAGTTGCCCGAGTTTTCTCGCGCTACGCTCGAAGTGTTGCGCCAGCCGCTCGAAGACCGGCAAATCAATATATCCCGCGCCAAATACAGCATCACTTATCCTTGTTCGTTCATGTTCGTGGCATCCATGAACCCTTGCCCTTGTGGTTACTATAACCACCCGACAAAGGCATGCGTTTGTACACCTGGACAGATTCATCGTTATTTGCATAAGATTTCCGGGCCGTTGCTCGACCGCATTGACTTGCAGATAGAGATTACCCCTTTGTCGTTCGAGGAGCTATCCCGCACCGCGCCCGGCGAGAGCAGCGCGGTGATTCGTGAACGGGTGATTCGTGCCCGTCAGATTCAGGGGCAGCGTTATGCGGGTGAAAAAGGGGTGCATTGCAATGCGCAGATGACCTCCCGGCTTTTGCGGGAATATGCTTCGTTGGGTGAACAGGGCACCGAGATGCTACGCGAGGCCATGACGAGGCTCCAGCTATCGGCGCGTGCTTATGACCGCATCCTCAGGGTGGCCCGTACGATTGCCGACTTGGATGGCGGTGGTGAGATACAGATAGCCCATCTTGCCGAGGCCATCGGTTACCGCAATCTGGATCGCTCCAACTGGGGGGAGTGACGGACGTTTTTCCATATTTTTATTTGTCAGGCGAAGTCCAGCACGAAGGTGGTGTGCCAGCCTTGTGCGTTGGTGGGTAGCAGTGAGATGGTGCCTTGGGAGGCGGCCATGATTTGCCGGCACACGGACAGGCCGAGTCCCGACCCTTGGAGTTTGGTGGTGAAGAAGGGGGTGAACACGTGGGCGCGTTCCGCTTCCGGGATGGTGGGGCCGTCGTTGCTGATTTGGATCATCACGTGGTCGTCTGTCGTGCTGTAGGCTTTGCAGGCGATGTGTCCGGGCTGGGTGCCGATGGCTTGTACCGCATTGCGTATCAGGTTGAGCAGCATTTGGCGTATCAATGCCTTGTCGGCATAGAGCATGAGGTCGGCGGGTTCTGTGTGGCAGTCCCATGCGATGTGGGCTGGTACGAGGGGAAGGGTTTGTAGTTCCGCGAACAGTTCTTTCACATAGAACAGGCAGGGGAGAGGCTGCGGGAGGGACATGAGCCTGCGGCAGTTCTCCACGAAGCAAAGTAGTCCGTTCGAGGTGTCGTGGATGACTTGCAGTCCTTTCAGGCAATCTTCCCGGCTGGTGCTTTCCTTTTCCGTCAGGGCGGCACTGAGCGAGATGATGGGCGTGATGCTGTTCATGATTTCATGGCTCAGCACGTGCAGCAGCTTGTTCCATGTGTCCACTTCATGTCCGTCCAGCATCGGACGGGTGTCATCCAGTGTGATCAGCCGCCAGATGCCGTCTTGTGTGGTCAGACGGGCCACATGCATCCACAAGGTCTTCTGTTCGCTCGGGGTGCGCAGCGTGATGGGTCGCGGGATGCCGGGAGGACTTTCCAGAAAGGCTTCCACCACTTCGTTTCCATAGATTTTCAGGGCGGCGATGTCGCGCAGAGTATGCACTTCCAGCAGTTGCAGGGCCGTGGGGTTGGCTTGCAGCACCCGGCCCGTCTCGTCAGCCACCACCACTCCTGTACGGATGTGTTCCATGACCAGCTGGTGGAACACGTCATGTTCGTGTTGTGCTTGTCTGAGCCGGCGGACGTGCCGGCTGTAGGCGTTGAATTGTTCGTTGAGATGGCGTCGGCAGCCGTTGAGGCGGTTCCGTATCGGCAGGCGGAAGGTGTAGTCCTCGTTGATGAGGGCCTTGAACATCAGGTCGATACTTTCAAACACATGGTGGTAGAGCCGGATGAGGGCGGCGAAGGCCAATGCCAGCAGGCCGCACAGCACGAAGGCCAGTGTCCGGTAGTCCAGCCATAAAGCGATGGCCAGCCCTCCCAGCAGAAGAGCCAGCCCTATGATGTGGAGGAGGGACCATCTGTAGTATTTAAAGTCCATAGCGTTTGATTTTGTTATACAACGTCTGGCGGGAAATGCCCAGCCGGGATGCCGCGAGGGAGAAGTTCCCCTTGCAGTAGTCCAAGGCTTGCTTCACCGCCTCGCGCTCCGTTTCTTCTAAGGTTCGTGGGGTGGGGCTTGCGGTTTCGGGTTGTGCGGCGCGTGCGGACAGGTTCAACTGTTCGGGCAGGATGAGGCGGCCTTCCCCGAGGATGACGGCCCGTTCCACGGCGTGTTGCAGTTCGCGGATGTTGCCGTACCAAGGGTGGCGTTCCAGCAGTCCGGCCGCTTCGGGCGAAAAGTCTTCGGCACTCCGACCGTATTCGCGGGCGTAGCGTTGCAGGAAGCGGCGGGCCAGAGGCAGGATGTCCTCCCGGCGTTCGCGCAGTGCGGGCAAGTGCAGGTGGATGGTGTTGATGCGGTAGAGCAGGTCTTCGCGGAACTCCCCGTGTTCCACCATGGCGGGCAAGTCCTTGTTGGTGGCGCAGACGAGGCGGATGTCCACGTCGGCGGGCGTGTTGCTTCCCACGCGGACCACCTGCCTGCTTTGCAGTGCAGTCAGCAGCTTGGCCTGCAGGTGGAGGGGCAGGTTGCCGATTTCGTCCAGGAAAAGCGTGCCGCCCCGTGCCGCCTCGAAGCGGCCTTCGTGGTCTTGCCGGGCGTCGGTGAAAGCCCCTTTGACATGGCCGAAGAGTTCGCTCTCGAACAGCGTGGGCGCGATTGCTCCCATGTCCACCGCAATCAGCGGGCCTTCTTTCCGGTGTGAGGCCGCATGGATTTCGCGGGCCAGTACTTCCTTTCCCGTCCCGTTCTCTCCGGTAATCAGGATGTTGGCATCTGTCGCGCTACATCGTTCCACTTGTGTGTGTAATTGTTGCATGGCGGCTGAGGTGCCCCAATACATATCCGTGCCGTTTCTTGTAGGGGCGTTCCGTTTCGGGCGTGTGCCGTCCTTCGTGGCGCAGGCTTCTTCCAGCGTTTGCAGCAGCCGGGCGTTGTCGTAGGGCTTCACCACGAAGTCCGCCGCCCCGCGCTTCAGTCCTTCCACCGCCAGGCTGATGTCGGCGAAGGCCGTGAAGAGTACTACGGGGATGTGCGGATGCCATGCCTTGATTTCCTGCAGGTAGAAGAGGCCTTCGCCGCCGCTGTTCAGGCCGGCGGAGAAGTTCATGTCGAGCAGGACAACGTCCACCGCCTGGCGTTCCAGCAGCGACAGGATGCCTTGGGGCGACGAGAGGCAGATGACGTGGGCGAAGCGGTCGCCCAGCAGGTATTGCAGGGAGGCCAGGATGCCTTTGTTGTCATCGACGACTAATATGGAACGTGAGCGGGCCATGTATTCTTCGGATTAGAGTCTGGAACAAAGTTACGCGAAAAGCGCAGGATAACCTTGTCTGCGGCTGTTTTTTTTCTGTTGCGGGCGTTCCGCTGTTTCGGGCGGTGTCCAACTTTTGGACACCATCCGTCCAGCTTTTGGACAGGTCGCATCGTGCGGAGTTTTCGTACCCTCTTCGTCCAGAGTTGTTTACGTTTTTGGCACGTGCTTTGAAGGGAAAAGTGCAAAAACAAGACGATGATGAAACGCTTTCTTTTCCTTTTCACCTTGTGTGCTGCCGGTGTCGGGGGCTTCGGGCAGGATGTCTGGGACGTGCAGGACTGCATCGGCTACGCGCTGGAGCACAACCGCGACCTGAAGAAACAGCAATGGACGGCGCGCGGCAACCGGCTCCAGCACGTGGAGGCTTTCACGGCCTTCCTGCCCTCGGTCTCCGCCTCTTCGGGGGCCAGCTACAGTCTGGGCCGTTCCGTGGATCCGGAAACCAACACCTACAACACCGTGTCGAACTTCAACAACGACTATTCGCTCGGCCTGTCGCTCCCCCTGTTCCAAGGCGGACGGCTGGTGCAGCAGCTGAAGATGTCGCTCGTGCAGCAACAATATGACAAGACGTACATGGAAGAGCTGAAGGACCGCACCGCCTTGAACGTCATGAATGCGTTTGCTCAGGCAGTCTATTATCAGCAGTTGGGGGTATATGCCCGCGAGAAGCTGGAGGAGAGCCGCGCCAGGCTCCGGCAGGTGCGCCGCCAGTGCGAACTGGGATTGAAGAGTCAGGCCGACGTGGTGCTGGTGGAGGCGCAGCACGCGCAGGACGACTACGACCTGACGCACACGGAAAGCCTGTGGGAGAACGCCTTGCTGGAGCTGAAACAGCAGATGAACTACCCGGCGGACGACTCGCTGGCTCTTGTCCCCGGCGGCATGGCGGATGACGTGTCCATGCCGGATGTTCCCGTCCTTTCCGTACATGAGGAAGTCATCCGGACGTATGCCTACGCCGGCCTGCACCACACGTCGTCGCAGCTGAGCCGCCTGAACGTGCGGAGCCAACTGTATGCGCGGCGGCAGGCGTTGGGCAACTTCTTCCCCACGGTGTCGTTCTCGGCCGGCGTGTCCAGTTCCTATTTCCGCCGCTTGGGTGCCTCCGGTTACGATGCCTTCCACCAGCAGTTCAAGAACAACTTGGGAGAGTATTTCACCTTCAATGTCAGCCTGCCGCTGTTCCAACGCTTGGGCAACGTGATGAACTACCGCCGCCGCAAGTACCAATACCGCATCGCGCAGGAGAACCAGGCACAGCAGCAGGAAGAACTGTTGGCCGAGGTGCAGCAGGCCGTGCTCCAACGCGAGGCCCTGCGCAAGGAATGCCGGCAGAAGCGGCGGCAAGTGGAGGCCGACTCGCTGGCCTACAGCGTGGTGGCCCGCAAGTTCGAGGAGGGGCTGGCCGGGGCCATCGACCTCCGCACGGCGGCGGCCAGCCTGTCGTCCAGCCGTGCGTCGCTGTGGCAGTGCCGGCTCGACCTGTACGTGCAGAGCCGTGTGGTGGCCTACTATCGTGGCGAGCCGCTCTATTGAGTCGTTTTTTCAGGAAAACCATTTAAAGGACATGAATTATGGATATACAACTGAAACCCAAGAAAGGCCTTCGGCGCAAGCATGTGCCGTGGTTGGCGGGCGGCACGTTGCTGGCCGCCCTGATAGGCTGGATTCTCTTCGGTACGCACCGCAGCGTGCTGAAGGTGGACCGCCGGACGCTGAACATCACGGAAGTCCGGAAGGCCCGGTTCGATGACTTCGTGCGCATCGAGGGGCAGGTGGCCCCCATCTCCGTGGTGCAGGTGTCGCCCGAGGAAGGCGGCATCGTGACCGAGAAGGTCGTGGAGGAAGGGGCGAAGGTGCGGGCTGGCGACGTGCTGGTCCGCCTGACGAACAGCAACCTGGACCTGCAAATCCTGAATGCCGAGGCCGAACTGGCGGAGAAGCAGAACCTGTTGCGCAACACGCAGGTGACGATGCAGCAGGACAAGCTGAACAACGAGATGGAGAAGCTGCAGTTGGAGCAAGACCTGCAACGCCGCGAGCGCACCTTCAGCCAATACCGCCGCCTGTACGGCGAGGCGCTCATCAGCCGCGAAGAGTTCGTGCAGGCCAGCGAGGACTACGAGCTGGCCCGCCGCAAGCACCGTCTCATCAACGAGCGTCTGCTGCAGGACTCCATCTACCGCACCATCCAGATGGAACAGATGGAAGACAACCTGGCCAACATGCAGCGCAACCTGACCCTTATCCGCGAACGGAAAAGCCGCCTGGAGGTGCGCTCGAAAATCGACGGCGAGCTGGGACAACTGGACGTGGAGCTGGGGGCCAGCATCGCGTCGGGACAGAAAATCGGGCAGGTGAACGACCTGTCGGACTTCAAGATTGAGGCGCAGATCGACGAGCACTACATCGACCGCGTCCGCACCGGGCTGGAAGGCACGTTCGGCCGCGACGGGAAGACTTACCGGCTGTCGTTGCGCAAGGTGTTCCCCGAGGTGCGCGACGGCCGCTTCCGCACGGAGATGGTCTTCACCGGCGAGCGTCCCCGGCAGATACGCAGTGGACAGAGTTACTACATCGACCTGCAGCTGGGGCAGCCGCAGGACAGCGTGCTGATTCCCAAAGGCACCTTCTATCAGGTGACGGGCGGCGAATGGATCTTCGTGCTCGACGCGGAGGGAGACAAGGCCTACCGGCGCCGCATCCGCATCGGGCGGCAGAACCCCCTCTACTACGAGGTGACCGAGGGGCTGGAGCCGGGCGAGCGGGTGATTATTTCGGGATATGAGAGTTACAAGGCCAGCGATGAACTGGATATTTATTAATTTTACATTATAAAAGCAATTTGCGGTATGATACAGATTGAGAACTTAGGAAAGACTTTCCGGACGGAAGAAGTGGAGACCATCGCCTTGCAGGACATCAACCTGCACATCGACGACGGGGAGTTCGTGGCCATCATGGGGCCTTCGGGGTGCGGCAAATCCACCCTGTTGAACATCATCGGCCTGCTGGACAACCCCTCAGAGGGCAGTTACCTGCTCAACGGGCAGGAAGTGGCGCGGCTGACGGAGGACGAACGCACGGACCTGCGGCGGGGCACCATCGGCTTCGTGTTCCAGAGTTTCAACCTCATCGACGAGATGACCGTGTATGAGAATGTGGAGCTGCCGCTCATCTATGCCGGCGTGCCGGCCAAGGAGCGGCGGGAAAGGGTGGAGGCCCTGCTGGACCGCATGAAAATGAGCCACCGGGCCAAGCACTATCCGCAGCAACTGTCCGGCGGGCAGCAGCAACGGGTGGCCATAGCCCGTGCGGTCGTCACCCGCCCGCAGCTCATCCTGGCCGACGAGCCTACGGGAAACCTGGACTCGGCCCACGGGAAGGAGGTCATCGGCCTGCTGGCGGAGCTGAACCAGGAGGGGACGACCATCGTGATGGTGACGCACAACAGCCACGACGCGGCCAGCGCGCGGCGCGTCATCCACTTGTTCGACGGCCATATCGTGACCGAGACGGAAGATTAACGACGACCTTTTAAACACGAAAGTCCTATGAAAGCCTTATACAAGAACTTTACCAGCATCCTCCGGCGTTTCCCCCTGTCCATCGCCATGAACGTGGCGGGGCTGACGCTGGCCTTCGCCGCCTTCATCATCATCCTGATGGAGGTGCAGTATGAGATGACGTACGACAGCCGCATCACGCAGGCCGGACGCATCTTCCATATCAGCAAGGAGTCTCCTGATTTCCAGATTTCGAGCCACCATTCGCGTCCTCTGATAGAGCAACGTTGTGCCCGGATTTCTCCCGAGATTGAGCGTTACGCCCTGATTGAAGAATGGGACTTGCGTGCCGCCACGGAGGACCGGCAGACGGAATTCGAGTCCAAGGCCCACGGCATCACGCCCCAGTTCTTCGACATGTTCGAGTTCGACTGGGTGGCGTGCGACACGTCCACCTTCCATCGTCCACAGTACCTGTATATTCCCGAGAGCCTGGCCCGGCGGGTGTTCCACCGTACCGATCTGGTGGGGACGGTCATCTGGCGGTTGAACAACAACGAGCAGTGGATCATCGGCGGAGTGTATCGCGACTTTCCGGAGAACTGTTCGGTGCAGAACCATGTGTATAACAATCTGGCCAATTATCAGGCGAATGATTGGCGGAACGGGCGTTATTTCGGATACCTGCAACTCCGGCATCCGGAGAAGAAGGCTGAGGTGGAGAGGCTGTTGAACGATTCTCTTGGGGGGGATGGCGACTTGGTGTTCCATCTCACGGCCTATAACGAGTTGTTCTTTCATCCGGAGCTTTTGACTACAAGAGATGATGTGCCCAAGGCCGACCCGAAGCAACGCCTGATTTACTTGTGCATCTGTGTGCTGATTATCCTCACGGCGGCCATCAACTTCACGAACTTCTATACGGCCCTTACGCCTTTGCGCATGAGGAGTCTGAACACGCAGCGGGTGCTGGGTGCGCGTCGCCGCACGCTGATACGCGGTCTGGTTTCCGAGGGTGTCTTCCTGGCGTTGCTGGCTTTTGCCCTGTCGTTGCTGGTGGTGCTGGCGTTGGAGAAGAGCTTCGTCAACGACTTGCTCAATGTCAATATCCGTTTGTCGGGCTATCCGCTCGTCCTCGGTCTCACCGGTGTCATAGCCTTGCTTGTGGGGTGGCTGGCCAGCGTGTTTCCCGCCCATTATGCCACTTCGTTCCAGCCGGCCTTGGTGCTGAAGGGCAATTTCGGCCTGACGGCCCGCGGGCGGCGGATACGCAATGTGCTCATCGGCATCCAGCTGGCCGTGGCCATGGCGTTGGTCATCATCGTGGGCGGCATCGTGAGCCAGAACTACTATATGCGTCATTCCTATCTGGGTTACGACCAGGACCGGCTGGTGACCATCAATTTGAGTGATTGTGGCGTATGGGAGCGTGATGCCGAGGCTTTCGCCAGCGGCTTGCGGCAGGTGGCCTGCGTGGAGGACGTGGCTCTTTCCCAAGTCTTGCTTTCTGCCCAATTCAATCATAATGTCATGAACTGGGGGCGCAACGCGGAGGACGGAAGCCGTTTGCAGTTCACGTGCATTCCCGTGTCGCCCAATTACCTGAAGGTGATGGGCATACGGCTGCTCGAAGGAGAGGATTTCAACCCGCAGGACAAGGAATACCCCATGATTTTCAACCGGAAAGCCTACGAGGCATATCCGGCAGTCCGTGTGGGAAAATCGATTAACAATGCAGGACATATCGTGGGAATTTGTGAGGACTTCAAGTCGGGTTCCTTGCGCGAAGAGGTGCAACCCACCTGCCTGATCGTATTCTCCGGGGGCGAATACTTGAACTGGGAATACCGTTGGTGCGCCAACATCCGCATCAAGGACGGCGTGGAACTGATGGAGGCCTTCGCCCCCATCCGCGACTATTGCCTGAAGTTCGCGCCCGACAAGCAGTGGGAAATCAAGACCCAGTTCCATCTGATGGAGAACATCTACCGCAGCGAGCGGCACATGCAGCAGACGTTGTTGCTCTTCAGCGGGCTGGCCGTGCTGATAGCCCTGAGCGGCGTGTTCAGCATGACGCTCTTCGAGTGCAACTACCGCCGCAAGGAGATAGGGTTGCGCAAGATCATGGGAGCCACGTCGCGGCAGATTGTCCGCATGTTCTGCCTGCAGTACGGGCTCATTCTGCTCGTCGGCTTCGTGGTGGCCGCTCCCGTGGCCTGGTATGCCGTGTATTACTACCTGCAGAACTTTGCCTACAAGACGCCCATCCATTGGTGGCTCTTCCTGCTGGCTTTCGCCCTGATTGGCGGCATCACGCTGCTCACCGTCTGGCTCCAGTGCCGCCAGGTGGCCCGCGAGAACCCCATCCTCAGCATCCGCACGGAGTGAGGCGTTTGGCGGCGGTGTGCTGGTATCTGCCCAGCCTTGCCCGCCGTCCACCGTCGTCGTGCGGAATTCGCCGCAGTACTCTGCGCAGAGTACTCTGATACTTTGCGAAGAGTACGATTCGGCCTTCCGCAAGGCGTTCGCCCGGCTTCCCCGCCAAGGCGGGGCGTGTCAAGGCGGGCAAAAAGTCAACTCCTCCGCCTTGTAGGGGAGGTGCCCCGAAGGGGCGGAGGGGTTTCCCGCCCACGTGTCCGTATGTTTTTTGTTGGTGTCCGAATGACTGGGGATACTTTTGTGGGTGTTAAACCCCTCAGGCCCTTCGGGCCAGCTCCCCTACAAGGCGGAGCAATTGTTTATTACCCTTTCAAATGGAGCAGTTGTTTTCGGGGTGGCCTCTTCCATCGCGAGGGCGGCTTCCTTTACATCACTATTGCTTACTTGTCATTTAGAGGGTTGGGCTTTACTTCCGTTTGGAACGATGCGGATGATTTGTCTGTGCCAAACCGGAGAAAATGGAAATAATTCCGTAACTTTGCACGTAAATTCTTGGAAAAGACAATCATTCAAACTAAATAGAACAAGATGGAGAAGAAATTCAAAAGAACAACTGTTACGTCGGCTCTGCCGTATGCCAACGGTCCGGTGCATATCGGACACCTGGCAGGCGTGTATGTGCCGGCGGACATTTACGTGCGCTATCTCCGGCTGAAGAAGGAGGACGTGCTTTTCATCGGCGGTTCCGACGAGCACGGCGTGCCCATCACCATCCGGGCCCGTAAGGAAGGTGTCACGCCGCAGGATGTGGTGGACCGTTATCATAAGTTGATTAAGGATTCGTTCGAGGAGTTCGGCATCTCGTTCGACGTGTACGGGCGCACGACATCCAAAGTGCATGGAGAGACGGCATCGGACTTCTTCCGCACGCTCTACGACAAGGGCGAGTTCGTGGAGAAGACTTCCATGCAGTATTACGACGAGGAGGCCCACACCTTCCTGGCCGACCGCTACATCACGGGCGAATGCCCCTATTGCCATGCCGAGGGCGCGTATGGCGACCAGTGCGAGAAATGCGGCTCGTCGCTCTCGCCCACGGAACTCATCAACCCGAAGAGTGCCATCAGCGGCTCGAAACCCGTGATGCGCGAGACGAAGCACTGGTATCTGCCGCTCGACAAGCACGAGTCCTGGCTCAGGAAGTGGATTCTGGAAGACCATAAGGAATGGCGCGCCAACGTGTACGGGCAGTGCAAGAGCTGGCTCGACACAGGACTGCATCCCCGTGCCGTGAGCCGTGACCTGGACTGGGGCATCCCCGTGCCGGTCGAGGGAGCCGAGGGCAAGGTGCTCTACGTGTGGTTCGATGCGCCCATCGGCTACATCAGCAACACGAAGGAACTGCTGCCCGATTCGTGGGAGAAGTGGTGGAAAGACCCCGAGACGCGCCTGGTGCACTTCATCGGAAAGGACAACATCGTGTTCCACTGCATCGTGTTCCCCGCCATGTTGAAGGCCGAGGGCAGCTACATCCTGCCGGACAACGTGCCGGCCAACGAGTTCCTGAACCTGGAGGGCGACAAGATTTCCACCTCACGCAACTGGGCCGTGTGGTTGCACGAATACCTGCGCGACTTCCCCGGCAAACAGGACGTGCTGCGCTACGTGCTGACGGCCAATGCGCCGGAGACGAAGGACAACGACTTCACGTGGAAGGACTTCCAGGCCCGCAACAACAATGAGCTGGTGGCCGTCTATGGCAACTTCGTGAACCGCGCCCTGCAGCTCACGCAGAAGTATTATGAAGGCATCGTGCCGGAATGCGGCGAACTGACGGACTACGACCGCCAGACGCTGGACGAGTTCAAGGACGTGAAGGCCAAGGTGGAGGAACTGCTGGACAACTTCAAGTTCCGCGACGCCCAGAAGGAGGCCATGAACCTGGCCCGCATCGGCAACAAGTATATCGCGGACTGCGAGCCGTGGAAAGTGGTGAAGACCGACCCGGAGCGCGTGAAGACCATCATCTATATCTCCTTGCAGCTCACGGCCAACCTGGCCATCGCCTTTGAGCCGTTCCTGCCCTTCAGCAGCAAGAAACTGCGCGGCATGTTGAACATGGAGAACTTCGAGTGGAACCAGCTGGGACGCACCGACCTTCTGGCCGCCAGACATCAGCTGGGCAAGCCCGAACTGTTGTTCGAGAAGATAGAGGACGACGTCATCGAGGCGCAGGTGCAAAAGTTGTTGGACACGAAGAAGGCCAACGAGGAAGCCAACTATAAGGCGAAGCCCATCCGCGAGAACATCGCTTTCGAGGACTTCGAGAAACTGGACATCCGCGTGGGGACAGTGCTGGAATGCACCAAGGTGCCTAAGGCCGACAAGCTGTTGTGCTTCAAGATTGCCGACGGACTGGAGAACCGCACCATCGTGAGCGGCATCGCCAAATACTATAAGCCGGAGGATTTGGTGGGCAAGCAGGTGTGCTTCATCGCCAACCTGCCGCCGCGCAAACTGAAAGGCATCGAGAGCCAGGGCATGATCCTTTCGGCCATGGACTACGACGGCAGCCTGAGCGTGGCCACGGTGGAACGCGAGGTGAAGCCCGGGTCGGAAGTGTGCTGATTCGCGCCCTTTTGTGAATAGACAGAACCAATGAAGAAAGGTTGTCCCGGATGGTTCGGGACAGCCTTTCTTCAATCTTGAGGGAAGGGATAGTCGTGGTTTTTCCGCTTTTTTCAAGGCTTGCCTGTGGCTGTTGGCCGGACGGCAGTCTTGGGGAATGCGGGCTTTCCGCTTCCCCACCAGTCTATCCACCGGTGGTAATCCACATGCTCGAAAAGTGGGGCTTCGGTGACGTGGGTGTCCGCCTCTTTTCCTAACAGGAATTTGTCAACGAACGCTTCGACAGCCGGATATTGGCTTTTGGGCAGTTGGCAATGTCCATGCCCGCCGATGATGGAGAAACCCATGCGGTCGGCTATGCCGAATTTTTTCCACACCTTGCGTGCGGCTTGGCAGGAAACGTAGCCCGACTCGTCGGCCAGCCATTCATAGTCCGGGTTGCCAAGCACGAGAAGGGCGCGGGGAGCCACCATGGCGCAAAGTTCATGATGGTCGAACGGCAGTTTTTCCACATTCTCTTCTTTGAAGCGGAACATGCTCTCCATGAACCATTGGTGGCTGGTGCGCCCCAGCGTTTCCACATTGCCCAATGTCTCCGACACGCGCCAGGCCGCTGCTCCGCCTCCTCCCGGTTCTTGGGCGATGGTGAGGGCGATGCGTTCGTCGAATGCTCCGGCGAACAGTGCCATTTTCCCGGCAAAGGAACAGCCGGACACGGCTAAGTGTTTCGTGTCGATGCGGCTTTCTTCGCCCAAAATCTCCAGTCCGTCGATGATCCGGCTTATGCCCCACGGCCAGGCGGCATAGGCACCCATGTGCGTCAATTCCGGGTAGAGGCGGTTGATGGGTTCTTCACCCCGTTTTTGCGTGTGTGCCATCACCTGTGTGAAGTCGAAGGCGATTTGTGCGATGTTCCGCCGGGTGAATATTTCAGGCGGCAGGCTGCCTGTGCCACGGCCTATGCCGATGATGGCGGGAAACGGCCCTTCCCCGTCCGGGTAAGTGATGGCGGCGGTGAGGCGCAACGTTTGCCCGTTCACCGTGACATCGACAAGCAGCATGCTGTCTTCCAGGGCGGCTTTCACGCATTGGCGGCCGACAGCGGGTTTCTTGCCGATTTCGTAGTGCTCGATTTCTTTCCCGATTTCCGCCCTGCGGCGGCTCCAGTCCTTGAAGTCCGTGCAGTAGCCGCTGTTGTCCGACCAAAGGAAGGGGTCTGTCAAGGGAGCCACAGACGGGAGTTCCTCAAACGGGGGGAGTACCGGGTTGACTTCGGCGGCGGTGTTTTCCACCTCGTAGACGAGCGGGATTTCTTGTGCCGGAAGCCCTGTGCAGAAGAATGCCGGGCTTAGCAGCAATGTCCGTATTGTTCTTTTCATGGATCCTATTGATGTTTTTACGAGAATGAAGTTCAAAGATATGAAATTCCTGCGGGAGGAAAAAGTTTCTCCGGAGTGGTTTTGATTTTGGCAGAAGAAATGTGGACGATTTTGTCTTTTGTTTCGTAACTTTGCGGGGAATGGAGAAAGAAAAGGCATGAGACCTTGCATTACTTCCCAACTGATGGGGCGTGGAGCGTGTGGGAAACGGCACGGTGTGGTTCCGTTATGCCATGAGGCAATAAGGTTTCAGTCGGACGGATATGGACGCGAGAATCAATAATGCGGTAGAGATGGAGCGGCAGGTGCTCGAATGTGGGTTCCTGCCCTTCTTTCGTTGCGGCATTCCCGGCTTTTCCATCGAGGAAAGGACGGCGGGGGAGTGTTGGTTCCCGGATGAAGGGGAAGGGCCGTGGGAGTGGAAAGGGCCGGTCATCCGGGAGGGGCATTGCGCCTACGGGAAGATATTTAACCGCAAGGCGGGGTATGTCAGCCTGGAATGGTTGCCGGACTTGATGAACTACCGCCGCTCCTTGCATTATGCAAAGGACGAGGACACCGCCGCGCTGGACGACGTGGTGCTGCAAACCGTCGCGTGCGAGGGCGGGGTGACGGTCAAGGACTTGCGCCGGATGCTGGGCTTCGCCAAGGGGCGGGGCCGTCGTTCGGCGGAGATGCAGGAACCGGCCCGGGGGGAATTCCGAATTTCCCTCGAGCCGGTCCTTACCCGCCTGATGATGGGTTTGCACATCGTCATCGCCGATTTTGAGTATAATACGGACCGTCACGGCCGGCCTTATGGCTGGGGCGTGGCGCGGTACGTGCTGCCGGAAACGCTTTACGGCCGTCAGGATGCCGGCTGCACGCCCGACGAATCATTCCATAAGATATATGCGCATCTGCGCCGGTTGTTGCCCGAAGCCCCGGAACGGAAACTGCTGAGCCTGATAGGGTGAGGCTGTGCCTTTTTTAGAGACCGCCGTCCACCATCCATATCTTCTGCGGATTGTCACGCCGGAGAGCGAGATGGCAGGTTTCGGACGTTCCGTCTGGGTGAGTAAGTCTGTAGAACACGATGACCCCGACGTAGTTTTTTTTCTTTTGCGGTTCGCTGATGTCGCTCACGTGGCAACCTTTCATGCGGTCCGTGAGCCGAGGTAGCAGGGCGGTGTAGGAAAAGAGAGCCTCGCCGGCCTTTTGCGGTTTTCCTTCGATGAGGGCATCCAAAATTCTGCGGGTGGCCTGCGGCGCTGTTTCACGTTGCAGGTTATCTAATCGTTCCGATGGGTTGAGTCTGGGTGTCTGAACAGGTATCCATGTCACTTGTGTGGTATCTGGGTGTTGGATGAGGTCGGCAGGGACAAGAGGCACATTGTATTCGATGTGTTCACTCTTCATTACCAGTATTTCCTGACTTTGACAGTCCAAAAACGCATTGATTATAACTAAGTCAAAATCAGAAGTTTCTGAAATTTGTCATGG
>CALULT010000044.1 GCA_944321565.1 uncultured Paraprevotella sp. | reverse complement strand
AATTGAACATGCCTTTTTTTGAGCAAAGTTCGGATTTTAAACCGAACGAAAAAACACGCCGAGTTTCGGATGGATACGATATACTGACTTGGCAAAGTAAGTACTACTGCGTTTGCAACGCCAGCAATGCTGGAAAGAGAAAAACCGTGCCGGAAAATCACTTCCCAGCACGGTCGCGTTGAATTTTTAATCTTGTTAAACAAGAATTTAGTCGTTCATGTGTTGCTTATCTGCGAATGGGATTACCACATATCCCATACGTTGTCGCGGTTGGCTTCGCTGCCAAGGTCTTTTATTGTTGATGTGTTGCTGACTTCTGGCATGCCACTTTTCGCCTGCATCAGCACTTCGCCTTCCAATTCCCTTACCTCCACTTGAGGCATTTCATATTTTTTCTTTTCCATTGTTTTTTCTGTTTTTATGAGTTTTACGGTTCTTATTTTACAATCACTTTTTTCACTGTGCCGTCCGACATCTTCATCAGGTTGATGCCTTTCACCGGCGCACTCACCTGACGGCCTGAGAGGTCATAGATTTCCACTACTGTGGCTGCGGAAGTCACGGCTTCCACGTTTTCCACGCTTGTCACTTCCCCGTCCAAATCAAAGATAAGTTTATTGGCATTGTTGCTTGCAGCGTATGTCAAGTAAGCCGTGAACGGGTTCATCGTGGGTTCATTGCCTGCGGTTGCATGATAGAATGCCTGTTCGCCCTCCTGCGTTTGGAGCACATAGCTGTTTGTCGGAGCCTGTGTTGCGGAATAGACACCCGTCAGAAGGCCTTCCTTCGGGTCAGTCGGGGTGGCTACAACTGCCACGTTTTGGGCATTGAAATCGTATTTGCCTGCATTGGCTAACAAAACGGGAGTATTGGCGGAAATCGCATCTACTTTTGTACCTGTTACTACATCGTTCTCAACGCCTGTCAGTGTATAAGCTTCGCATCCTGTGGGCACTGTAGCCTCATACGGCAAAACCAACGTTGCAAATTGGTTGCTGATTGTCTTTGTCATGCTGGCTGAAGTCGCTTTGAACTCAAACGGTGCACGGAAGGGTTTGCCGGTTTCCAATACCAGGTTGGCGCAAGTGTATGTATCACCTTCACCTTTCACCAATACATTACCTTGATCCAATATGCCTTCATTAGCAATGAACAAGCAGTTGGGGTTGGCGGAAATCAATGTTGGCCCTACAGACTCTGTGCCACCACCTTTGGTCACACTTGTTGCGTCAATAACCTGTACATCTTCATTGTTAAGCACTGCCTGCACTTCGTCTGTAACTTCGCCACGTCCGGAAATCATATACTCGGCTATAGGATTAGCATCATAGACCTCGATATTCGAAATTGTGACATTCCCATTTTCTGTTTTTATGCCAACAAGATAGGCGTGCTCATATTGTTTCCTGATTTCGTCCAAATCAACTGTAGCATAAGCTTTTCCATCATCGTTCTTATTTATTCTATGGGTATGAATATTGTCCTCAAGATTGAAATTATATGTAATCTTTTCCTGCTCCGTTCCTTCATTTTCCACAGTTTTTGTAAATTTCGTCCCATCAGGCTTGATAAACCAACAACGCACATTTGTTCCCTCGCCAATTTCTGTTATGTAAATCCGCAGCTCCTCATAGTTGTCCAAATTAGCGTATGCTTTTTGTTGCTGTACTTCAACCGTACTGCCATAGATTTCAGTTGCGCTTTCGTTCATCCTCCACAAGCCATTCTTACCCGCAACAAATTTTTTAGTCTCAAAATCAACGGCTTGGTCTGCAACATTATCAGAATTGTATGTATAGAACGGCAATTCATTCAAGCAAATTGTCTGTTGTGTCTTTTGAGCCGACAGCAAATACTTTGTAATTGTCAACGATTCAAACTTCATTGTACCTTGTGTCGGAGTTTTAGAATCATTTTGAGCATTAGGGTCATGTGTTCTGAAAGTAATGGTCGCCACATGTTTACTAGCTTCTCTTTCACCCCACGTTATTTTCCCATTATCACTTCCATTATTTGTTGCATCACCAAAAGCTATGTTATAGCCACTATAACTCCAAGTATTTACGCCTTCGATGTCAGTACCAGCACCGTTTCCTGCCCAAAATAGATTTGTATATCCATTCGCTTCCTTATCATCTATATTTGACGTTATGCGATCCACATTGGTGAAATCCTGACTCTCTTCGCTTAAATACAATGTCAGTGCCCCTTGCTGGTTCGTTCCCTCACAAGTTACTGTGCTATTTTCCACATCAACAGTAATACAACCTGAAGCAGCAAAAGCTGCAAGTGGAACCGTTGCTACGCCTTCTTCATTGAACTCCAATGTATAAGGGTTCTCCGGTGAAGAAGGCAAAACTACTTCATCTTGCGCCTGCACACTTACCGCACCGGCAAGCAGCATTGACAAGAACACACATTTCTTCAAATTTCGTTGTACCATTTTCTCATAAATCTTTTAAGTTTAACAATTAATTAGAATTTAACAGCGCAAAAATAAGAGATTCATGAGAAAGAATTATCTTTTGGGTGTAACATGATATTTAGAATTTGTAACATTACCCCCCCCCCAATTAACTTTAATTATATTATAGATTCGTTGACGCGGTTTGTTTGTTAATGGAATTAACATTAGAAATAGGGCGGAAAAATGGATTACAATGCCCTCCGATGTTGTCAGGGTTCTGTAATCCTGCGCGACATCACCGCAGGGGAGCATCAAGACAGCTCAAACGGCCGGCTCCTTATATATAATATGTATATGCCCGATGCGCATCCTTATGCCATAAGGAGACCCGCGCGGAGGCCATCCTTATAAAGAAAATGGGCATCGCACACCTGCCGCAAATCGCGTACAGCCGGCTTTTCCTATTTGATTTCCTCGAAGTCAACGTATTCCCCCTCGTTGTCCTCGAATATCTTTTTATGCCCGCGCGAAGAGCTGTGGGGGGAAGAAGTGCCGCGTTGTCCGCTGCCCGTGGTGTCGTAGCTGTCGTGCGGGGATTGTTGCCGTTTCCCTTTCGGGGAAAACATGGACGCGAACGTGTCCTTTATCTTTTTCACCATGCTGAGGGCGGCGATGAAGACAAAGGCCAATGCGGCGATGAGGATACCGAATAAACATCCGAAAGGATTGGTCATATTGCTTTATCTTGTGGTTTAATACTGGTAAACGTACAATAACCGTGCCACAATCATTTCCACCGGAAGCGCGCGGCCAACAGCGAGAGCACGACATACCACGCGATGATGGCGGCAAAGCAGCTCAGCTTCAGGAAAACGACCATCGGGATGCACGTGAGGATGAAAACGAACTTAATCTTGTTGTCTTTCCACGACAGGTTCTTGAACTTCAGGGCGAAAAGCGGAATCTCGGCCACCAAGAGGAAACACGAGATGAGCATGGCGAAGAACAGGAAAAAAGCATTGAACTTCTCCGACACCAGGAAGGCGTGGCTGCCGGCGATGAGCGAAGCCCAAAACAGCGTGTTGGCTGGGGTGGGCACACCGATGAAGGAGGAAGTCTGCCGCGTGTCGAGGTTGAACTTGGCCAACCGGAGCGCGGAGAAAGCCGCGACGAGGAAGGCCGTGTAGGGCATGAAGTCGCGCAAGGGTTCCATGAAGGCCGGATAGTCCACGAAATGGAACAGATGGAAAATCATGGCCGACGGCGCGACCCCGAAAGTAACCACGTCGGCCAGCGAGTCCAATTCCTTCCCGATGGGTGAAGACACGCCCAGCAGGCGGGCGGACATGCCATCGAAGAAGTCGAACACCGCTCCTATCACGATGAAGAGGAACGCCCAGCCGTAGTTGCCATAGAAGGCGGCTCCGGCAGCTATGCAGCCCGAGATGAGGTTGCAGCATGTGATGCTGTTGGGGATGTGGCGTGTGATGATGTTTGCCATAAGCGGGTGCTTTGCGGTTAAAGTCGGGCAATGACTGTTTCGTTCCCTACGGTCGTTTGCCCCAGCTTGACATTGACCTTCGTGCCGGCAGGCAAGAAGAGGTCAACGCGCGAGCCGAATTTAATGAATCCAAGGTGTTCATCGATGTAGCAGTCTTCGCCCACGTGGGGGTAAGTCACGATGCGCCGTGCCATTGCGCCTGCGATTTGCCGCGCCATGATGTCTATGCCGTCGGGCGTTTCGATGACAATGGTGGAACGCTCGTTTTCGATGCTGGCCTTGGGCAGCCATGCCCGGTGGTAGTTGCCGTTTTGGTGCTCCACGAGCTTCACCGTGCCGTCCACCGGAATCCAGTTGGCATGCACGTTGGTCAGGCTCATGAAGATGGACACCATCATGCGCCGGTCGTGGAAATATTCGTTCTCGTCCACTTCTTCTACCACGACGACCTTGCCATCGGCCGGAGCCACGACCACATTTTCCGTGTCGCCTTCGAAACGCCGTATGGGGCAGCGGAAAAAGTTCACCACGATGGAATAGACGCCCACGCACACGACAAGGCAGATATAAAACGGGGTTTTATTCTCAAAAGCATAATAGACGCCTGCATTGAGCACCAGCAAGGCGACGGCACCGGCCACCAGCGTGTGGGTGCCTTCCCGATGTAGTCTGATTTTCTTTAGTTTCTTCAATTTGCGTCCCATAGGTTTTCCCTTGTATTAGAAGACAAAGGTAACTATATTCTGTTAAAAAGCAAAATTCTGTATTTTATTTTTCGGATTAGGGCCTGATAAAAGGGCTTTCGCTTTAAAAAAAGGTTTTTTCTTTTGCTCGTTTCCGTAATGTGACGTAACTTTACCCTGTTTTTATCCTCTTAATTTCGATTCGGCATGCAAGACTTCGTACACCTCCACGTACACACCCAGTATTCCATCCTGGACGGCCAGGCCAGTGTCCCCAAGCTGGTGGACAAGGCCATCAAGGACGGCATGAGGGGAATGGCCGTGACCGACCATGGCAACATGATGGCCATCAAGGAGTTTTTTAACTACGTCAACAAGAAAAACAGCGGGGCGAACGCGGACATCAAGACATGGAAAGAGCGTATCGGCACGTTGGAAGGCGGGGGAGACGCGGCGTTGAAGGAATGGCAGGAAGCACAGGGAAAGAAGCGGAAAGAAGCGGAGGAGCTGAAGCGGAAGGCCGAGGCCAACGGCGAACCCGTGCCGCCGGAAGCCAACTTCGTGGAAGAACCGCAGCCGGAATTCCCGCCCATAGAAGAACAGCTGGCCACTGCGCGCGCGGAGTTGGAAGCTGCCAGGAAACGGTTGTTCAAGCCCATCTTCGGGTGTGAGATGTATGTGGCACCCCGCAGGTTGTTCCAAATGGACAAGGAGAAGGACGCGCGGCGTTACCACCTGATAGTGCTGGCCAAGAACGAGAAGGGCTACCACAACCTTGTCAAGCTGGTGTCGAAAGCATGGACAGACGGTTTCTACACCCGCCCGCGAACCGACCGCGAAGAGCTGGAAGCACATAGCGAGGGGCTGATTGTCTGTTCCGCTTGCATTGCCGGCGAAGTGCCGCGCAAAATCCTGGACGGCGACCTTGCCGGAGCGGAAGAAGCCATCCAATGGTATAAGCGGGTCTTCGGCGGCAATTATTACCTGGAGCTGCAACGGCACGAGGTGAAAGACCCCAACCAACGGGCCAACCGCGAGACCTATCCCTTGCAGCAACGTGCCAATGCGAAGCTGGTGGAGCTGGCCGAAAAATACGGGGTGAAACTGGTGTGCACGAACGACTGCCACTTCGTGAACGAAGAAGACGCGGAGGCACACGACCGGTTGATTTGCCTGAGCACGAACCGCGACCTGGACGACCCCAAGCGTATGTTGTATTCCAAGCAGGAATGGTTCAAGACGCGGGCGGAGATGAACGAGATTTTCGCCGATGTGCCCGAAGCCCTGGCCAACACGTGCGACATCTGCGACCAAGTGGAGTTTTACAGCATCGACCATGCGCCCATCATGCCCAACTTCTCCATCCCGGAAGAGTTCGGGACAGAAGAAGAATACCGCAAGAAATATACCGACCAGGACTTGTTTGAAGAATTCACGCGGGACGAGAACGGCAACGTGGTGTTGAGCGAGGAGGAAGCGCGGAAGAAAGTGAAGAAGTTGGGCGGATGCGACAAACTGTACCGCCTGAAACTGGAAGCCGACTACCTGGCCAAGCTGGCCTATGCCGGGGCGGCCAAGCTGTATGGCGACCCTTTGCCGGAACATGTGCGCGAACGCATCAACTTCGAGCTGCATGTGATGAAGACGATGGGTTTTCCCGGCTATTTCCTTATCGTGCAGGATTATATCAACGCAGCCCGCCATGAACTGAATGTGTCCGTGGGGCCCGGACGTGGTTCTGCGGCAGGCTCCGCCGTGGCCTATTGCCTGGGCATCACGAAAATAGACCCTATCGCCTACGATTTGCTGTTCGAGCGTTTCCTGAATCCCGACCGTATCTCGTTGCCCGATATCGACGTGGACTTCGACGATGACGGCCGCGGCAAGGTGCTGAGCTGGGTGACGCAGAAATATGGCGAGGAAAAGGTGGCACACATCATTACTTATGGCACGATGGCCACCAAACTGGCCATCAAAGACGTGGCCCGCGTGGAAAAACTCCCGCTCGACATTTCGAACGGGCTGTGCAAACTGATTCCGGACAAACTTCCGGACGACGAAAACGGCAAGCCGCGCAAGATGAACCTGGGCAATGCCATCGCCTGCATACCCGAATTGCAACAGGCCGAAGCCTCGCCCAACCCCCTGTTGCACGACACCATACGCTATGCCCGCATGTTGGAGGGCAACGTGCGCAACACGGGTGTGCATGCCTGCGGTGTCATCATCTGCCGCGACGACGTGTCGGACTGGGTGCCGGTGAGCACGGCTGAAGACAAGGAAACGGGCGAAAAGCTCCGTTGCACCCAATACGAAGGCTCGGTCATCGAAGACACGGGGCTGATCAAGATGGACTTCCTGGGGCTGAAAACCCTTTCCATCATCAAGGAATGCCAGGCCAACATCAAGGACAGCCTGGGGCTGGACATCGACGTGGACACGCTGGACATCACAGACCCGGCCACTTACCGCCTGTACTGTGACGGGCGCACCATCGGCACGTTCCAGTTCGAATCGCCCGGCATGCAGAAATATTTGCGCGAGCTGCAACCGTCCACGTTCGAGGACCTGATAGCCATGAACGCGCTCTACCGTCCGGGGCCGATGGATTATATACCGGACTTCATCGACCGCAAGCAGGGGCGCAAACCGGTGGAGTATGACATTCCCTGCATGGAGAAATACCTGAAGGACACATACGGCATCACGGTCTATCAGGAGCAGGTGATGTTGCTGTCCCGCCAGCTGGCCAACTTCACCCGTGGCGAGAGCGACACGCTCCGCAAGGCCATGGGAAAGAAGTTGATCGAGAAGCTGAACCACATGTATCCCAAGTTCATCGAGGGAGGAAAGAAGAACGGCCACGACCCGAAAATCCTGGAAAAGATATGGGCGGACTGGAAGAAGTTCGCCTCATACGCCTTCAACAAGAGCCACGCCACGTGCTATTCGTGGGTGGCCTACCAGACAGCATATTTGAAAGCCAACTTCCCGGCGCAATACATGGCAGCCGTCATGAGCCGAAGCCTGGCAAATATCGCGGATATCACAAAGCTGATGAGCGAATGCAAAAGCATCGGCATCAACACGCTGGGGCCGGACGTGAATGTCAGCCGCCGCACGTTCAGCGTGGACGAGGACGGGAACATACGTTTCGGGTTGGGTGCAGTCAAAGGACTGGGCGACTCGGCAGTGGAGGCCATCGTGAAGGAGCGCGAAGAAAATGGGCCGTATAAAGACGTGTTCGACTTCATACAACGGGTGCCGAACAGTTCGGTGAAACGGAACAACATCGAAAGCCTTGTGCTTTCGGGCGCATTCGACTGTTTCAAAGGCGTCACACGTGAACAATATTTCGGCCAAAACAGCAAAGGGGAAACGTTCATCGAGTCATTGGTGCGCTATGGCGTGCGCTACCAGACCGACAAGGACACAGCCCTGAATTCCCTTTTCGGCGACATGGAGATGGTGGAAATCGCCACGCCGGAGATTCCGCAGGCTGAACCCTGGAGCGCGCTCGAGCGGCTCAACAAGGAACGCGAGCTGGTGGGGATTTATTTGTCGGCCCATCCGCTCGACGAGTTTGCCGTGATTCTGCAGAATGTGTGCAATGCCCACATGGCCGACCTGAAAGACCTGACTCCGTTTGCCAACAAGGATATGACACTCGGTGGCATGGTGACTGCCGTGCGCAAGGGTGTTTCCAAAACCGGGAAGCCCTATGGCATCGTCACGCTGGAAGACTATAGCGGGGCATACGAATTGCCGCTCTTCGGCCAGGATTGGCCCACGTGGGGTTCTTACATGGACATCGGGAACACCCTGTATATTACAGCGAAGTGCCAGCCCAAGCAGTGGGATCCGTCCAAGTTGGAACTCCGCATCGGGCGCATTGATTTCTTGGCCGACGTGAAAGACACATTGGTGGAGCGGATAACCATCACTGTGGGGTTGGACGCTTTGGATGAGGACCTTGTGCTCTCTTTGTCGAACATGGTGAAGGACTCTCCCGGCAATACCGACCTCTATTTTCACATCCTCGACCCCTTGGGGCAGATGAATCTGACCATGCAATCCAAGAGGGGAAAAGTATCCGTTAAAAAGGATTTAATTTCCTATATTCAAAGCAAACCCGCCTTGTCGTACAAAATAAATTAGTAAATTTGCCCGCAGTAACAAACTCTTAAAAAGGAAATACAATGGCATTAGCGATTACAGATTCTAATTTCGAGGAATTGGTGGCTTCTGGCAAGCCCGTAGTGATAGATTTCTGGGCTACGTGGTGTGGCCCATGCAAGAAAATCGGGCCGGACATCGAAGCCTTGGCAGAGGAATACAAAGAACAAGCAGTCATCGGAAAGTGCGACGTGGAGGAGAACGACGGGCTGGCGATGCGTTTCGGCATCCGTAACGTGCCCACCGTGCTCTTTATCAAAGGCGGGGAAGTGGTGGACAAGCAAGTCGGCGCGGCTCCGAAAAGCGTGTTTGAAGACAAGTTGAAAGCCATTCTCTAAAACCTGAAGCCATGGACAGTTTTGAACAAGAACTCCTGCAAGACGCGGAAGACGATGCCCGCACGGTGGAGTTTATCAAAAATTACTTGCCACAGGAAGTGAAGGAAAAGTTCACGGACGAGGAACTTTATTATTTCCTGGACGTGATTGTGGAGTATTACGCACAAAGCGGAGTCTTGGACGAAACACCTGACAGCGACGGTTACATTGAAATCGACCAGGACAAGGTGGTGGATTACGTCATCCGCCAAGCCCGCAAGGACAAGATGGGTGAGTTCCTGCCCGAGGATATCCTGTGGGTGGTGCAGGGTGAGATGGAATACGCCGAATCTTTGGATGACGATGAGGCGGAATAGGGCCATTGCCTTGCTTTAGGCAGTGCAAATCGCGCAATTTATAGAATCCCGTAAAGGCTCGGCAAGGAGCTTTTACGGGATTTTTCGTTACTTGTTACTTGGATGGACAAATTGAGCCTTTGCGGAAAGTTTCAGGCTTTGGAACTGGGTGTTTCAGGCCTTTGGAACTGGGTGTTTCAGGCCTTTGGAACTGGGTGTTCCAGGCCTTTGGAACTGGGTGTTCCAGGCCTTTGGAACTGGGTGTTCCAGGCCTTGAAACTAGGTGTTCCAGGCCTTGAAACTGGGTGTTTCAGGCCTTGAAACTGGGTGTTTCAGGCTCTGAAACTTTTGTCACCAGAGGCAAACGGACAGATGTTGAAAGAACTTTTGGGAGAATTTCAAAAACTACAATGGGTTTTGCTAGGATATTTCCGGATATTTTGTACCTTTGGAGCGAATGTTTTATTAAAACTGTACGACTATGAAAAAGTATTTGGCAGAAATGGTAGGCACGATGGTGCTGGTGTTGATGGGTTGCGGGAGCGCCATATTCAACGGAGGTTGCGGCACACCCGCACAAGTGCTGATGGTGGCCGTGGCATTCGGCCTTTCGGTAGTGGCGATGGCTTATACGATTGGAGGCATTTCGGGCTGCCACATCAACCCCGCCATCACGTTGGGTTGCATGCTTTCGGGGCGCATGAAGACGTCTGAAGGGTTGATGTACATGGTGTTCCAGGTAGTAGGGGCGTTGATCGGTTCCACGATTTTGTGGTTGCTGACTTCTAACATTGACATGGCCTATGCCACGACAACGGGAGCCAACGCCTGTGGGGCAGGCGTGAGCCTGACAGGAGGTTTCCTGGCCGAGCTGGTGTTCACCTTCGTGTTTGTCCTTGTCGTGCTGGGCGCGACGGATTCCAAGGTGGGAGCCGGAAACTTTGCCGGACTGGCCATTGGCCTGTCGTTGGTGTTGGTACACATCGTCTGCATCCCCATTACCGGCACGTCCGTGAATCCGGCGCGCAGCATTGCCCCGGCTTTGTTCGAAGGCGGTGCGGCATTGTCCCAATTGTGGATATTCATCGTGGCACCGCTGGTCGGGGCTGCTTTGTCGGCCGGTGTGTGGAAATTGCTGGCGAACCGCGGGAAATAACGGATAGGACGGCGGCGGGACAGCCCTTCGTTCACCACTTTACGGTGCGTGTCCCGTCCGCGTTTTCTTCGATATACACCTTGACGGCATCTTCCGGCAACAGTTCTTCCACCAGTTCCGGCCATTCGATGAAACAGAGTGCGCCGCTATAGAAATAATCCTCGTAGCCCATGTCATAAACTTCTTCCAGCTTCTTGATGCGATAGAAGTCGAAATGGTAAATCAGCTCGCCGCTTTCCGCACGGTATTCGTTGACGATGGCGAAAGTGGGCGAGTTGATGACGTCTTCCACGCCGAGGCATTCGCATACGGCTTTGATGAACGTGGTTTTGCCGGCTCCCATGTGGCCGTAGAAGGCGAAGACCGTGCCTTCGCCCATGGCGGAGATGAATTCCCGTGCGGCTTCGTGGATATGTTCCAGATTGTCTATTTTGATTTCCATATACTTATATTAAAATAGGTGTTCAGTTTCTCTTTTTACTTTGCAGGGTAATCAGCGGGATGAGCATTTCCTCCATGGAGATGCCACCGTGCTGGAACGTGTCGCGGTAGTAGGACACGTAATAGTTATAGTTATTAGGATAGGCGAAGAAGTCGTCACCCCAGGCGAAGATGTATGCCGTGCTCAAGTTGGGCGAGGGGAGTGCCGCTTTGCGTGGTTCTTTGATTTCGAACACTTCCTTGGGGTTATATTTCAGGTTCTTGCCCAGTTTGTAGCGCAAGTTGGTGTTGGTGTTCTTGTCGCCAGTCACTTTGACGGGTGCTTTCACGCGGATGCTCCCGTGGTCGGTGGTGAGGATGACGGTGTAGTCGCTGGCTGACAGGGCACGAAACAAGTCGCGAACGGCGGAATGGCGGAACCAACTTTGTGTGATGCTGCGGTAGGCAGCCTCGTTGGAGGCCAGTTCGCGCACCATCTTCGACTCCGTGCGGGCATGCGAGAGCATGTCGATGAAGTTGAACACCACGATGTTCAGGTCGTTCCTTTCCAGCTGTCTGAGTTGTGCGATGAACTTCTCCGCAGCTGCGGAGTCGTTGATTTTGTGGTAGCTGAATGTGTGTTTCCTGCGATAGCGGTCCAGCTGCGTTTGGATGAGCGGGCCTTCATTCAGGTTCTTGCCCTCCTCCTCGTCCTCGTCCACCCACAATTCGGGATACATTGAAGCAATCTTGTCGGGCATCAACCCTGAGAAAATGGCGTTGCGGGCATATTGTGTGGCCGTGGGCAGGATGCTGCAGTAGATGTCTTCCTCAATGAGGAACGAATCGGCCAATTCCGTGCCGATAGTGCGCCACTGGTCGTAACGGAAGTTGTCGATGACGATGAGGAACACTTTCTTGCCTTGGCTGAGCTGGGGGAAGATTTTGGTCTTGAAGATATCCGGACTCATCAGCGGACGGTCTTCCGGATGCGTAATCCAATTCTCGTAATTCTTGCGGATGAACTTGGCAAAAGACAGGTTGGCTTCCGTCTTTTGCATGCTGAGCATCTCGTCCATCTTGCTGTCGGTTTCCGACAGTTCGAGTTCCCAATAAACAAGCCGCTTATACACCTCTTTCCAATCGTCGAAAGTCAGCGAGTCGCTGATTTGCATGCCGATTTTTCCGAAGTTCTGCTGGTAGGCCGTCTGTGCCACTTCGGTGACAATTTCCTTCTTATGGATGTTCTTTTTCAGCGTCAGGAGGATTTGTGTCGGGTTGACCGGCTTGATAAGATAGTCTGCGATTTTTGAGCCGATAGCTTGGTCCATGATGTTTTCTTCCTCGCTCTTGGTGACCATGACCACGGGGGTGGCGGGACTGATTTCCTTGATGCGTGCAAGGGTTTCCAGTCCGCTCAGTCCGGGCATGTTCTCGTCCAACAGAATCAGGTCGTAGGCCGTCGCGGCACATTTGTCCAATGCGTCTTGTCCGTTGGAGACGGTCTCCACCTCGTAGCCTTTCTTTTCGAGGAACAGGATGTGTGCCTTCAGCAATTCTATCTCGTCGTCAACCCAGAGTAATAATCCGTTGCTCATAAATGCTTCATGTTTTAGAAAATGATACCGCTGTCCGTGTCCTCTTCGTATCCTTCCTCCTCTTCATCATATCCCTCTTCACCTTCCTCTTCCGGCGTTTCGTCGTCCGGATGACGGATAATGAGGGGGGTGGGGGTGTCTATCTTCAAGTCCTCGGGCACTTCCAACGGAGCGAATGTCTCATCATAGAACTTCTTGTAGTCATCGAAACTGAAGGTCGTGCCCAGCAGTTGGAGGTTTGCTTCCGAAATAATCACGGAACGGATATTTTTGAGCACGACGCTCATGTGTGGGTCTGCATAAAGTTTCTGCACGTAGGCATGTGCTTCGTCAAAATTGAGGAATCCACCGACCCGCATCTGTGCCAGCCCGTCGGCCTTTTCGATGGTCAGGTCGAAGTTGCGCACGGTGAAGTGGGTGAAGTTGTAGAGCGCCATTTCGTATAATAGCTGGTTTTCGTCAAGCGTGTTCTCCGGATAGGCCAGCACGAAGTAGAAGTTGGCCAGCCGTTCGTCGCTCAATTGTTGCCCGGCAGCAGTAGAATCCGCGCCGGCTCCGGCTGTGCGGCGGCTCCATATGTCGCTGGCCACATATTTCTCGTCGGCCAGCGGGCGGCCTTCCTCGATGCCCTTCATGATGCTTTGCGCGATTTCCGTCACCTCGTCTTGCGGGTATTTCTCAATGACCTGTTTCAGGGTCACCAGGAAGCTGTCGCGCAGCCCGGCATAGAGCTGGCTCATGGCCTGCACGAACATGAACTTGGCCCGGTGGGCGCCTTCGGGAAAATCGGAGGTCGAAACTTCATAGTTGCGGAACACCTCGTCGTAGTCGTCGCGGTTGTATGCGGCGTATGAGGCGGCATAGAGGGAATCCTCGATGTGCTTGCCGTGCCGTGCATATAGTTCATACCGCGGGTTGGCCAGCATGATGGCGTATTTGCTTTGCGGGAATTCTTCGATGAGCCGACTGCGGTAGAGTTCGGCCTCGCCTGGGTCGTCCCGCCGCCCGTTGATGAGGAAAAGGTGATAATAGACATTGTCTTTATCCGCCACATCGGGGAACGTGTTGATGAGGCGCAACAAAGTGCGCCGGGACAGTTCGAAGTTTTCGAGACGTTCCATTTCCAGGATGCCGGCTTGGTAGAGCGCGTCGCGCAGGATGTCGTTGGAGGCTTGCAACTGTTCTTCCGTGAAGGGTATTTGTTGCAGGTAGTATTCGCGGTTGTGCGGGTCGTTGGCCAGCGAATCGGCCATTTGGGCTTCCACTTCGGCGATGCTGTCGGCACGGGCGATGCTGTCGGCCATTGCGGCCTGCAGACTGTCGCCTGCTTCGCTATAATCATATTCGGCAAACTCGTCCGTCCGGTCTTCTTCCTTGTGGCTTCTCCGCCAGTTGTCTTCCAAGGGTCGTCTTCCCCAAGTACGGACGAAGGCTTGCTTGCCTTGCGCCACCACCGAAGGGTTATAGAAATACCAAATCCCGCTTTGTCCCGCTTGGCTTGTGGCGGCACTGCCTCGGGGAGGTGTTCCGGGCACAGGTGTGGCCGCAGCAGGAGTGCCCGGCATGTTGGCAGCCATTTGTGCGTGCATTTCGTTCCGTGCTTCTTCTTTCTCTTTTTGTTTCAGGGCTTCGATTACGCGGTCGATGGCTTCGTTGCGTTCGTCTTCCGGCAGTTTGGCCAGCCATTGCAGGCTGTCTTGCAGTTTGATGGCAGACAGGTGGGGTTCCAGTTCGGTGAGGATTTCCGAACGCCGGCTGGCTTCTTTGTATTCGTCGTGTTCCTTGTCCAGGATGCCTACAAGTTCGGCATAACAGCGTTGTGCGTTGATGTAGTCTTCCTTGTCCCAATAAATCCCGCCCAACCGGAGGAGCAACATCGCTTTGGCCACACCGTTCTGTGTGCTTTCCTTCGCGCCTTTCTCGTAAGCGCCGATACAGTGTGCCGTGTCCTTGTTGGCCAGGTAGATGTTGCCGAGCGCGTAATAAATCTGGTCCTGATAGTCCTTGTTCTTCCGGTTCCGTGCCATGCGCTTCAGTTTTTTCACCACCTTGCTGTGGTTGCCTTCGGCCATGACTTCTGTTTGCAGGATTTGTGCGCTGAACGACAGTTCGTAAGTGGGGTTGGCGCGGATGACACGGCGCAAAGCCTTGTAGGCTTCCGTGTCGTTGCCGGTTTCGTGGTAGAGTTGTCCCAGCAGGTAATTCAGTCGTGCCCGTTGTTGCTTGTTACGCTCTTTTTTGATGGTGCTTTGCAGGTAGGGAATGGCTTCCTTGTACTGTTCCACCAAGATAAGGTAGTCCGCGTATGAGGCATTATATTCTTTTTCCCCATCTCCCTCGATGCTGTCGCGCCGGATTCTGCGGAGCGCGTCTTCTGCGTCGTAAGGCCATTCCAGTTCCACGTAGCAGCGGGCCAGGTAAGCCCGTGCCACGGATACCACTTCGGGCTGTCCGGCATAGAGGCTGCAGATATAATTGAAAGTGGAAGCTGCTTCGATGAAGTCGCCTTGCTGGAATTGTGCTTTTCCCATGAGCAGCCAGGCATGGCGCAGGAACGGGTTGAATTCTTTCCGCGCGAGATAGGCTTTGTCTTTCGCTGTTTTCCTTTTGTTGACGTTGGTTTTCGGCTTGGCTTTGATGGAATGTTGCTTGATGGCTTTTTCACACTTCTCGATGGCGGTCTCGAAATTGGATTTTCCTATGCCGGCGGTTTTCTTGTCGCGAACGTTGAAGATGGGCAAAAGTTCGGTGTAGTTGTCCTTGTGCCCGTCCTGTTGTGCGAAAACACCTTCCTTGAAAGCCTCCGAGCCATTAAAGTAGGTATTGAACCGTGCCGTCATGGCATGATAAAAGCGCGTCCCCGACGTGTTCTTTTTGGTGGAACATGCGGCGAAGGCAAACAGCAGGACAGCCAGGCTGGCGATGATATGTAGAATATTTCTTTTCAATGCGTTTCCTATCCGGTTTGATAACTGAAAAAACTGTGTTTTATTGCCTTTCCGGGCGGATAAAAAAGAGTGAAAATCCTTTGCAAACCAAATAGATGAGGATGGACACGAAGATGATAGACGCGCCGGAAGGTATGTTGTAGCAATAGGACAGCGCCAAACCGCCCAGACAGCCTGCATAGCCGATGACAACGGACAAGACGGCCATGTTCCTGAAGTTGCGGGTGAAGAGGTTGGCCGTCACCTGCGGGATAGTAAGCAGCGAAATGACCAGCACGATGCCTACCATGCGCAGGCAGGCTACGATGGTCAGGGCAATGAAGGCCATCATGGCATATTCGATGGCAGTGACGGGAAGCCGTTGGGAACGTGCGAATTCCGCGTCGAATGCTACAGAAACGAGCGGACGCAAGAACAGGACGAACGCACAGATGGCCATGGCGGAGAGCACGGCTAGCAGAAGCAGGTCGCCCGTCCCGATGGTCAGGATGTTGCCGAAAAGATAGGAAGACAGTTCCGGGGTGAAGCCGGGAGTGAGGAAACTGCAGATGATGCCGACGCTCATGCCCAATGTCCAAAAGATGGCGATGGCCGAATCTTCGCGGATGCCTTGCCGATGGCTGACCCATTGGATGCCACAGGCGGAGAGCACGGAAAAAACCGCGGCCGACCACACGGGCGAAAGGCCGAAATACACACCGATGCCGATGCCGCCGAACGAAGCATGCGTGATGCCCCCACTGATGAACACGAGACGACGCGTGACGATATATGTCCCCACAAGGCCGCAAAGGATGCTAGCCAGCAGGCTGCCCGCCAGTGCGTTTTGGAAGAAAGTGTATGTCAGGATATTCATGATTGGGCGAACCTCCTTTCGCCGATAATCAGGAATACTTCATCTTTCAGCGCATCGGGCAGGGGGACACCGCGCAACTGCAAGCTGCGCACCCACCCCGCCACTTCGTCGTCGCGCATCGTGTAGAGCACATCGCGGAATTCATCGGCTTCCTCTTCGCTATAAGTGGCAGCATCCTTTCCCCGGAAACGGTCGAGTTCCTCGTCGTTGTAGTATTCGATTTGCTTGCTCACGGCGGCCAGCAGGCTTTCTTTTTCGCATACCTCATGCTGGCCGCAACATTCCTGTGGAGGTTGTTTCACGGCAGGCATCTCGTTGATTTCGCCTTTGGCGATTTTCTTTTTCAAGGAGAGGTTGCGCACATAGCCGGCCACTACGGCGACCACGGCGGCCAGGATGAGTGCGGAAAGTGCGTAAATGATAATCATGGCGTTGTGATTTCGAATCCGGCCTTTTTCAGGTCCTCCCAATAGTGCGGGTAGGACTTGCTCACCACGTGCGGGTCGTTGATGAGGATGTCGGGCAACACGAGACAGCACGGGGCAAACGACATGGCCATGCGGTGGTCTTCGTAAGTGTCAATGGCCGTTCCCTGCAAAGCTTCCCCGTGCTTGCCGTCCCACCACAATTCTGCCAGTCCGTCCGTTTCGAGGGGGTAGCCCAACTTTCCAAGCTCGCGGATAAGGGCCGCGAGGCGGTCGGTCTCCTTGATGCGCAGGCTTTGCAGCCCTGTGAAGCGGAACGGAATTCCCAACATGGCACAAGTGACTACAAACGTTTGTGCCAAATCCGGCTGGTTGACGAAATCATAGTCCATCCGCCCTGTCTGTACGGGATGTTTGGTCAACTCTACACAATCAAGTCCTTCCGCGTTTTGGAAGAAACGGGTGTGTACGCCCAAAGGTTCAAACAAGCGCGCCACGGCAGCATCGCCTTGGTAACTGCCAGGTGACAAGCCCGAAAGCACGATCCTGGCTTCTTGGTCGGGCGTAAGTGCCATCATTTCGTACCAATAGGAAGCTGCGCTCCAATCGCCTTCTATATAATAAGGTGTGGAACGGTAGGGCACGGGATAGACGCGGATATGCTTGTCGCCACTCCATTCTGCTTGTGCGCCGAAGTCTGCCATCAGGTGCAGCGTCAGGGCAATGTAAGGGCGCGAGATAATATCGCCTGTCAGTTCCAATGCTAAACCATCGGCTAGCACGGGGCCTATCATCAGCAATGCGGAGATATACTGCGAGCTGACGTTGCCCGGCAGTGTAAGTTGTCCGCCATGGTAGTGTCTGCCGGTGATGCGCAGGGGCGGGAAGCCTTCAGCCTCCACGTATTCAATCTGTGCGCCGAGTTTGCGAAGGGCGTCCACTAGAATCCCGATGGGACGTTGCTTCATCCGTGCCGTTCCCGTCAGGGTGCAGGTTCCTTCTTTCACGGCGAAATAGGCCGTAAGGAAACGCATGGCCGTACCGGCAGCTTTGATGTCAATGGGGTCGTCAGGATCGGTCAGGGCCTTGAGCATGACGGCTGTGTCGTCGCAGTCCGAAATGTGCCGCGGCATGTCCCTTCCACCTGCCAAGGCTTTTATGATGAGTGCGCGGTTACTGATGCTTTTGCTGGCCGGAAGTTCCGTTTCGTGTCGCAACAGCCGGGGTGCTGTGAGTCTGATTTGCATATTTTTGCCTGAAATAAGCGTTTTACGGACACAAAAGTAGGAATTTATTTGGAATTTCCAAAAACTATTTCTACTTTTGCACCCGCAAACGGGATGTAGCTCAGTCCGGTTAGAGTACTCGTCTGGGGGGCGAGTGGTCGCTGGTTCGAATCCAGTCATCCCGACGCAGAGGGGGGAGGCATTTGAAGTAGAAATACTTTGAGTGCCTTTCATATTTTCATGCCGTCAAGAACTTTCGGTTGTTTGCAAATCTTCAAAATTGGAAATAGTATATCTAAAAATGCAGGCGGGGTTTTCACAAATCCCGCCTGCATTCACTAAACCTTAACTATGAAAAAATCTAATGTTTTATTTCGGGTGCGAATTTCGGATTTATTTGTGTTAAAACAAAGAGTAGGCGTGGTTATTTTGGTGCTTTTTGGCTTTTTTAAGAAATTCGGGAGGCGGCTGGGTGCTTTTCTTCGAAGAACAGAAGGTAAATCGCTGGTTTTTGCCTAACTTTGCACCCTGAAATCAAAAAGGGAAGCATGAAGAAGCTTTTTATCGAAACTTACGGATGCCAAATGAACGTGGCCGACAGCGAAGTCGTGGCTTCCGTCATGAATATGGCCGGATATGAAACCTGTGACAAACTGGAGGATGCCGATGCCATTTTCCTGAATACCTGTTCTGTGAGAGACAACGCCGAGCAAAAAATTGTGAATCGGCTGGAAGCCTTGCATGCTTTGCGCCGGAAAGGGCGTCGCCTGATTGTCGGAGTGTTGGGCTGCATGGCCGAGCGGGTCAAAGAGGAACTGTTGGAAAAGCACCATGCCGATTTGGTGGCAGGGCCGGATGCTTATTTGGCACTTCCCGACTTGATTGCCCAAGCCGAACTCGGACATAAGGCCATCAACGTGGAGCTCTCGACCACAGAAACCTATAAGGACATCGTGCCCCAACGCGTGTGTGGCCCGCATATTTCCGGCTTTGTCAGCATCATGCGCGGATGCAACAACTTTTGCCATTATTGTATCGTGCCCTATACGCGGGGACGCGAACGCAGCCGCGATGTGGACAGCATATTGAACGAGGTGGAAGATTTGCGGGTGCGCGGTTACAAGGAAGTGACCTTGCTGGGACAGAACGTGAATTCTTATCGGCATGAGGACGCAGACGGGACGGTGGTGACTTTCCCGGAGCTTTTGCGCAAGGTAGCACACAAGGCTGTCGGGATGAGAGTGCGTTTTACCACTTCACATCCTAAAGACATGAGCGACGAGACGTTGCGCGTCATAGCCGAAGAACCTAATGTATGCCGCCACATCCATTTGCCCGTGCAAAGCGGAAGTGACCGCATTCTGAAACTGATGAACCGGAAATATACCCGCGAATGGTATCTCGAACGCGTGGCGGCCATTCGCCGGATTGTGCCGGATTGCGGATTATCTACAGATATCTTTTCGGGATATTGTACCGAAACGGAGGAAGACCATCAGGAATCTTTGTCTTTAATGCGCGAATGTGGGTATGATAGTGCCTTTATGTTTAAATATTCCGAACGTCCGGGGACATATGCATCACGCTATTTGGTTGACGATGTGGCGGAGGAGGTCAAAGTGCGTCGCCTGAACGAGCTGATAGCTCTGCAAAATGAGCTTTCGGCGGAGAGCAACCGCCGTTGCGAGGGCAGGACATTCGAGGTGTTGGTCGAGGGCGTGAGCAAACGTTCGCGCGAGCAACTTTTTGGCAGGACGGAACAGAACAAAGTCGTGGTCTTCGACCGGGGTAACCATCATATTGGCGAATATGTGAACGTGAGAATCACGGGCAGTTCGTCTGCCACGTTGAAAGGTGTGGCAGAAGAGAATTGAATGAAAGTTAAATGCCGTTAAAACAAACGGTTCTCCCCGTGTTTTGTTGTATTTTTGTAAACTTTGTCGGTAGAAACCTCTCAGAAAGTCATGGGAAGGAAGCGCAAAAAAGGATCTTTGGGGATGCAATGGTTCACGACGGGAGTCAGCACGACATTGGTGCTGGTCCTGTTGGGGCTTGTGTCCTTTTTCATTTTGTTTGCCCGCGAGCTGTCCGACTCGGTGAAGGAAAACCTCACGGTCACCGTGTTGGTGAGCGATGAAGCCGATGCCGGGGAGATTGCCCGATTGCGAACGGAATGGACGGGGGAGCCTTACGTGTGCGGAATAGGCTATGTGTCGAAAGAGCAGGCCTTGCGGGAGGCGGCCGAGGCCATGGGAAGCGACCCCTCTGAGTTCTTGGGTGCCAATCCTTTTCGGGCTTCGTTGGAACTCCGCATGGATGCGGCATACGCCAATACGGACAGCTTGGCCCGGGTCGTGGAACGCCTGAAGCGGTGCCCGCTGGTGGAAGACGTGGTTTATCAAAAGGATTTGGTGGACGCTGTGAATGAGAACCTCCGGAACATAAGTTATGTCTTGCTGGCGTTGGCCGCCTTGTTGGTCTTGGTTTCTTTCGCGTTGATCGCAGGCACCGTGCGGCTGGGCGTTTACTCGGGACGGTTTGTCATCCGCACGATGAAACTGGCGGGCGCCAGCTGGGGATTCATCCGGCGGCCGTTCATGGCGCGGGGATTCCGGTTGGGGCTCGTGTCAGGGGTGGCGGCCGACGGTTTGCTGGCCGCAGGGGCATATGCGTTGTCGTGTCATGACCCGTCGCTCGCGGCATACATCAAGCCAGGCATGTTGGCAGGAGTCAGCGCAGTGGTGCTCGTGGCGGGGCTGTTGCTCACATTGGGTTGCACATACTTCTGTGTGGGGAAATACTTGCGTATGAAAGCCTGTGATTTATATTAAGGGACAGAATAAATAAAGAAAACAAGAATAGGTATGGACAAGAAAGATTTTGCTTTTGACAAAATGAACTTCATCCTTCTGGCTGTAGGAATGGCCGTAGTGATTATCGGTTTCATCCTGATGTCGGGTTCCGGCAGCTCGGAAACGGTGTTTAATCCGGACATCTTCAGTGTGCGGCGCATCAAGGTGGCTCCTGTGGTTTGCCTCGCGGGCTTCCTTTTCATCATATATGCCATTTTGCGCCGGCCGGCTTCATCCCCGGAAGAAGGAAACAAGCCAGAAGAGAAAAAGGGAACCCCTGCTGATAACTTATACCGCGACTGAATATGGACGTATTAGACGCTTTATGGATGGGAATCCTGCAAGGGCTGACGGAATACTTGCCTGTGAGCAGTAGCGGCCACTTGGCCATAGCTTCTCATTTCCTGGGAATTGAGGGGGAGGATAACCTGTCGTTCACTATCACGGTGCATATCGCCACGGTGTTCAGCACGTTGGTCATCCTTTGGAAAGAAATCGTGTGGATTTTCAAGGGGTTGTTCGACTTCAAGACACCGGGAATGAACGATAGCCAACGTTATGCGCTGAACATCATCGTGAGCATGATTCCCGTGGGTGTCGTGGGCGTGTTTTTCCGCGACGAAGTGGAAGCCATCTTCGGAAGCGGGTTGCTGGTGGTGGGTGTGTGCCTGTTGCTGACGGCCTTGCTGCTGACATTTTCTTACTATGCCCGCCCGCGGCAGAAGGCGGAAATCTCGCTCCGCGATGCCTTCATCATCGGCCTGTCGCAGGCACTTGCCGTGTTGCCGGGTTTGTCGCGTTCGGGAACGACCATCGCCACGGGCTTGCTTTTGGGCAACGACAAGGCGAAGTTGGCGCAGTTCTCGTTCCTGATGGTGATGCCTCCGATTTTGGGCGAGGCCGTTTTGGACATCATCAAGGGAATAACGCAGGGGGTGGAAGCCACGGCGGCATCCGGCATCGGTTTTTGGCCGTTGGCGGTAGGCTTCCTGGCGGCGTTCGCTTCGGGTTGCCTGGCTTGCAAGTGGATGATTAACATCGTCAAGAAAGGCAAGTTGATTTATTTCGCTATCTATTGCGCGATTGTGGGCTTGGCTCTCGTGATGGATAATCTGCTTTGATTTTGCCTCACAACATATTTTGCCGGATGGATTTCAAGGAAGGGGAAATTTTGGCGTTCGACAAGCCATACGGGTGGACCTCGTTCGGGCTGGTGGCCAAGGTGCGCTGGCAACTGTGCCACAGGATGGGCGTGAAGAAACTGAAGGTGGGGCATGCGGGCACGTTGGATCCGCTGGCCACGGGGGTTTTGTTGGTATGCACCGGAAAAGCCACCAAACGCATCGAAGAACTCCAAGCGCATACGAAGGAGTATGTGGCCACGCTGAAACTGGGGGCGACAACTCCGTCGTTCGACTTGGAGAAACCGATAGACGCAGTCTATCCCACCGAACATATCACCCGCGAGATGGTGGAGGAGGTGCTGACCCGCTTCGTGGGCACCATTGAACAGGTGCCTCCTGTGTTCTCAGCCTGCAAAGTGGACGGAAGCCGAGCCTACGACTTGGCTCGCAGGGGCGAAGAAGTGGAGCTGAAGGCCAAGACGCTGGTCATTGATGAGATAGAGCTGTTACGTTGTGAGTTGCCGGAGATAGACATCCGTGTGGTGTGCAGCAAGGGAACCTATATCCGTGCCTTGGCTCGCGACATAGGGCAAGCGTTGCATAGCGGCGCACACCTGACAGCCTTGCGGCGCACCCGGATAGGAGACAGAAGGGTGGAGGACTGCCTGCGGCTCGAGGAGTTTCCCGAATGGCTGGAGCAGCAGGTTATCGAAACTACAGAAAATATTTAACCAACAATAAAAAGGCTATCTGATATGAAGTTGTCACAATTCAAATTCAAGTTACCCGAAGAACAGATCGCACAATATCCGGCGCACAACCGGGACGAATCCCGCCTGATGGTGTTGCACAAGAAGAGCGAGACCATCGAGCACCGTGAGCATTTCAAGGACATCATTGATTATTTTGATGACAAGGATGCATTCATCTTCAACGACACCAAAGTGTTTCCGGCACGCCTTTACGGAAACAAGGAGAAGACGGGTGCGCGTATCGAAGTGTTCCTCCTCAGGGAACTGAACGAGGAATTGCGCTTGTGGGACGTGTTGGTGGATCCGGCGCGCAAAATACGCATCGGCAATAAGCTGTATTTCGGCGAGGACGATTCCATGGTGGCCGAAGTCATCGACAACACGACATCGCGCGGCCGCACGTTGCGTTTTCTCTACGACGGGCCACACGATGAGTTCAAGGCCGCCCTTTACGCCTTGGGCGAGGCACCGCTGCCGAAACATATCGTCAAGCGTCCGGCCGAGCCGGAAGACATGGAGCGTTTCCAATGTATCTTTGCTCGGAACGAAGGTGCCGTCACCGCTCCTTCTGCAGGATTGCATTTCTCTCGCGAACTGATGAAACGTCTTGAAATCAAAGGTGTGGAATTTGCCTTTGTCACCATGCACTGCGGGCTGGGCAATTTCCGTGATATCGATGTGGAAGACTTGACGAAACACAAGATGGACAGCGAAGAGATGTTCGTGGATGCCGATGCCTGCCGCATTGTCAACACGGCCAAGGACAGCGGGCATCGTGTCTGCGCCATCGGTACCACCGTGCAGCGCGTCATCGAGACGGCAGTGGGCACGGACGGACACCTGAAAGAATTCACCGGATGGACCAACAAGTTCATCTTCCCGCCCTACGATTTCAGCGTGGCGGATTGCATGGTGGCCAACTTTTATCTGCCCTATAGCACGATGCTCATGCTCACGGCGGCTTACGGAGGCTATGATTTCATCATGAAAGCATACAAGGAAGCCCTGAAGGAAGGCTACCGCTTCGGCACCTACGGCGATGCCATGCTGATTATGAACGACTGATGGATTATTTATATTTGGGTCTGGGCAGTAACTTGGGCGACCGGGAGAAGCTGCTGCACCAAGCCATAGGCATGCTTACGGAGCGGATAGGCGGATTGGAACGCCTGTCCGCTTTTTATGAAACGCAACCGTGGGGCTTCTGTTCCACGCATCCGTTCCTGAATGCCGTTGGGGTGTGGCGCACGGCGAAAAGTCCGGAGGAACTCCTGCGCGCCACGCAGGTCGTGGAACGCGAATTGGGACGCAGGCGGAAAAGCGTGGGCGGGCAATATGCCGACCGTCCCATCGACATTGACCTGCTGCTTTACGGTGGCCGGGTGATTGAAGCGGACTACGGCAGCCCGGGGGCCGGCAGCGGGACCATACACCTGTCCCTTCCGCATCCTCTGATGCACCTGCGCCGCTTCGTGATGGAACCGCTTGCCGAGGTGGCGCCGGACGTGGTACACCCCGTGCTGAAAAAGACCTGCCGCGAAATCCTGCAGGAAATCACACGGCTTGCGGACAAAGGGAAATGAACGGGTGTTGTTTCGGGCTTTTGGGAACGGGCGACGGCATTTGCTTCAACTCTTCTCCCCTTCTTTCCGCCGCAGGAAATCCGTGGGGCTTTCGCCGAAATAGTCCCGGTAGCATTTGGCGAAATAAGAAGGTGCGCTGAACCCCGTCTCGTATGCGATTTCCGCTATCGTCTTTTCTGTGGAGGCCAATAGCGCGGCCGCGCGTTTCAACCGCGCGATGCGCAGCAGTTCGTTAGGCGAGTAGCCGGTCAGCGACTTTGCCTTTCGGTAGAGTTGCACCCGTCCCAGTCCGAGTTCCTCGCCTAAGTCTTCCACACGGAGTTCCGAATCGCCCAGCCTCTTTTCGATGAGTGTGCGAAGCCGTTCGGCAAACCCTTGGTCCACCTTGCCGGCAGCTTCTTTCTTGACGGTTGCGGTGCCGGTGAAAAATATGTTCAGGCGGTGACGGTTGTCGAGCAGGTTCCGCAAACGGGCGCGTAGCAGTTGTGCGCTGAAAGGCTTCAGGATATACGAGTCCGCGCCACATTCGTACCCCCTTATCTTTTGCTCGTCCATCGCGTAAGCCGTCAGCATCATCACGGGGATATGCGAGGTCTGCACTTCCGACTTCAGCCTCCGGCAACATTCCATGCCGTCCATGACCGGCATCATCACGTCGCAGATGATGGCGTCGGGCACGTGCTTCATCGCCTGCCGCAGTCCTTCCTGCCCGTTCGAGGCCTCTATCACCCGGTATTGCGGGGTGAGCAGCATCTTCACGTAGTCGCGCACGTCTTGGTTGTCGTCTATCACCAGGATTATTTCCTTGTCTCCGTCGTCCGCCATGTCCGTCTCCGCCTGCGCCGTTTCCTGGTCGGCGGAGGCCACGGCACCTTCTTTCAGGTTTTCCAGGAGAGCGTTCTTTTCCACCCCCTCGGCAAGTGTGCCGGCCTGCTTCATGGGCATTTCAAGGGTGAAGACGGAACCTTTTCCTTCCGCCGAGTCCACGGAGACACGGCCGCCGTGCATTTCCGTGAACGCTTTCACCAAGGCCAGCCCGATGCCCGACCCGGCATAATGCACGTCGATTTGGTAAAAGCTTTCGAAGATGTGCTTCACGTGTTCCGTGGAAATGCCCACGCCCGTGTCCGCCACCCGGTAGCGCAACCACCGTGCCCCGTCTTGCCCGAATTGGGACAAGGCAAGGGAGACCCGCCCGTTTTCGGGCGTGAACTTGAAAGCGTTCGACAGCAGGTTGTACGTGATGCGTTCCAGCTTTTCGGCGTCGGCAATCATCGTGTATCCTTCCTCGGAGGGTTGCACGGACACGTCGAAATGCACGTGCTTTTTGTAAGCCAAGGTGCGGAACGCTTCGGTCCATTCGTTGATTTCCTTCGCGATGTCAAATTCGGAGAGATACATCTTCAGCTTCCCGCTCTCGAACTTGCGGAAGTCGAGTATCTGATTGACCAGACGAAGCAATACCGTCACGTTCTTATGGATGATGCGGAGCAGGAAACGTTCGTGCTCGTCCAGGTTCTTGGATGCTTCCAATTGCTCCACCGGGTCGGCTATCAGCGTAAGCGGCGTGCGGAAGTCGTGCGACACGTTGGTGAAGAAAGCCAGTTTCG
>CALULT010000043.1 GCA_944321565.1 uncultured Paraprevotella sp. | reverse complement strand
GTTGATAATTGGAGTTCCATGCTGCAAAGATAATACTTTTGAATGATTTATTCGCAATTCACTTACTTTTGACTATACTTTGCCAAGTAAGCACCTTTACTTTTAATCCTCTCTGCATTGCCTTTTGGAAAGCGGGGTGCCCTTCATCCCAAAGTTACCCGTTCGGCTTCCACGTGGCGGCGGAGGAAGATGGACGCGGATTCCATGAAGCGGTCGGGGCTTTCCGTGGTCAGGAAACGGCAGGTGCCGCCTTGGGTACACACGGATTCTATCTCGGGATGGCGCGCCAGATAGCCTTTCAGGCTGTAGGCCACGTATTCTCCTTGCGGGACGATGCGGACATTGCGCGGGGTGTATTTCAGGATTTTGTTGAGCAGCAGCGGGTAGTGGGTGCACCCTAGGATTATCGTGTCTATCTGCGGGTCCTTGCGGAGCAGGTTGCCAATGCGCTTCTGCACGAAATAGTCGGCTCCAGGGGAATCAAACTCATAATTTTCCACCAGCGGCACCCACATGGGGCAGGCTTCACCGCTCACCGTGATGTCCGGGTAAAGCTTATGGATTTCCAAAGGATAGGAACCCGACGTGATGGTGCCGGACGTGGCCAGGATGCCGACATGCCGCGTATGGGTGATTTGCCCGATGCATTCGGCTGTGGGGCGGATGACTCCCAACACGCGGCGCGTTTCGTCGTCCAGCTTCTTGAGGTCGTTTTGTTGGATGCTCCTCAGGGCTTTGGCCGAAGCCGTGTTGCAGGCCAAAATCACCAAATGGCACCCCATGGCGAAGAGCTTGTGCACGGCCTCCCATGTGAATTCATAAACCACTTCGAACGAACGCGTCCCGTATGGGGTGCGGGCATTGTCGCCTAGATAGAGATAGTCATACTGCGGCATGAGCTGTCGGATCTGGTGCAGGATGGTCAGGCCACCGTAACCGGAATCGAATACTCCGATGGGGCCGGGGCGGGAAGGCAATGTCTCAATCATTGTTCTGGCATCGTGCTGATGGGTAATTGGAGTTTTTCTTTCACGTAATTGGTCACATCGTCCCCCATGGCCGGATTGATGAAGGGACAAGTGTTGCCGTCGGTGTTCAGGATGCAGGCATATCCGCGTTCCACTCCCACGGCGCGTATGGCCTCGTTGAGCAGATAAACCATGTCCGCCTGCAAGTCTTTTTCAGCCTGGCTGAGCAGTTTCTGTGCTTCCTCCTTGAAGGCTATGCTCTTCGCCAGCAAGTCCTGTAACTCATGTTGCCGTTTCAGGAGGATATTCTCGGGGAAATCCTTCTGTCCTTGCAGGAATTCCGCAAATTTGCGTTGGAATTCTTCTTCTCCGCGCTGTGCTTCCCGGTCGTATTTGGCTTTCAGTTCCGACAGCTTCTGGCGGGAAGCCTCATACTCCGGCATCGCCTTGAAAACCGCATTGTAACTCAGATAGCCGAACTTGGTTGCGGGAACCTGAGCTCCTGCCCAAAGCGGGAGACATGCCGTCATCACTAATAGGAACCACCTGTTCATCCGTTTCATCGCCTCATTACTTTGCAATTGACAAAAAAGCCCGGAGAGACTGCGCAAGCATCCTCCGGGCGGACTTATTGTTTTAATAAAGAAGAGAGTTTTATTTCAATCCCAGCTTCTGTTTGATTTCTGCTGTCACGTCCGTGCTCAGCGTCGTGCTGATGTAAGGGATTCCTGCGGAGATATCCATGATATATACATATCCGCCTTCCTGGCCGATTTGCTTGATGACGCCCAACATCTTTTCTGAAATGGCTTGCATCTTCTGCTGTGATGTTTCCTGCAAAGACTTTTGGTTGTCCTGGAAGCTCTGCTGTATGCGCGTGTACAAGTCCTGCAACTCAGCCTCGCGCCGCTGGCGCACATTGTCCAACAGGTTGGCTTTCTCTTTCTCGTATTCCTCCGACTTCTTCTGCAACTCGTCCTGCATGCGTTTCAGGTCGTTTTCATACTGGGTCTGGAGCTGCTGGATTTCGTTCTGTGCCGTGGTGTATTCCGGCATGAGCTGGATTATGGCACTTGAATCGAAATGGCCAAACTTTTGCGCAAAGATGCTCATCGGCACGAACAACAGTGCCATCAAAATCAATTTCTTCATTTTGTTTCTTATTTTTTATTATTATAGCCAGGTTTTTCCGTACGACTTGCAAATGTACGAATGTTAATTGGAATATCCTAATTTTGTGAGCACTTCGTTGCTGATATCAATCTTCGGCGAAGCGAAAATGATACCCGCGTCGGACGCCCTGTCCAATATCAAGGAATACCCCTTGCGGTCTGCAATGTCTTTCACTGCGTTGTAGATTTCGTCTTGGATGGGTGCCATCAGGCTCTCGCGTTTCTTGAATAATTCGCCTTCCGGGCCGAAGTACTTTTTCTTCAGTTCTGCGGCTTCTTTTTCCTTTGCCACGATTTCCTCTTCTTTCTTTGTCTTCTGCTCCGCACTCAGGAAAACCGCTTCGCTTTGGTAATTTTTGTACAGTGTCTGCGCTTCTTCCGTCAGCGCGTCCACTTCGGCCTGCCATTTCTTGGAGACCTGGTTCAACTGCTCGTTGGCACGTTCGTAGGCCGGAACATTCTTTAGGATATATTCCATGTCCACCAACGCGAACTTCTGTGCCATGGCTTGTGTGCCCATCAGCATGAGCAAACACAACAATGCGAACAACTTTTTCATCTTTACCTCCGTTTTTTTATGTTAGAATTCCTGTCCCAAAATGAAATGGAACTGGCTCCCGCTGTATTGCTTGGAACCGAAAACATCATCGAAACCGTATGCCCAGTCGATGCCCAACAGACCGACCATCGGCAGGAAGATGCGCACACCCACGCCGGCGGAACGCTTCATGTCGAACGGGTTGAAGTCTTTCACGCTCGTCCATGCATTACCGCCTTCGAGGAAAGCCAATGCATAGATGTTCGTGGAGTTTTGCAACATCAGCGGATAGCGCAACTCCAGCGTGAAGCGGTCGTAAGCATATCCCGTGTAACCGCTCGGGGTCAGTGCGCCGTTGTCGTAACCACGCAGCCCGATGGTCTCTGTGGCATAGGTGGTGGAATAGCCCGACATGCCGTCGCCACCCACGTAATAGGTTTCAAAAGGTGATTTTTTATACTTGTTGTAGGCTCCCAAGAGGCCGAATTCCACACGTGTCATCAGCACCGGGCACTTCACCGCCTTGCTCAGGGCCGTATAGGTGCGGAGTTTGAACTTCCACTTGTGGTATTCAATCCATTTGTATTTTTCCTGCATTTCGCGGTCGTAGCTCGCACTTTGGTAGTTGTTGGCCAAATTCTTGTAATCCTTGTTGTCGAACAGGGAATAAGGCGGGGTCAAGCCTACGGAAAGCGTGAACTCGGAACCGCTGCGCGGATAAATCGGGTTGTCCGTGGACATGCGGGACAACGACAAGTTCAGCACGATGTTGTTGCACGAGCCGTTTGAGATGAGGAAGTAGTTCCAGTCCTTCAGGATGTAGCGCTGATAGGAGAGGTCGGCCATCAGTTGGAAATAGTCGTCCGGCCAGCGCAGGCGCTTGCCCCATCCCAAAGACACGCCGAACAGCTTCACGTAGGAGTCCGGGTCGAGGAAATTCTCGTAATAGCTGTTGTAGCTGTTGCCGTAGCCATACAGGTAATTGTAGTAGCTGTTGTAGTAGGCCGAGTTGTAATAGTTGTCGCTCACGTCGGTCTGCTTGGAATAGAAGGCGGAGAACGACAGGGCGTTCGGCCGCTTTCCGCCAAACCACGGGTTCAGGTAACTGATGCTGTACGATTGATAATACTGTCCGTTCGTTTGTCCGCTGATGCTGAATGTCTCGCCATTGCCTTGTGGCAAGATACCCCGGCGCAGCCCGCCCTTGGTAAACAAGTTGGCCAGGCAGAAATTGGAGAATTTCAGGCCGATTTTCCCGATGACACCCGTCTGACCGTAACCCAAGGAGAACTCAATCTGGTCGTTCGACTTGGAAACCAGTCCCCAGTCGATATCCACGGTGCCGTCGGTTTCCGACGGTTTTATCTGCGGATTGACCTGTTCCGCGTCGAAATGTCCCATCGAGGCGATTTCACGATAAGAACGCATCAAAGCCTCTTTGCTGAACAAGTCGCCAGGTTTGGTGCGCAGCTCACGGCGCACGACGCTTTCATATACCCGGTCGTTGCCGCTGATGGCGATATGGCGTATCGTAGCCTGCGGGCCTTCATAGATGCGCATCTCCAAGTCGATGGAGTCTCCATCGATGTTGACCTCCACAGGTTCCACGCGATAGAACACATAACCGTTGTTGTAATAAAGGTTACCCACGGCATCTTCGTCGTTTTCCATGCGGTCCTGCAGTTTCGTCTGGTTATAGACATCACCTCGTTTCATGCGGAGCAGGAAGTTCAGTTGGTCTGTGGAATACACCGTGTTGCCCACCCACTCGATGTTGCGGAGGTAATACTTCTGTCCTTCTTCCACTTTCACGTAGATGTCCACCGTCTTCTCGTCGTGCGGTGTCACGCTGTCTGCCAAAATCACGGCATCGCGGTAACCCAGCTCGTTATATTTCTTGATGAGGTTTTCCTTGTCTTCTTTGTATTTCTCCTCGACATATTTCTTGGTGCGGAACCAGCTGCCGGGGCGTCCTTTCTCATTGGTCTTCTTGAACACGCCCGGGATGAACATCGTACCCTTGATTTTCTTGGTGGTCAGGGCATGGTTGCCTTCGATGGTGATAGAGTTGATTTTCACCTTCTCCTTCTTGTCGATGCGGATATCCACGATAGTCCTGTCGGGTGCGGTTACATCATCCCGTTGCACGATTTCGACCTCGGCGTTCTTATAACCTTTCTCGTCGAAATACTTCTTGGCCAAGATTTTGGCGCGGTCAATCATGTTCGGTGTCAGTTGGTTGTCCCTCAACAGGCCGATGCGGTTTTCCAAGTCTTCGCGTTCGCCCTTCTTCACACCGTAATAGTTGATTTGCGACACCCGCGGACGTTGTGCCAACTTGATGCGCAAATAAGCCTTGTCGTCCACAGTGCTGTCCACTTCAATCGCCACGTTCGAGAACAGGCCGTTGCGCCAAAAACGTTTCACGGCTTCAGTGATTTCCTCGCCCGGAATGTCCACCCTTTGTCCCACGGTCAGTCCCGACAAGCCGATGATCATGTAATCGTCATGGTTCTTGGCACCCTCTACGGCAATCCCGGCAATTTCGAAACTGCGTGGGATACGCGTATATTCTATTGTGGGTTTCACTTTCTTTTCTCCGATGTCCTGCCCTCGTAAGGACGATACGCCCGTAAACGCACAAATCAATGTAAGACAAATATATTTCACTACTTTTTTCATACGTCGATGCTACTTATTTGGTCGCTACCTGTTCGCTGGTCTTCCCGAACCTGCGCTCACGCGACTGGTAATCCGCAATGGCCTTCCGGAATTCCTCCGCATGGAAATCGGGCCAATAAGTGTCGCAAAAATAAAATTCGGTATAGGCACACTGCCACAAGAGATAATTGCTGATGCGGTATTCGCCGCCTGTGCGGATTAGTAAGTCCGGGTCGGGCATGAAAGCTGTCACGAGATGGTTTTGGACGGTTTCTTCCGAGATTTGTTCCGGAAGCAAAGAGCCCGCTTGCACTTCTGCGGCTATTCTGCGCATGGCTTCTGCCAGTTCCCATCTCGCAGAATAACTCAGTGCGATGACCATCGTCATGGCGTCGTTGCCCGCTGTGCGCTGCATGCATTCGTCCAAACGCTTACGCACGATTTCCGGGATTCGCGGCATGTCCCCAATCACCCGGAACCGAACATTGTTTTTCATGAAGATGGCATCTTCCAAGTGGTCCAGTATCAGCCCCATGAGCGCGGCAATCTCTTCCTGTGGCCGGTTCCAGTTCTCGGTAGAGAATGTATATAAAGTCAAGTATTTCACTCCCATGCGGACAGCTTCTTCCGTGATTTCCTTCACGGTTTCCACTCCATGTTGATGCCCGGCCGTGCGCGGAAGCCCTTTGGCTTTCGCCCAACGTCCGTTGCCGTCCATGATGATGGCTACGTGGCACGGTATGCGCCCGGCATCGATTTCGCTGTTAGAAGACATATTTTATATTATTACAATTTATACATTTAGGCCACAAGTCATAGGTGAGCGTCAGCATCGTGAACGAATAGCAGTCTTTGTTCTTGAAACCGCTGCTCCGCACCCCGTAAGGGTCGCTGAGTATCACTCCTTCCGCGTTGGACACGTCCAAGCGGTCTGTGGTCGTGAAGCGCATGCTCCACTCAAACCCGATGTTTAGCCGGCGTTTTAGCTTGAATTTCACGCCTACGCCCACGGGGATGTTGAACCCCGCATCTGTCTGCAAACCTCCGGGAGCCAAGGTCACTCCGGCACCTACCAACAGATAGGGCGTGAGCCGGCTGTAGCCTTCATATCCCCGGCCTATGCCGTAGCCCCAAAAGTTCAGCTCGAACTGCGCACCGAAATCAATCACGTTGCGTTCGAAATGAGCCGTTCCGGGGCGTCCTCCTTCTGCGTTCCCGCTATTGGCATCGGCAGGAAAGAACGTTGTTCCCGTGTTGCCAGACAAGTGTGCTACAGCCACGTTTCCTTTGATGACCATGCGGGGATTGAAGATGTAGCGTGCCACGATGCTTCCCATCGGGGCCAAATGGGCAAACGGCCTGCTATTGGCATCGCCCAGGTAGAAGCTTCCTCCGACTCCTCCGCCGAGTTCCATCCGATAGATTTCGTCCTGTGCCCATCCTTTCAACGGGAGAAAGGGCAGCAGGCAAAACGCTATCAGAGGCAAGGGCTTCATCGTGATGTGGCTTGTCTATGGTTCAATGTTCCGTTCAGCGGTTGGTAAACCCCAAGCGGTTCAACTGTCCACGCCACACCTGGCCGCCTGCCACAATCCACAGCAGGGAACCCGATTCGACGACTGACGTCACCGGCACTTCTTGTCCACTCAACGCCTCCGGCATGACATAAACGCCATTGGTCTTCCACGTCACTCCGTTGTCCTCGCTCACATAAAGCCCATCAAGGGGCTTGTGGGAAACACCGTCTAAAGAAGCCCCGCCAAAAGCAAGCACTACTTCGTCGTAGCGTACCAAGTTTAATCCCCCTAACCGTGGGCAAGCGTACGGGTTGTCCGGAGACACGTTGAAATAGGCCCAATGCGAGGGCGTTTCCACGTCGGGAGTACTACGGCTCCACAACATGGCCCATTCATCCGAAGGATAATCAGCCATAGGACGGTTTCCAGCTAATAAGATTCGCCTCATGCCGTTCTCCTGCGTGTAAGCTGTTGCCGTGATGTCGCGCGAAGGCAGCAAGGCAGGGTCTTCGTCCAAAGCCTCGTCCACCCATGTCCTGCCGTCCACTGTGCGGTATATCTTTCCATCTGCCATCGCGTAGAGTCCTGTTTCGTCTGCCGCCAGCAACCTCAAAGGATGGTCGGCTTGCACCGTGTTCCACACCAGCCCGTCATCCGACATCAGTAATGTCCCGTCTGTTTGGCTCATATACAGTCGCCCGTTCCAGGCCACCAATGTTGTTACGTCTGCCATGTCGCATCCTGACACAGTCTGTTCCGTCCAGTCATTGCCATCCGGCAAAGATGAGGAAAACGCGCGGGTTTCTCCGTTCATGCGGGAAAACAACCATAAGCGGGAATTCCAGGCAGTTATTTTTAGGCTGTCTGCCCCGTCCCATAGCCCGGGTTCGGCCACCTTCTGCCAAGAAAACTCGTCACCATCCTGCCGGTGTACGTTCACTTCCACCAAATAGTCGCGCCAAGCCGTGTAATCCAGCGAATATACGCGGAAAACCAATGGATTTGTAAAGTCGATGGAATCGGACGATGAATAATTATGCCATGTGCCTTCCTCGTCCACTTTGCGATAAACCACTGTCCCGGAATATTGCAAGGTAGCCAAGACCGCATTCACCCGGCTATTGTAGGGAAGGGAATCTTTATTGCTGATTTTCCCCTCCAACTGATCCACCGTCATGGCATAATAAGATGCACTATAAGTGATGTCGTAGGTAGTGTCCCTTCCTTCCGAGTTTGTCGTAGTTATTTGGCGCGTCACGTTGCCCAGCTCGAAACTATGGATATAGCAATCGGTGCTCACCACTGCGTCGTCATCTTCTTTACATGCGCAGACTAGCCATGACAAGCACAAGACAAAAGGCAACAGCCCAACGTATTTCTTCATAAAACTTAATACCATATTATCTATCAAGGTACAAAAGTACGCACATTTTTCACTTCCACGAAACATCAAGCGTTGAATTATGCAAAAAATAGATAAATCGGAACTTTTCAGGTCGCTTTCCCTTTATGTGGACTGCGAATAGCCTGCGAAAGGAATCAAGTGGATAATGTGGTTCCCGTCAATTTGTTCCGTTCGCCATCTCCCTTCCGGCTTTTGGGGAGCCCGGATGCCGGTTCTCAAAACAGCCGGCGATTGTTCTATTCTGATTTCATCGTATAATCTTTCGGCCAAGAAGCTTTCCAAAAGGCGGGTGCCGCCTTCTACCAACAGCGATTGGACGGACAAGCCATAGAGGTCTTCCATGACTTGCGGCAACACATTTTGGGAGAAGTCCAGCCGCACTACCGTCACACTCGGATTTCCTTCGTAGGGTATGGGTTCGACAGACTTATCTACATATGCCCGGGTGGCATTTCCATCGCGGAAAAGCCGTAATGACAAAGGCAGGCGTCCTTGGCGGTCGAGCACCAGCCTGAGGGGCGAAGCTCCCGGCCACAGCCGGTTGGTCAGTGTGGGATTATCGGCCAATGCCGTTCCCGTCCCCACCATAATGGCTTGGTGTTCCGCCCGTAGCCGATGCACCAGCATTTGCGTGTAAGGCGTGGAGAACGTGTAAGCGGCTTTTTGAGAGAAAGATTCGGGTGTGCGGTTGTCCATAAAACCGTCGGCAGACTCCGCCCACTTCAAGGTGATGTATGGACGATGGTGTGTGTGGAAAGTCATGAAACGGCTGTTTAATGCCACGCATTCTTTCTCCAAAACTCCAATTTTCACGTCGATGCCCGCAGCCTGCAACTTGCTGATGCCTCTCCCTGCCACCTTTGCAAACGGGTCTGTGCACCCGACCACGACACGGGGAATACCCTTCTCCACAATCAAATCCGCGCACGGCGGAGTCTTTCCGTAGTGGGAACAAGGTTCAAGGCTGACATAAAGAGTGCAATTCCTGAGCGTGTTTTCGTCGCGCACCGAACGGATGGCGTTCACTTCGGCATGTGGTTCCCCGCAGCGCACGTGATAGCCTTCGCCGATTATTTGGCCGTCATGTACCAATACCGCCCCCACCATGGGGTTTGGTGCCGTGCCATAGAAACCGTTGCTCGCCAATTGCAGGCAACGTTTCATATATTTTTCATCTTCCGTCATCTTTCAAATCCGATAAATTGCTTATTTTTGTGAGATATTCCTTTTTTATTGGTATGGATCAAACTTTCACATACATCTTTACTCGAATTGCCCCTTATTATCCAGAGGGGGAAGCCCGTGCGCTAGCCCGGCTTGTGCTGGAAACACGTTTCGGCTTCACCTGGGTGGAAATCTGCATGGGAAAAGACGCTCCACTTCTATTAGAACAACGCCGGGAGCTGGAAAATATTGTGGAAGGGTTGCAACGGAAAGAGCCGGTGCAATATATTCTTGGAGAAGCGGAATTTTGTGGCCGTAGGTTTGAAGTCGCTCCTGGCGTGTTGGTTCCACGTCCCGAAACGGAAGAGCTGGTGGATTGGGTCATAGACGATTGCAAGGCACACGGGGTGGAGGACATGCATGTCTTGGATATCGGTACGGGGAGTGGCTGCATCGCTGTCACATTGGCTTGCGCCTTTCCTCATGCGCGGGTTTCTGCCATGGATGTCAGTGCGGATGCGCTCCAGATAGCCCGTAGGAACGCATTGGCGGCAGGGCGCGACATCGCTTTCCTGCAAAAGGACATTCTCGTGGAAGCCGGAGGATTGGACGTTGCTTGGGATGTCATCGTGAGCAACCCGCCTTATGTGTGCGAATGCGAGAAAAGGGGTATGGACACGAACGTGCTGGCTTATGAACCGGCCGAAGCCCTTTTCGTCCCGGACGACGACCCGCTGCGTTTCTACCGGGCTATCGGGAAATATGCAGCCCGGACGTTGGCCGACGGCGGAAAACTTTATGTGGAAATCAATCGTGCTTTCGGAGAGGAGACTTCCGTCTTGTTCGAGAGCTTGGGGCTGCGTCGTGTCACGCTAAAGAAAGATGCTTATGGGAACAATCGAATGATAAGATGCGAGAAATGAAAGAAATCACTCCGGAAGAAGCCTTCCAAAAAGCTGCAGCCTGTTGTGCTGCTTCGGAACAATGTGTGGCCGACATACGGAAAAAGCTGGAACGTTGGGGGCTGGATGCCACCCGTCGTCAAGCGGTCATTGTGCGGTTGGAAGAAGAAAAATTCGTAAACGAAGCCCGCTATGCCCGCAGCTTCGTGCGGGACAAGTTCCGTTATAACGGGTGGGGGCGTATCAAAATCGCCCAGGCGTTGAGGCAGAAAGGCATCCCGGCTGCTTACATAGAAGATGCAATGGGCGAAATAGAGGATGAAGAATATGCCCGCATCTTGCAAAAACTGCTTCAGGCTAAGGCCCGTGGTTTGAAAGCTGGAACCGATTACGAGCGAAACGGGAAACTGTTGCGGTTTGCGGCCAGTCGTGGTTTCGAAATGCCGCTCATTATGCGTATGCTCCATGTGGAAGAGGATTTCGCATAGTTTGGCCTTGTTGGCGGAGAGCTTGGCCGACTTCCTGTTCCCGCGTTACTGCACTTGTTGTCGCGACCGGCTGTCGCTTCACGAGCGGGTGATTTGTGCGTCTTGTCTTCTGAGTTTGCCGCGGTTGCGTCATGGGTCGTTCACGGACAACGATGTCACCCGTACGTTTTGGGGGCTGTTTCCCATTGAGAGAGGCACAGCATGGTTTCACTATCCCAAGAATTCGGGGTACAGTCGCATGTTGGCAGACCTGAAATACCATAACCATCCGGAAATCGGGAATGTCTTGGGACGCATCATGGCCGAAGAACTGCTTCCGAAAGGGTTCTTCGACGGCATAGAACTTATCGTGCCTGTTCCTTTGGCCCGGGAAAAGGAGAAACAAAGGGGGTATAACCAAAGTGCTCATATCGCAACGGGCATTTCCCAGGTTACAGGCATTGATGTGGATGCGGAAAGCGTCTGTCGAATCGTGGCCAATCCCAGTCAAACGAAGCTGACGGACGCGGAACGACGCGAAAACGTGCGTGGCATTTTTGCCGTGGTTCATCCTGAACGCTTGGAAAACCGCCATATCTTGCTGCTGGACGATGTGATGACCACTGGATCTACCCTGTGTTCGTGCGCCGAAACCATTGCTGCGGCTTGCCCTGTCCGCATCAGTATCCTCAGTCTTGCCCGTGGCGGTCAATCGTAAAGCGTGTTTGGGATTCCCCCTGTTGCGGCAAAGCGGGAACACACAAAATTCAAAACAGTTTCTTAATATTTGCTTTCCATGCAGTTATCTCATGGAAATTCGCTATATTTGCATGAACATTCATCATTTCAAAGAAATTATGGAAACATTAGAGAAGATTTTCGCAGCCAAACTGCTCAAGGTCAAAGCCATCAAGCTTCAGCCGACCAACCCTTTCACATGGGCATCGGGATGGAAATCCCCATTTTATTGCGACAACCGCAAGACGCTGTCCTATCCCGGATTGCGCAGCTTCGTCAAGATAGAAATCGGGCGTCTCATCTTGGAACGTTTTCCGGAGGTTGATGCCATCGCCGGAGTAGCTACGGGTGCCATTCCGCAAGGGGCAATGGTGGCCGACCTGCTGAATCTTCCGTTTGTTTACGTGCGTTCCAAACCCAAAGACCATGGATTGGAAAACCTTATTGAAGGTGAATTGAAACCCAATATGAAGGTCGTGGTCGTGGAAGACCTGATTTCCACAGGCGGCAGCAGCCTGAAGGCCGTAGAGGCCATCCGTAACAATGGTTGCGAAGTGATAGGCATGGTTGCTTCTTACACCTATGGGTTTGATGTGGCCAAGGAGGCATTCAAGACGGCAAAAGTGGAATTGGTGACTTTGACCAATTATGAGGCCGTAGTGGAGGAAGCCGTCCGCACAGGGTATATCAGCGCAGAAGACGTGGAGCTGTTGAACGAATGGCGCAAAGATCCCGCGCATTGGAATGGGTAAACAACATAGGAAATAAAGGAAATGTCGAAGCAATTATATGAAAGCAACGTCAAGGCTGTTCCATATCCCCAGTTGTGCGTGTATGCCAAACTGGCCGATTTGAATAATCTGGCCACCATTAAGGAACGTTTTGACGACCCGGCCGTGCGTGAAAAGATGTCCGCGCAAGTGCCCGAAGACAAGTTGAAACAGTTGCGGGACACCATAGAGGGCATGACGTTCAGCACCGATTCGGTAACCTGTAGCGTTCCCCCTGTGGGCGAGGTTTCCTTGCGCATTATTGAGCGCGAAGAGCCTAAGTGTGTCAAATTCGAGACCGTCAATTCGCCCATTCCCCTGAACCTTTGGATTCAGGTCCTTCCCACATCGGACACATCGTGCAAGATGAAACTCACCGTGGGTGCCGACCTGAACATTTTCATCAAGGGCATGGTGGAGAAACCCCTGAAGGAAGGCGTGGAAAAGCTGGCCGACATGTTGGCTGCGATTCCTTATGGCGCGTAACAATACACCTTAATTATATATATGGCAAGCAAACTTTGGGAAAAAAATACGGAAGTCAACCAGGAGATTGAGAAATTCACGGTGGGACGCGACCGTGAACTTGATTTATACCTGGCCAAATACGACGTGCTTGGTTCCATGGCCCACATCACTATGCTGGAAAGCATCGGATTGTTGGGCAGCGACGAACTTTCTGTCCTGTTGGCCGAACTGAAACTTATTTATGCCGACATTGAAGCCGGACGGTTCACCATTGAAGAAGGGGTGGAGGACGTGCACTCACAAGTGGAGCTGATGCTGACACGCAAATTGGGCAACGTGGGCAAGAAAATCCACAGCGGCCGGTCGCGCAACGACCAGGTGTTGTTGGACTTGAAATTGTTCACCCGTGCCCGCATCAAAGATATCGCAGAGGAAGTCAAGGTGTTGTTCGACGAGCTGCAAGCACAGAGCGAACGCTACAAGGACGTGCTGATGCCGGGCTATACCCATTTGCAAGTGGCCATGCCGTCGAGCTTCGGCTTGTGGTTTGGGGCCTATGCGGAAAGCCTTGTGGATGACATGCTGTTTCTGCAGGCTGCTTTCAAGATGACCAACCGCAATCCTTTGGGGTCGGCAGCCGGTTATGGTTCCTCGTTTCCGCTCAACCGGACAATGACCACTGAATTGTTGGGTTTTGACTCCATGAACTACAATGTGGTCTATGCCCAAATGGGAAGGGGGAAAATGGAGCGCAACGTGGCTTTTGCCTTGGCCGGTGTCGCGGGCACCATCAGCAAGCTGGCTTTTGACGCCTGCATGTTCAACTCGCAAAACTTCGGTTTCGTGAAGCTGCCGGACAACTGCACCACGGGTTCCAGCATCATGCCGCACAAGAAGAATCCCGACGTGTTCGAGCTGACACGCGCCAAGTGTAACAAACTGCAGGCGCTCCCGCAACAAATCATTCTCATCATGAATAATTTGCCTTGTGGCTATTTCCGCGACCTGCAAATCATCAAGGAAGTGTTCCTTCCGGCTTTTGACGAGTTGGAAGACTGCCTGCGCATGACTGCTTATATCATCAACAAGATACAGGTGAACGACCACATCCTGGACGATCCGAAATATGATAATATGTTCAGCGTGGAGGAAGTGAACCGCCTGGCCGCTGCCGGCATGCCTTTCCGCGATGCCTATAAGAAGGTGGGGCTGGACATCGAGGCCGGACGCTTCGTTCCCCGGAAAGAAGTGCACCACACGCATGAAGGCAGCATCGGCAATCTTTGCAACGACAAGGTGCGTGGGCTGATGGAACGCGTGTGGGCAGGTTTCGACTTTTCGCGCATGACGGAAGCCGAGCGGAATTTGTTGGGACGGTGAAGATACGGCCCGTGTCAAGGCAATAAAAACATAAGGATTCCGTTTCCTCTTATATGAAAGGGAAACGGAATTTTTTTATCGGCTTGGTTTGTGCGGTTCTTTTAGCCGCCTTTTCTTCATGTAAGGAGGATGTGCAGAACACCTATTCCGATTATCGGGCGTATTTCGTGTGCCAAAACGTGAACACGGTGCCTCCGCTCAATGCTGCGCTGAACAGCCTGGGCGTTTTCTGCACTGTCCGTTATGACCGTTCCCGTTTTCTCTTTACCGACGAGACCGGGCACAGTACCCCGGTCAACGCCACAGCCATAGCGGGGAATTCGTCGTTGCAGATGGGCATTGCGGGATTCATTGTCGGCTTGCCCAACATTCCGGAGCTAGGAAGCAGCATTTCCGTTCCCGTATGTTATGACTTGGCTTGCCCCAATTGCTACTCAGCCTACAACATTTCCAAATCGCTGCAACTGAAAGAAGGGGGATATGCCGCCTGCGCGTCATGCGGGCGTACTTACAGCCTGAACAACCAAGGGCAAATCAGCGCGGGAGAGGGAGGCATCAGCCTTTTTCGCTACCGTGTCAGCTATTCTGGCAACACGATGGTTGTCAACAACTGAAAAAAAGCCCCGAAAATATTTGGCATAAATCTGCAAATGCCGTATCTTTGCAGCCACAACAACAAGCCTGCGGAAATAGCTCAGTTGGTAGAGCACGACCTTGCCAAGGTCGGGGTCGCGAGTTCGAGTCTCGTTTTCCGCTCCAAGGTCGCTCGAATGGTGGAATCGGTAGACACGAGGGACTTAAAATCCCTTGGCCAGTAATGGCTGTGCGGGTTCAAGTCCCGCTTCGAGTACAAAATAAATCGCGAATGGCAGGGCTGTTGGGGATTTGTTTTGTAATTTTGCAAAAAAACGAGTTGGCCATGGATTTGTCTCCCATATTATTGTTTGTTTATAACCGTCCCGGACATACACGGGAGGCCGTGGAATCTTTATTGCGTAATCCATTGGCTGCGGAGAGCGAATTGTTTGTTTATTCTGACGGGGCTAAAGATGAGGCGGCTCGCCCCGCAGTCGAGGCGGTGCGCCGTTATGTGCGGGGCATCAGTGGGTTCAAAAAAATCACGCTAGTGGAAAGGGAGAATAATTGGGGATTGGCGCGTAACATCATCAATGGGGTTACTTCGGTTGTTAATCGTTGCGGGAAGGTCATCGTGCTGGAAGACGATTTGGTCGTGGCTCCGCACTTCCTTGAATTCATGAACGATGCGTTGGAAACCTATAAGGACGAACCGCGTGTGGGACATGTGCATGCCTGTGAAATTACTGGCGACCAATCTTTGCCCGACAGTTTTCTCGTCAAATGGGTTGGAAGTTGGGGCTGGGGTACTTGGCAAAGAGCTTGGAAACTGTTTAATCCCGATGGGAAAGCATTGCTCAATGAACTGGAGCGGCGTGGGTTGTCTCGCACGTTTGATTTCGATGGGAAATATGGTTATACGCGAATGTTGCGTCGGCAAACAGAAGGTAAAAATAATTCGTGGGCTATTCGTTGGAATGCCACGTTGTTCCTGCAGGACATTCTTTCTGTCAACGTTGGCAAATCACTAGTGCAAAATAAGGGCTTTGATGGAAGTGGAACCCATTGTGGGAAGGGAGGCGACAATGCGACCCGGCTCTATGGCGGGCATATCGAAGTGAAACGTCCGGTTGCCATAAAAGAAAATATGGAAGCCAGGGCAGCTTTCGTTCGTTACTACGCTCGTACCAATTCTTTCATGGCCAAAGCTTTGCGCCGCATCAAACGAACCTTGAAAGGCGATTTCGGTGCATAGGCCACCTATAAACTTAACAGACAAGACAAACATGGCATCATTCAAACTGTTTTTTGAAAGAATCAAATTGGCTGTCCAAAAGAGGACGCGGACGAAACAGAAACAACAAAAGTCTTACGAAAGTTGGGCTGCCAAAGGTTATGACAACGCCCCTGAGGTGAGCGTCATTATCCAGTCGCACAATAAAAGTGTACAAGTGGAGCATATTGTCAACAAGTTGCGTAAAAGGCAATCTTTGGAAATCATTGTTGTGGATGACGGCTCCGACTTCAAACACGCTCAGGCACTTGCCAAGTTCTTAATTGGTGCCAACGAATTCTTGCTCCGCTCCAACGACCTCTACGAAAACATTATGTATGACCGTACATTGCGTATGGCCAACGGGAAATACATTGCCCTGCTGCAAGATGACGACGATTTCGATAACCTCGGATGGATTGACGACGCCATCGGACTTTTCCGGAAATATCCATCTTTGGCCATCTTGGGTGGGAAGGATGGCATGGACGTGGTTTTCGAGAACGAAAAAGTGAAAAACGTTCCTCCAAAAGACAGGCAATCCATTACATTCGTTGCTGTGGTAAACCGTGCCCCGATGTGGATCCGGAAAGACCTCTACGAACAAAAGCTGCACCACATTGATTTCGCTTTTGCCCCGTTTCAGTACGATGACTACGAATTATGCCTGCGGGCGTGGCTCAATGGGTTGCAGGTGGGATGGTATCACGCCCATTTTAAATCTTTGAGTGTGGGCGGAATGAGACTCTGGAACGGGCTTTTCAGTCGGCAGCAATATGAAAGGAACGGGAAACGTTTGTATGATTTGTACAAAGCTCAGGCCACTCTCATTGGGCAACTAGTGGAAGATGCCAATTCACACTTGTATTCCAAGCAACCTCAATGACGGAATGATATGGAGAATCAATTGACAGACCGCGAACTGTGGAAAACATATTGGGAAAACTATCAGTTTACTCCCATTCAAGAGAATCCGGTATATAAAAAATACATCCGCCCCGTGGCTTCTACGGCACGGTTCATTGAGGTCGGAGGTTTCCCCGGGCTTAACGCAGGATACTTCTATAAGCATGTATGCCGCGACGTGACATTACTGGATTTTTATGTGGAGCCAAGCGTCATACGCAAGGTGGAACGGCAAAACCGTATTCCTGAAAACACCATCAAGGCCATTGAAGCTGACTTTTTCAAGTTCCAAAGCCAAGCACACTACGACATTGTATTTTCATTGGGATTTATTGAGCATTTCCGTGACACTCGGGATGTCATCTCCCGGCACGTGGATTTGTTGGCCGATGGGGGACAGCTCCTTATCCTCCTTCCTAATCTGCGCGGCATTAATGGGGCGGTGCAATACCTGTTCGACCGAGAAAACCTGCGCATTCATAACTTGGACAGTATGGTGCCCGTGCGTTTGGCTGGCATCTGCCGGGAACTCGGCTTGACGGACATACGTGTGGAATATACCCGCAAACCGATGGTGTGGCTTGAGCCCAAACCTGGTGAGAAGAGACGTGCCGCATGTCTTTTGGTCAAGACTGTGAGTTACGGGCTCAAAATGTTTCCCATTAAATGCAGGTGGCTGTCACCCTATATTGTCATTTCTGCCATAAAAGGCACACCAATCCATACTGCCTTATGAGAGTCCTGATTGTCAACACATCCGAAAGCGCGGGAGGGGCAGCCATTGCGGCACACCGCCTGATGGAAGCCCTGAACCACAATGGCATAAAGGCCAAGATGCTGGTGCGCGACAAGCGCACGGAACAAATCACCGTGGCCGCCCTTCCGTCGTCCCCCTTGCTTCGCGCCAAGTTCCTGTGGGAACGTTTTGTGATATGGGCGTCCAACCGTTTCAACCGTAAAAACTTGTTTCAGATAGATTTGGCCAACACCGGTACGGACATCACGTCCCTCCCCGAATTTGAGGAAGCCGACCTCATCCATCTCCATTGGGTGAACCAGGGTTTCCTTTCGCGGAAAGACATCCGTCGCATCATTGACAGCGGGAAACCGGTCGTGTGGACGCTGCATGACCAATGGCCTTTCACCGGCATTTGCCATTACAGTGGCGAATGCACGAAATATCAAACCCAATGCCATCATTGCCCGTTGCTCGCGGGCGGAGGTGCCGCAGACGACCTTTCCGCCAGGGTGTTCCGCCGCAAGCAGCAGATGTTGCGCGGGGCACATATTGTCTTTGTAGGCTGTAGCCAGTGGATGGCAGGCTTGGCGCGGCAAAGTGCCTTGCTCGTGGGGCAGGAGGTGACCTCGGTGCCCAATGCCATCAATGCCAATGTCTTTTGCCCAGCCGATAAAAAACAGGCACGCCTGCAATGCAATCTTCCGGCCGGCAAGAAACTTCTGTTGTTTGGCGCGTTCAAGACATCCGACCCGCGCAAAGGCATCGGCTACCTGGAGGAGGCTTGCCGCATCCTGCAGGAGACGGACGCAGGGCTGGCATCGCAAATCGGGCTTATTGTCGTGGGCGGCGGGGCGGAACAGATGCGCGAGCTCTTTCCCTTTCCCGTCTATCCTTTCGGTTACGTGGGCGATGAACGTCAAATGGCCCGCCTCTACAACGCGGCCGACGCCTTTGTCACTCCTTCGCTCGAGGACAACCTGCCGAACACCATCGTCGAGGCTCTCTCTTGCGGTACGCCCTGCATAGGCTTCCGCGTGGGCGGCATACCGGAAATGATAGACCATCTCCAGAATGGCTACCTTGCCGAGGCGCGTGATGCTGCCGGTTTGGCCGAAGGCATCCGCTTCGTCTTGGAAACGGCCGATGCGGAAACGTTGTCTGCCAACGCCGTGCATGCGGCGCATGTCCGTTATGGGGAAAACCACGTGGCTGCAAAATATATCGCCGTCTATCGGCATGCTGCCGATTTCAAATAATCTATTTCATGACAAAGCACATTTATGGACACTACTGAACAGCTTCTGCCAACCGTCACCGTCGTCACCGTCACCTATAATGCGGAGCGGACGCTTCCACGCACGTTGGAAAGTGTGGCGGAACAGGCTTATCCGCATGTGGAACACCTCATCGTGGACGGATGTTCCAAAGACCGCACGATGGAGCAAATCCACCGCTATGTGGATGGCAACACCGGGAAGACGCATGTCATACAGGTTATCCGCGAACCAGACCGCGGGCTCTACGATGCCATGAACAAAGCCTTGGAGCATGCCACCGGCCGCTACATCGTGTTTCTCAACGCTGGCGACCGTTTGCATGAGGCCGACACGCTGCAACGCCTTTTCGCCCCGCTGTCGCAGATGCCTTGCGGGGAATGGCCTGCCATCCTTTATGGCGAGACGGATTGTGTGGACGGCGAGGGGCGTTTCTTGCGCCACCGGAGGCTGCAGGCGCCTGAAACGTTGGATTGGAAAGATTTCCGGTGGGGGATGCTGGTCTGCCACCAGTCGTTCTATGTGCGCACCGACTTGGCCCGCAGGGTGCCTTACGACCTGAAATACCGTTTTTCGGCCGATTACGACTGGTGCATCCGTCTGCTTAAACAAACAGCCCGTTCCCGTCAGCCGGTTTGCAACAGCCATCTTATCCTTACGGACTACCTGAGCGAAGGGCTGACCACCCAAAACCACCAAGCTTCGTTGTGGGAACGCTTCCGCATCATGGCCCGCCATTATGGCTGGCTCGCGACGCTTGCGCAACACGCATGGTTTGTGGCCAGGGCTGTGCTGAAGAAATAGGAAGTTGTTGCGCTATATGCGCTCTATTAGCTCTGCCGGAATCCCCGTGGCTTGGACGATAGACTCTACCGATGCCCCATTGGCTTTCATCTGGCGGGCGATTTTGGCGAGGCGCCTTCCTTCCTCGCGTCCTTGTTCGCGCCCTTCTTCGCGGCCTTCTTCAAAGCCTTCCTCGCGTCCTTGTTTGCGCCCTTCTTCGCGTCCTTCTTCAAAGCCTTCTGCATAGCCTTGTTCCCAACCGTTATGTTCTGCCGTGTCGATGACGCTTCTCCAGTCCCGATAGGTTTTCAGGCTATCCTCATAAGATCGGTATTCTTCCACGGTGAGTTTTGCAGTGTCCGCCACGCGGAAAAGCTTGTCGAACACTTTGTCTTGCAACGCAGCCGGACGTTTCGTCAAGTCGGCCAGGTTGCGCAACGCGAACATCCATTTGTCGGACATGCCGTCCAGCTCGTCCTCCCGTTTGTTGAATTTCGGCATTTCCAAGTAAATGAAAGTCAGGTTTTCATAGAAAACCTCGTTTGTCCGCCTGTCCATCAGTTGCACTTCGTGGAAGAAATCGCCTTCGTCTTCCATGTCAAGCGTGAAGTTCAGGATGACTATCACATACACGGCCTTCCATTTCCCCGCCCTCATTTGTTCACGTATGGGGAAAGAGGCATGGTAGAGGCTTTGGATGTCGAATGCCATGTACTCTCCCAATTGCAACTCCACCAGGACCGGCTCCCCGCAGTCATTCTCGCAACATACGTTGAGGACAGTCCGGGTGCCCGGTTGTTCCATGTCAAGGTAACGCAAGGACTTGAAGTTTTCGCGCCCTTGCAACAGGCTGTTGATGAAGCTCAACGGCAAGTCCTTGTTCTTCTCCGTGCCAAACAGCTTTCTGAAACCGAAATCCGTGTAAGGGCAGATGTAGTAGTTTTCCGATGCACATTCTCCCATGTCAAGGTCTGTTTTATATGGTTCTAAAATGAAAATGTTGGCTTATAAATCATTTATTTCGGCTATGGACAGTCCCGTGAGTTGGGCAATTGTCTCGTCCGATACGCCGTTGGCTCTCATCTGTTGGACGATTTGGCGCACTCCTTCCATGCGTCCTTTTTTCAGTCCTTCTTCCAATCCTTCTGCATGGCCTTCTGCATGGCCTTCTGCACGTCCTTCTGCACGTCCTTCTGCACGTCCTTCTGCACGACCCTCCTCACGTCCTTCTGCACGACCTTCCTCACGGCCTTCTGCGCGACCTTCCTCACGGCCTTCTGCGCGACCCTCCTCACGGCCTCTTTCCAATCCTTTGATTTCCGCCGTGTCGATAGTGTTTTTCCAGTCCCGATAGACTTTCAGGCTGTCTTCGTAGGAATTATATTCTTCCTGGGTGAACTTCGCGATTTCAGCTGCACGGAAAAGTTTGGCGAACACCCTGCCTTGCAATGCTGCCGGGCGTTCCATCAGGCGTGAAAGGTTGCGCAACACGAAGAGCCACTTTTCAAACATTCCCTCCAGTTCATCTTCGCGCTTGTTGAATTTCGGCATTTCCAAGTAGATGAAAGTCAGCTTTTCGTAGAAAACCTCTTTCGTCCGTTTGTCCATCAATTGCACTTCATGATGGTAATTGTCCGTGTCGTCAGAGTCGAACGTGAAGTTGAGGATGCCTATCACATAAACTGTTTTCAGCCGGTAGTCCCAGTTGCCCTTTTGGCCTTGGTCGCGGATGGGAAATGTGGCATAGTAGAGGCTGCGGTCTTTGAAATACTGTTGTTCGCCGCGCTGCATCTCCACTAGGATTTTTTCCCCGCGCTCATTCTCGCAATACACGTCGAACACCGCACGTCGGTCCTGTTCGGTTGTGCCCAAATGTTCCGTGTTGAGGTAGCGCAGTGACTTGATTTTCTCGCGCCCTTGCAACAGGCTGTTGATGAAGCTCAACAGTAAATCCTTGTTCATCTCCGTGCCGAACAGTTTCTTGAAACCGAAATCCGTGTAAGGGTTGATGTAACGGTCTCGGTCTTCCAGCATGTATTTTTCCATGATGTGCTTGCTTTGGGTTTTCACTGTGGCAAATTTACATGATTATTTTTTCCCCCGCAAATTCCTTCTGATATTCCTTGTCGTGGACGTCTGCAATTCGCCGACTTTGTGTGCGCGTCACATCGGATGGTGGCGGATGCCGGAGTTTCAGGCCTTGAAACTGGGTGTTCCAGGCGTTTGGAGCTGGGTGTTCCAGGCCTTGAAACTGGGTGTTTCAGGCTTTGAAACTGAGTGTTTCAGGCTCTGAAACTTTCATGGCCGACAACAACATGTAATGAAACTGCCCGCCTTGTGCCGGGAGGCAGTCTGTTCGGTTGCGGACATTTGTTCTCCTTATATAAATAGGTATAGGGAGGCTGACATAAAATTGTAACATGTATGTCATGCCCTGTTCATACGAAAGGCTTATCTTTGCAGCACCAAAACAAACGAATATGAAGCATATCGCAATTTTGGCCTTGTGCCTCGCCCTGCCGCTGGCTGCCATGGCGGAAGACGGAGAGAAAAAGAAAGTGGATTACCGGCCGGAATTCCATGGTACGGTACGCGCCAAGTATGAATACCAGCCGGAAGTCAACGCCGGACGCTTCCAAGTGCGCAATGCCCGCATCAGCGTCAGCGGAAACGTGGCTCCCATTGTGGCCTATAAGGCGGAAATCGACCTCTCGGACGAAGGGCAAATCAAGATGTTGGATGCTTACACCCGCATCACGCCGTTGAAAGACGTCGACTTCACCATCGGGCAGATGCGTGTGCCCTTCACCATCGATGCGCACCGCTCGCCCCACCAGCAATATTTCGCCAACCGCTCGTTCATTGCCAAGCAGGTGGGCAACGTGCGCGACGTGGGCGCCACGTTGGGCTACCGCATCGAGTGTGCCGTGCCCGTCACGTTGCAGGCTGGCATCTTCAACGGTTCCGGACTGACCAACCAAAAAGATTTTTGGACCAAGAACATCAACTATTCGGCCAAGGCGCAGTTCCAGCTCCCCAAGGGTTTCAATGTCGTGTTGAGCGCACAGAAAATCAAGCCGTCGGACATCTCCATCAACATGTATGATGCGGGCATCACATTCCAGCAAGGCCGCTGGACGGTGGAAGCCGAATACTTGTTCAAACACTATACGAAGAACGCTTTCGAGGACGTGAACGCCTTCGACGGGTTCATTTGCTACGACTTGCCGCTCAAGAAGGCGTTCAAAAAGATTTCCTTCCTTGGCCGCTTCGACTACATGGGCGACCACAGCGACGGCGAAGAGTTTGAGAACGGCAGGCTGGCCCTGACCGACGCGGAACGCAAACGCGTCACGGGAGGCATCACTTTGAGTCTGGCCAAACCTTTCATCTCAGACATCCGCCTCAACTACGAGCAATACTTCTATAACGATGGGGCCACGCCCAAGCCCTCGGAACGCAACAAGATTGTCGTCGAGGTCATGACCCGCTTCTAAAGTCTATTATACATATTATATATATAGGAAAGGAAAAAGCGTTCCCTTGGAGTCCCATGCAGGCACCAAGGGAACGCTTTTTGCAGCCTTGCCGCAGGGGGCTCCCGTCTCTTATTTCTTGAAGCGCACCTCGTAGAGGTCGCGTCGGCGGTCTTTCAGGTTACGCACCCCGCCGTAGGTGTGCAGCTCGTTCAGCAAATCCAAGTCCACGTCGGACACAAGGATCATTTCCGTGTTGGGCGTGGCTTCTGCGCGGCGGCCATCTGTGGGGAAGGCGAAGTCGCAAGGCGTGAACACGCCGGACTGGGCATACTGGATGTCCATGTTGTGCACACGCGGCAAGTTGCCCACGCTGCCGGCAATCACCACGAAGCATTCGTTCTCGATGGCACGTGCCTGGGCGCAGACCCGGACACGTGAATAGGCGTTCTGCGTGTCCGTCAGGTAGGGCACGAACAGGATTTGCATCCCTTGGTCGGCCATGATGCGCGACAGTTCGGGAAACTCCACGTCGTAGCAAATCAGCACCCCGATTTTGGCGCAGTCCGTCTCGAAGGTGCGGAGCATCCGTCCGCCCGACAGTCCCCAGCTTTTCGTCTCGTCCGGCGTGACGTGGATTTTCTCGTACATCTCATAGCTGCCGTCGCGGCGGCACAGGAACCCCACGTTGTAGAGGTTGCCGTCGCGCTGCAGGGGCATGCTGCCCGTGATGATGTTGATGTTGTAGCTGATGGCCAGTTGCACGAAGCGTTCGCGGATTTCGTCCGTATAGCCCGCCAGCCCGCGGATGGCCTGCGACTCGCTCAGGTTGTTGAACTCCGCCATGAGCGGCGCGTTGAAATATTCCGGAAAGAGGATGAAGTCGCTCTTGTAGCCCGACACGGCGTCCACGAAGAACTCTATCTGCTCGAACAAGTCGTCTATCGTGCTGTACGTGCGCATTTGCCACTGCACCAAGCCCACCCTCACGGTCGTCTTGGCCGGCACCGGCTCGTCCGTGGGTGGCTGGTAATAGATGTTGTCCCACTGGAGGAGGCAGGCGTAGTGTTTCGACTCCTCGTCGTTGGGCAAGTAATTGGTCATCACGCGGCGCACGTGGAAGTCGTTGGACAGCTGGAAGGTCAGCACCGGGTCGTAAATCTCGCGCTTGCCCACCTGTTCGATGTATTCCTTCGGGCGCATCCGGTCGGCATACTTGTGATAATTCGGGATACGTCCGCCGAACATGATGGCCTTCAGGTTCAGCTTCTCGCAAAGTTCCTTGCGGTACTCATACATCCGCCGGGCCAGCCGCAACCCTCGGTAATCCGGGTGGATGAACACCTCAATGCCATAGAGGATGTTGCCATTGGGGTTATGGGTGCTGAACGTCTCGTGCCCCGTGACCTTCGCATACGTGTGGTCGCCCTTCACCAAGTCGTAGTCCACGATGATGGAAAGCGCGCAGCCCACAATCTTGTCGTCGGCCACCGTCACCACCTGGCCTTCGGGGAAGATGCGCAACAGCGTCTCTATCTGTTCGTGCGTCCAAAACACGTCGCTTCCGTCGGCATACACGCGGCGGAACGACTGCGCCAGCTGCTGGTAGTCTTCTATCTGCAGCGGCCTCACCTGAATCTTGCTGATATTCTGATTTTCCATAAGTGTGGATTCTTTTTTGTCCTTTCCGGCTGCAAAGTTACGGCGAAAAGCGATGCGGTGTTACAGCCTGCCCCGTCTTTATTTTCGCAAAACTTTCCGCCCGGGATGTTTCACACGTCTTTTTTTCGTAGCTTTGCAAAAAAATCCATGCAGACGTTTCTCATTCTTCTAGTCTTGTGGCTCAGCGTGGCGGCCGGCTACCTCCTGCGGCGGCATCCTGTGCGCGGCATCGGCCGGGCCACTGCCGTGCTCGTGTGGCTCCTGTTGTTCCTCATGGGAGAGGAAGTGGGAGGCAACCCTGACGTGTTGCGGGGCATGGGGCGGCTGGGCGCGGAAGCTTTCATTTTGACTGTGGGCACCGCGCTCGTAACCGTCCTCGCGGCCGCACTCTGCTGGAGGTCGCTGGGGAGGAGGGAAGAGCCTTGCCTGTCTGCCGACGGCGGGCGGGAGGACACTGCCGTGCCCCTTCGTGTCCAGATGCGCGACAGCCTGGTCATCGTGGGCTTCTTTGTCCTCGGCTGCATGGCCGGGTATTGGGACTGGTGCGGTTTCCTGCCCGCGCAGGCCGGTTTCTGTGCCCTGTGCCTCCTGTTGGCCTGCGTGGGGTTCGGCATAGGGCAGAACGACGAAGTGCGCCATCAGTTGCGGCGGATGGACAAACGGCTGATGGCCTTGCCCATGGTCACCATCCTTGCCACATGGATTGGCGCTGCGGCCGTGGCCTTCTTCCTCCCTCGCTATGGCGTGGGCGACTGGCTGGCTGTCAGCTCCGGTTTCGGCTACTATTCTCTTTCCGGCATCCTCATCACGGAGTTGCGCGGTTCCGCTTTGGGCACCCTCGCCCTGCTCTACAACATCTTCCGCGAACTGCTTGTCATCCTCTGTGCCCCCCTCCTTTGCCGTCTGTTCGGCCCGCTTGCGCCTATCTGTCAGGGTGGAGCCACCAGCGGCGACACCACCCTTCCTGTCATCGCCGCAGCCTGCGGCCGTCAGTTCGTCCCCCTTTCCATCTACCACGGCATCTGTGTGGACTTCACCGTCCCCTTCCTCGTCCCTTTCTTCTGCGGGGCAGGGATGTAGGGGGGCCGTGCCTGCATTCCGGGGAGCAGGCCAGCAGAATGGTTGGTTACCAAAAGATACTTGCTTCCTAAATAGGAGATATACTTACTTGGCAAAGTAAGATAACTGACTTGGGCAAATAAGATATCTTACTTTGCCAAGTCAGTATATCTTCTATTATGGGGTTTGTCTTTTCCTGATTTCACTAGACACTTTTTTGTTTTATAACCTAAGTCAGTAGACACTTCTTTAACAATGGTGC
>CALULT010000042.1 GCA_944321565.1 uncultured Paraprevotella sp. | reverse complement strand
ATACGAATTTTGAAACCGCCAATTCGTCTTTAGAAAAGATGATACCTCAAGACATCGTTTATCTGGAGAATAACCTTATCCAAATTAAAGGAGTGATATTTGCTTCCATTGCCGCGAGACCCAGATTGCAATGTTTGGTAGAAAAAGAGTCGGTAGATGTGCTTATTACACACGGAGCACCCTTCGGCATACAGGATGAAGAAGGAAAAGGATGCAAGGATTTAACAAATCTGATTCAATCGCTCGCACCGCAATACGCCTTATTCGGTCATTGCCATAAAGGAAACAAATCTCCCTTGCGGATAGGAGAAACAATTTATGTGAATGTAGCTATAGAAAAATCCTAATTCTATAGAAATTCTTAATTATTGAGTATGAAAGAAACCGACTATTACGACTTGATGAAAGATTTCGAAGCGGAAGAAATCGAGCCTATGGTAGGTATCTTTTGGTTTTTACCCGAAGAACACCGCTTGTTTGAAGTTTACGCTTCTTCCCTGTCACAATCGAAAATGGTAAATGGACGTACCACTTACCATAAGCTCCATAAAACAATATGGCAAGCCAAGAAATGCAGGGACAGGGCCAAAGGAAAAGGGAACTCCGTCTATTATCAAGATTATACCCAAGTACCTAGAGGCAGGGCGTTTTATGACAAGGGGAATTTTATCGTAAAGGTAGGTTCTTGGTATGAGCCATACGAAGCTGAATTACGGGAACTTGTAGAAGACGCATTCAACCTGCCGGATGATTTCGTCTTCGAGATTGGTAAGCATTGGGAATTGGGGCATGGATGGAATGAAGACCAACTGGATGATTTTTTCGGAGATTGAATACCCTCAAATCCGCAATTACCTTACGCCATGAATTATTAGAGGAATGGCAACGGATTATTGACAGTTCTTTTTTTGAGGTTGACAAACATAAGTATTCGATAATTTGCGAATATAAAGAAAGGGAAGTATCTTTGTACACGTAAAAACGAGGCATTATGTACATTGAGTTCGATAAAGACTACTTGCGTGAATTGTACGAGCAAGGGTACACAAGTGACAAGAAACACCGCTACCAGCCTGAAGTAATCAGGGGGTACCAAAAGGCGGTTTTCTTGCTTTCGTCTGCCAATTCCATTACTGACTTGTTCCGAAATAACGCTTTGAATTATGAAGCTTTGCAAGGCGACAAAAAGGGCATTTCATCCGTGAGGATAAACCGTAAGTACAGGCTTGAATTTACCGTGCGCGAGGTTCTTAACGAGCAAATAATCACATTCTGCCGATTATTGGATATAAGCAACCATTACAAATAGTGTTTGATATGGAAACAACAAAGAAAGTCTATGCGCCGCACGAGTTGCAACCGTCCACGCCAATACATCCAGGCGAAATACTGAAAGACGAGTTGGAGGCTCGCGGCATGTCGCAAAGAAAGTTCGCCGCTCTTATCGGTGTGTCTTACTCCGTGCTTAACGAGGTTGTGAATGGAAAACGTCCTGTAACGACTGAATATGCATTGAAGATTGAGGCGGCAACGGGCATTCCTGCCCATGTGTGGGTAAATATGCAATCTGCCTACAATATGCAGGCGGCGCGGCGAAACAGCAAACTTGCAGCCGTGCTTGAAAACATACGCAAGGCGGTAGCCGTGCTTTGACGAGAAGCGGAAAGGCTGCAGTTTTGGGCTGTGGCTTGCCTTATGTTGACTTTCGCCGTCTGTCTGGCTAAAAGAGTATAACGTGAAAAAGGAAAAGGACATTTGCAACTCCATTGCGTCCTGCCCTGCATATCTCTCCCGTTCGCATCATTAGAAACGGGATTCAGTTAGTTGCTGGGGCTGGTCTTTTGGCTTCGTGGCTTGCAGGTGCCACATTTGATGTCCGAACAGTTTGCGGGTTTCTATGCGTTGGAAGCCGAGCGACAAGTACAAGCGTTCCGCGTTTGGGTTTTCTTTGTCCACCAGCAGGCCGGCCTTTTCATGTCCTTCGGCGAATGCTTTATCCCGCAATGCCGTGAGCAGCCTCCTTCCGATGCCATGGTTGCGGTATTCGGGGAGCACACCAAGGGAGTCGAGGTAATATTCACCGGACGAGGTCTCGTCTTCAACTCCCTCAAACCTTTGCCCTGTGCGTTCCTGAATCAGGGCGAGTGTCGGCTTGCGCAGTTCATGCAGCCGTGCGCCGTCATATCCCACGATTGCGCCCGCCGGATGTCCGTTGACGTCCGCCACGAGTGCGTTGCAGTAGCTGTATTGTGTGTGTTCCATCCGGGCCAGTTCTTTGAGTACTTCCCGGTAATTCTCACCGCAATACATTCTCATTGAGGCTTCTCCGAGTGCCATGGCCAGTGCGGATGCGATGATGGATGCGTCGGATGCCGTGGCGGGGCGTATGGTGATGGTCGTAGTTGACATTGCAAAAGAAGTTATTGTTTCGCGAAGATAACGAATTTTGGTCAAAATCGTATGCGAAATCCGGAATATGTAGGATGGAAAGTTTTTTGGGGAGTGTTTTGGTGCTGCTTGTTGCTTGCCAGAGGTGAGTTCTTGTGTTAATCTGTGCTTTTTCGTCCTCTTTTTCATTCTTTATGTGTATTTTTGAATGCTGAACAGTAATATATATAATAATGTATAAAATAAGAGAAGCGGCTACGCAGGACATTGCTTTGATTCATGCATTGGCCTGGAAGGTTTTTCCGCAAACCTATGAGGGCATTTTGAGTCGGGAACAAACGGAGTACATGATGGATTGGATGTATAGTGAGGCCAGCTTGGCGCGTCAGATGGAGCAGGAAGGCCATGTCTATTTCATTGCCGAAGATGCCGGCGGGCAGGCGGTGGGTTACGTTTCCGTGCGTCCGGACGGGGATGGCATCTATCATTTGGAAAAAATCTATGTGTTGCCCGAGGTGCAAAAACATCATGTGGGTAGCCAGTTGTTCAGCCGGGTGGTGGACTATGTGAAAGGGATAGACTCGCAAGCCCGTGCCATAGAATTGAACGTGAACCGCCAGAATCCCGCTTTGGGATTCTACCGCCACATGGGAATGCGCATCGACCGCGAAGGAGACTTTGACATCGGCGGCGGGTTTTACATGAACGACTACATTATGCGGCTCGACCTGTGACAGGCAAAAACAGGCTTTGAAAACTAAGAGCCTGTTTAAATTTTCCAATAAGGTGATATGTAAGGTCTCTTTTGAGTTTGTTTCCGGCCTGTTTCCCCGATTTTATGCGTCAGATAGCCCGCTATCCTCCTTATAAAATCAGAAAAACATTCTCAGAAACAATTCTCAAAATAGACCAGGGCAAAATTTAAACAAGCTCTAAGTCGTACGACTTCTGTCCGGTGGGCTTTTCGTTTTTTCAGATGAATGATGGTTGCCGAAAAAAGTTCGCGGTTTTGTTGGCTATTTGATTGGAAAGTAGTAATTTTGCAAGCCGATTATTATCTGCAAGGCATTAAAAGCCTTGAAACCTGCGTGTTAATAGTTCCTCCATTGGCCTGAAGGGACGGTTAGTGAATCGTAGCGAAAGAATTAAAGTTTTTTAGTAGTAACATTATTTAAAATTAGAAAATGGACACTTTAAGTTACAAGACCATTTCTGCCAACAGGGCAACTGCGAAGAAGGAATGGGTCATTGTGGATGCCACAGACCAGGTTTTGGGTCGTTTGGGTTCAAAGGTGGCAAAATTGTTGAGGGGTAAGTACAAACCCAATTTCACCCCTCATGTGGATTGCGGTGATAATGTGATTATCATCAATGCCGACAAAGTGAAGCTGACGGGAAACAAATGGACGGATCGCGTGTATCTGAGCTATACGGGCTATCCCGGTGGCCAGCGTGAAATGACTCCGGCTCGTTTGATGTCGCGCCCGAATGGTGCGGAGCGTCTGATGCGGAAGGTGGTGAAGGGCATGTTGCCCAAGAACCGTTTGGCTTCCCAGCTGATGAGAAACCTGTATGTGTATGCCGGCAGCGAGCACAAGCATGAGGCACAACAACCCAAAATGATTGATATAAACCTGTATAAATAATAAACGATGGAAGTAATAAATGCAATAGGCAGACGTAAATGCGCCGTGGCTCGCGTGTATGTCAGCGAGGGTACAGGAAAGATTACCATTAACAAGAAGGATCTTGTTACCTATTTCCCTTCTAGCATTCTCCAATATGTGGTGAAGCAGCCGTTGATGACACTCGGCGTGGAAGAGAAATACGACATCAAGGTGAATGTTTATGGTGGCGGTTTTACCGGCCAGTCCCAAGCCCTGCGCTTGGCTATCGCCCGCGCTTTGGTGAAAATCAACGAGGAAGACAAGAAGGCATTGCGTGCGGAAGGCTTCATTACGCGTGATTCCCGTGTGGTTGAACGTAAGAAACCGGGTCGTCCGAAAGCACGTCGCAGATTCCAGTTCAGTAAACGTTAATATCGGCCGTTTATCGAGCTGCATCAATGAACGTTTAGTATCTAAACTTCCGGGATTCCCCCGAAGGGACTACTCGAAGGTTGGTTGAAGAAACAAAAAAGAAAGTAAACGATTAAAAAAAGAAAACAATGTCAAGAACTAATTTTGAGACTTTATTGGAAGCCGGTTGCCACTTCGGCCATTTGAAGAGAAAATGGAATCCGGCAATGGCTCCTTATATCTTCATGGAGCGCAACGGCATCCATATCATCGACCTGCATAAGACCGTGGCCAAGATTGACGAGGCTGCGGAGGCGTTGAAACAAATTGCAAAATCCGGTAAGAAGATTTTGTTTGTTGCTACTAAAAAACAAGCCAAAGAGATTGTGGCCGAAAAGGCTGCGGCTGTGAATATGCCCTACGTCATCGAACGTTGGCCGGGCGGTATGTTGACCAACTTCCCGACAATCCGCAAGGCGGTGAAGAAGATGGCCAATATCGACAAGTTGACGGCCGATGGCACATATGCTAACCTTTCGAAGCGCGAAATCCTGCAGATTTCACGTCAGCGCGCCAAGTTGGAAAAGAACTTGGGTTCGATTGTTGACCTGACCCGTCTGCCGTCTGCCTTGTTCGTGGTGGACGTGTTGAAGGAGCAGATTGCCGTGCGCGAGGCAAACCGCTTGGGCATTCCCGTGTTTGCCATCGTGGATACTAACTCCAACCCGAACAATGTGGATTTCGTGATTCCGGCCAACGACGATGCCAACAAGAGCGTAGAGGTTATCTTGGACGCTTGCTGCACGGCGATTGCAGAAGGTTTGGAAGAGCGTAAGGCTGAGAAAGTAGATACGGAAGCTGCCGGCGAAGGCGAAAACAAGCCCCGCAAGCGTTCCGCAAAGGCACGTGTGGAGAAGTCGGAAGAAGCCGCTCCCGCTGCTGAAGAACCCGTGGCCGAGGCTCAGGAGGCAGAAGAACCCGCTGAGGCTGAAGAGGCATAATGAGTTTATTCATTCAATAAATAGGAAAGAAGATTATGGCTGTTACAATGGCTGATATCACCAAGCTCCGTCAGTTGTCGGGTGCTGGTATGATGGATTGCAAAAAGGCTTTGGAAGAAGCCGGCAACGATATCGAAAAGGCGATGGAAATCATCCGCAAGAAAGGACAGGCCGTGGCTGCGAAGCGTTCTGACCGCGAAGCTGCCGAAGGTTGCGTGGTCGTGAAGGCGGAGAATGGTTTCGGTGCTATCATCGCCCTGAAGTGTGAGACGGATTTCGTGGCCAAGAACGAAGATTTCGTGAAGTTGGCGAAGGACATCCTTGACTTGGCTGTGGCCAACAAGTGCAAGACATTGGACGAAGTGAAGGCTTTGCCGATGGGTAAGGGCACGGTGGCCGATGCTGTAGTTGACCGCAGCGGCATCACGGGCGAGAAGATGGAACTGGACGGTTATATGACCATCGAAGGCGAGAACATTTCCGTTTATAACCATCAGAACAAGAACCAACTTTGCACGATGGTGGCTTTGAACAAGAAGGTGGATGACGAGTACGGTCATGTAGTGGCCATGCAAGTGGCTGCCATGAACCCGCGTTCGCTGGATGAGAGCGACTATCCTGCCGATGTGTTGGCCAAGGAGAAGGAAATCGCAGCCGACAAGGCCCGTCAGGAAGGCAAGCCCGAGAACATGATCGAGAAGATTGCCATGGGTCGGCTGAACAAGTTGTTCAAGGAAGAATGCCTGCTGAAGCAAGCTTTCATCCAGAACGACAAAATCAGCGTGGCGGACTACTTGAAGAGTGCCGACAAGGATTGCACGGCGACAGCCTTCAAGCGTTTCACCCTGCGTGCGGAATAACATCTTAGTAATTTTGTTTATTCATCAGAGGCGTGGCTTTTTTCATGAAAGCCGCGCCTCTTCCGCGTTAAATAGGAACTGTTCCTAATCTTGGGGATTTAACAACTGACGAATATTCGTTTGTAATCAAATGCCCTGCTTCCCGTCACTTGTCCATGCGGAGAAAAAACTCCTCCGCCTTGCAGGAGGGCACTGAAAAAGTCCCCTCTCACGAAGATGTGCTATCGTAATGTAAATAAAAAGACGCATATTTGCTGTAAACGCAATGTTTTATACGCTATTTAGCTTGTTGCCGGTACTTTTACTTGCATTTTGTTAGTGGTATTTTCAAATAATGGACTTTTTCAGTGCCCTCCCTTGCAGGGGAGGTGGCTCGAAGAGCCGGAGGGGTTTCCCACCCACGTATCATTCCGCAAGGGAAACTAAACGGCCATTATGGCCGCCGCAAGGGAAACAAAAGGGTCGTTACGCCCCCGCAAGGTGAACGGAAGGGGCGTTACGACCCCGTGGGTGTGAGACCCCCTCCGCCCCTTCGGGGCTCGTCCCCCTGCAAGGCGGGACAGTTCATTCCTGCCGGCTTTGACTGCCGACATTCAGAAATTTGTAAAAGCAGGAACTCTGCGCCACCCAATTGCCTCAATTCATTTTCCATTAGTGTTAAATCCCCCAAAATGCGAACTGTTCCGTTAAATAGTGAAGCCAATGCGTGGACGTGGCTTTGCGTTTGAGGGCTTGGAAGCTGCCATATCCCGTATGGCCTTTTCCACGTCCGCACGTTCGATGTCGCGGAACAAGTCTGCATTGTCCGGTGCGTTTCCTTGTATTACACGGAGTGCCATGGCCGGTAAGACTCCCGTTGTGAGTATAGTTTTTATCCAGCGGGCGTTGGCAAAGTGGCGGTCTTTGTGTTTCAATGCCTCTTCCACCGTGTCGTGTAGCAAGGTCTCGGCTTCGGGTGACAGATGGTAATCACCCTTTGCCAATGTTTCACGGGCAATCTGCATCAGTTCGTCTGCATTATAATCCTCAAAGTGGTATTGGTGGGGGAAGCGGCTTCGCAACCCCGGGTTGCTGTCCAGCAACTTTTCCATCTCTTCTTTGTAGCCGGCCAGCACCACCACCATGTCCGGATTGGGCTCGGCCAGCAGGGTCAGCAGGCTTTCGATTACCCGGTTCCCATAATCGCGTTGGTCGTCAGTGTCGGTGTGGAGGTTGTAGGCTTCGTCTATGAAGAGCACGTTCCCTTGTGCCCTTTTCAGGAGTGCGTTCATGTGCTCCTCGGTCTCCCCGATGTACCGTCCCACCAGTTCCCGCCGTTCCGTGGCGATGACTTCTCCTTTCGAGAGGATGCCCAGGGCATGGAAAATCTTACCCATCAAGCGGGCCACCGTTGATTTTCCTGTCCCGGGATTACCGGTAAAGATGATGTGGTGCGTGGTCTGTTCCTCTGCCGGTAGTCCCAACTGTTGGCGGCGTTTGTTGAAGCGCGCTTGGCAGAAGAAGGCGTTTAGTGCCTCTTTCAGTGTCGTTAGCCCTGTCATTGCGTTCAATTCCTTCATGCTTTCCTCGAAGGCTAACCTGTCGTCCGTTTTATCTTGATGGGCGGGGGAGGTGGTTGAAGGGGCTGTTTCCCTGGTGGCTTTTGCCTGTATCCATTTGTCCAGCCCGATGTCTTCGGGCAAGATGGTGATCAATTCCTTTCGGCTGGGCTTTTTTGCCGAGGATACATAGTTGGCATGTATGCGTCGTTTGACATGTTTCACGATGCCCTGCATGACATATCGGAAGAAGTCGGTCTCGTTCCATTGGCGTAATCCCTCATGGTGCCGGATGACTTGCCGGGCCAGTTCGTTCTCCGCATTCTCGTCCAGTTTGAAGGAAGTCCTGCCGATTTCCTGTTGGAGCAGGTGGAGGGTTTCGGCCACAGACGGCTTGTCTATCCGGAAACGGTATTCAGGGAGAATGTTGCGCGCCAGGATGGGAGAGCAAGCAAAGAGTTGCCGCATTTCTTCCTCCGTTCCGCAAAGGGTGAGGGCGAAAAAGGTGAAGTTGTCTTCCACGACATCTTCCAATAACGTCAGGAAGGTGCGGTCGCCGTCTTCGCAGAGCGCGGATATATTATATAAGGTGACTGCTTGCCCGCTCCGTTCTTCAGTCCATTCTATGGACGAACCGCCGTGCACCCAGTCATTGCAGTCTATTTCACGATTGCCGGTGGTGCAATAGTTCAGCAACTTGGGTAATTTTTCGGCCAGCTTCATGGCGTGGAACACATTCTCTCCCGTCACCGATGCATATACGTTTTCCCGCAAGTCGGCCAGGCATTGTTGTTCGCAAAAGGTGTTGTAATCGCTTTTCGGCATCAGTTTGGCCAGTTGGGGCTTCAGATGCGCCATACCGCATAATTCGCCGGTGCGGTTCCACGCGTCGTTCTCCATCAGGCTTTTGGTCAGGCAGGCTTCCATGCCTATGGGTGCCAACGACAGGCATTTGCTTTCTGTTTTTGCTTCGCCTTGGTATTTGAAAGCCACGGTGGCGAAAGGCTCCCGGTTTTGCATCAGGACGATGGTGTAGTGCCCGGGCAGCCAGATTAATTCTGACTGGAAGTCGAACTGGAGTAGCTGTTTTCCGCGTTTGGGGCGGGCAATTTGGTGCTCGTCTTGTCCCATGATGCGCCAATCTTCGGTGTAGCATACGGCGGAAAATTCATGTCCCACGGGCAACGATGACGCGTAATGGATGGTAGCCCGGATGGTTCCCGACGAGCAGGGGCCGGCTTTCAATTCATCTTCCGGGCGCGTCACGGTGGCCTCTAGGATTTGAGGATGGGCTATTTCATCTCCCGGTTCCATCACCACGAAAGGCAGATGGAAATATTGCCCAAGTGGCAGCAGGCAGCCATCTTCCTCGTCTGTCAGGCCGTCGGCCAGCAGGAAGTAGTTGCCCGGAGCCAGCGGGGCGTCCAACGGCATGAAATCGTCTTGGGCGTCAAAGCCCGTTATCAGATTGGCATGGCATTCCGTCAGATGGTGCGGGTTGCCCTCTCGGTATATATAATAGGTGGCGCGGCAAACCTGGTCGGGCTCACCGCAATCCGTCACCCCCATGTAGAGGGAAAACCAAGTGCCTTTCGTGCCCTTGCGGTCTGCCGTGAAACGGGGCGTCTTTCCTTTCTTGGGCGTGATGGATTGTGTCCCGTATGAGAGCTTTAATCCTGCAAAACTGGTTGTCAACTTGTTCCGCTGATGGGCAGGAACTACGTAGGTGTGTCCTTGGTAGGAAATTTCGCTGGCCGGAATCTTTTTCAGTTGTTTGAGGAATGCCTCGTGGGCGGCATCCAATTCCGACTCGAAGTTTGTTGTTGTATTATTTTTCATCATAGCTTTGTATTTTTTTTAGTGGATAAAAAATGCACTCCGGAACAGAGTGCGTACATACTTGATGCGCGATGGATGGCGCATCAGGGCAGAAAAGATGCCCGGCTTTTTCCGGCTCCATCCACACGGGTATTCCAATTCCTGTGGATTGCCGGAAGGTGTCCAATATGTCAAAGAACAGATGCAACAAGGCTATGATGCCAAGGGGTTATATCCCGGCACCGGATGTTGCACGTTGATTCTTTGATATTTGAACAAAGCTATGATTCATATTCGCATGAAAGGTCGTCCTGTTAGGGGGACGAACGGTGCAAAGATATGGAGTTTTGCCGGAATACGCAAGGGTTTGGCGGAAGGAAAATGAACTTTTGGATAAAAAGGGCGGCATCTCGGCATGAAAAACAAATAAATTGCTTATTTTTGTAGGAGCGAACATTTAAAAAAGAAAGGGGAGAAACCATGAAAATACTAGCTGTGGGCATGAACTATGCCGAACACAATAAAGAGCTCGACGGCACGTTGTATAAACCGGAGGAACCTGTGATTTTTGCCAAGCCGGATTCGGCCTTGTTGAAGGACGGGAAGCCATTCTTCATTCCGGATTTCACGAAGGAGTGCGACTACGAGATAGAATTGGTGGTGCGCATTTGCCGGTTAGGGAAGAACATCCCGGCGCGTTTCGCCCATCGTTATTACGATGCGGTGACGGTGGGGATAGACTTCACGGCGCGCGACCTGCAACGCAAGTTCCGCAAGGAAGGCTTGCCGTGGGAACTCTGCAAAGGCTTCGACAATTCGGCCGCCATCGGCACGTTCGTGCCCAAGGACGAGTTGCCAGACATCCAGCAGATTCCTTTCCACCTGGACATTGACGGGAAGACGGTGCAACAGGGATATTCGGGCGACATGTTGTTTGCCGTGGACGAGATAGTGGCTTTTGTGAGCCGCTTCTATACCCTGAAGATGGGCGACCTGTTGTTCACAGGAACTCCCCAAGGTGTGGGACCGGTGCAGATTGGCCAGCGCTTGGAAGGATATCTCCGGGACAGGAAAGTCCTGGACTTTAATATTCGATAAGGAATGAGGTTGAGGACAGTCATCTTTTTGCTTTTGGCCTGTGCCGTCCGTGTGGTGGCACAGGATTTCACATATATTGATTGGGATATCCTGAAAGCGGATTCCTTTCCGGTGCGTTACGAAGAAGTGATTCCTTTGGAGGAGGATTATTCCGGCTACCGGTATGAAGTCCGTCTGGATTATCCGGAATATGCCCGCCTGACGGCGGAAGAGGCAAAATGTGTGGCTGCGTGGGGCGCGGACTTGCCTGCTGCGCCCGAAGTGTCGTCCCGTGTGGGCGTTTCCCGTAAGAAAGGGATGCTGGATGTGTCTTTCGTGCCGATTGTCCGCAGGGAAGGCAAGTATTACAAGTTGACCAGTTTCAAGATGAACATCCTGCGCCATGCCAACAACGTGCGGACGCGGGCGTTGTCTGCCGCTTCCGTCCGCTCTTCGTCCGGTGGGCGTTATGTGGCCAGTTCCGTGCTTTCGCAAGGCCGTTGGGTGAAAATAGGCATTACGGAAGACGGCGTTTACCGGCTGACACCGGCCGCCTTGCAGCAGATGGGTTTCCATGACCCTTCGCGGGTGAAACTCTACGGCTATGGCGGGCATGTGCAGGACGAGGAAATAGATGCCGATGCGGACTTCGACGACTTGGAGGAAATTCCCCTGTATCGCGATAGCCGCGGCCTGTTGTTCTATGGCAAGGGGCTCGTCTCATGGTCGGCGCCCGACTATCAGGGCCGTTCGTCGCACCGCGTCAACACTTTTGCGCGCCAAGCATGTTATTTCCTGACGGAAGGCGATGCGCCGGCGGCCATTGCCGTGGTACAGGCCGGCGTGACCCCTTCGAGGACGTTGGATTACACCTATGCCCACACTGTATATCACAAAGAAGAATATTCGTGGTATTCTTCAGGCTCCATGTTTTATGAGAACCAAAATTACGCTTCTTCCAATTCCCATACTTACCAGTTGGCCGCGACAGATCCTGTGGCTTCCCTCGGCGGTTCGCTCCGGGTGAGGTTCTCGGCGCATTCTTCTGCCCGTGTGCGTGTCCAGGTGGCGGTGGATGGCACGTCACTGGCACCTGACCTCAGCATCAATGCCTCGGGAGAATATGACAAGGCACAGGAAGACGAGGAAACTTATGCGTTGTCTTCTTTGCCGGGTGGCGCGGAAGGGGTGCAAGTCACTTTGACTTCCCCCGAGGGCGTGGATGCCCGGTTGGGATTCCTGGAGTTGTGCTACCGCCGCCAGCTGCTGATGCGCGCCCCGTGGCTGTATATTCGCGACAACAGGGCCTCGGCGGCCAGTTTCGTCATCAATGCCAACGGGCGCGGCAACGTGAAGTTGTGGCGGCTGGGACGCCGCGGGGAGCCCATGGCGGAGATGCAGGGTGCGCGTTCGGGGGATACTTACACCGTGGCGGTGGACGATGCCTCGCGGGAATATGTGGCGGTGGACGTAGATGCTGACTATCCTTCTCCTTCCTATATAGGAGAGGTGGGCAACCAGGATCTGCATGCTATGGGAGCCGTGGACATGGTTATCCTCACCCCGGCCAGTGGCAGGCTTCAGGCCCAGGCCGAACGGTTGGCCGAAGCCCACCGCGACTTGGACGGCTTGCGGGTGGCCGTCGTGCGTGCCGACCAGGTTTACAATGAGTTCTCGTCCGGAACACCGGACGCCACGGCTTACCGCCGTTTCATGAAGATGCTCTACGACCGGGCAGAGACGGAAGCCGACATGCCCCGCTATCTCCTCCTTTTCGGTGATGGTGTGTGGGACAACCGTATGGTGACCCAGGCAACCAAGGGATTGAATCCCGATGACTATCTCCTGTGCTACGAATCGGAATATTCGCTCAGCCAAGTGTCCAGCTATGTCATGGAGGACTATTTCGGGCTGTTGGACGATGGAGAGGGTGGGAGCCTGACGGGCGACAAAGTGGATTTGGGCATCGGACGTTTCCCTGTGACCACGGAAGCGCAGGCGCGTGTCATGGTGGACAAGACCATCGATTACATGGAAAACAAGTATGCCGGGCCGTGGCGCAACGTGGTTTGCGTGATGGGCGATGACGGCGACAAAAACGACCACATCCTCAAGGCCGAGCAAGTGGCCAGCCTGGTGGAGACTTATTATCCCGCATTGGAGGTTAACCGGATTTATTGGGACGCTTACCGGAGGGAGACGGCTTCCACGCACCACTCTTATCCCGGCGTGACCGAAGACATCCTCAAGCAGATGGAGGAGGGATGCTTGATGATGAACTACACCGGGCATGGCAGTCCGCGCGAGTTTTCGCACGAATATGTGCTCCGCCTGAGCGATTTTGCTACTTTCGATTCCAACCACGTTCCCTTGTGGGTGACGGCGGCTTGCGACGTGAATCCCTTCGACATGTTGGAGGACAACATCGGCGAGACGGCCGTCCTGCACGAGACGGGGTCTGCCGTAGCTTTCTACGGGACGACCCGCACGGTGTATTCCGACCGGAACAGTTCCATGAACCGTTATTTCACGCGGCATGTGCTGGGGCGTGATTTGGACGGACGGAGAAACACCATCGGCGATGCCGTGCGGTTGGCCAAGGTGGAATTGCTGACTCCCAATCCGCCGCAAGAGAAGGAGGACACGCTGCTGGATAACACGGTGAACAAACTTCATTTTGTCTTGTTGGGCGATCCGGCTTTGAAACTGGGAGTGCCGGAATACCGACTGGTGGTGGACAGCATCAACGGGCAGGAGGTGGGTGAGGACTTTCCCTTTGCGAATTTCGAGGCCGGGAGCATTGCCCGTGTGAACGGCCATGTGACGGATGCGGAGGGAAACAGGCTTCCGGATTATTCCGGAGTGGTGTCCCTTTCGGTATATGACAGTGAGAGCGAGGTGACTTGCCTGAACAACGACGGGGAATCCGATCCGCCGGTGACTTTCCACACACGTGATAAGCGGTTGTATTCCGGAAATGATTCCATTCTGCGCGGGGCGTTCGAGATGTCGTTTCCCATCCCGATGGACATCAAGTATTCCGGCGAGGCGGGACGCGTGTCCTTGTATGCCATCGACAATGGCCGCCGGCGCGAGGCGAACGGCTATTCGGAGCGTGTGACCGTGGACGGGACGGGCTCGGACTTGTCCGGCGACACCGAGGGACCCCGGATTACGGCCTATCTTAACCGCGAAGATTTCGTGTCCGGCGGCACGGTCAACCCCACGCCCTATTTCGTGGCATTGTTGGAGGACGAAAGTGGCATCAATGTCGCCAACACTGCGGTGGGGCACGATTTGGAGCTGTCCATAGACGGGAATCCGGCTACGACCTACATATTGAATGATGCGTATGAGAACGAATTCGGTTCTTACACCCGTGGCCAGTTGGCTTACGTGATTCCGGCTTTGCCGAACGGGCCGCACACGTTGACTTTCCGCGCCTGGGACATGATGAACAATTCCTCCACGCTGACGTTGGACTTCAATGTGGACAGCAGCCTGAGTCCGGATTTCATCAGTTTGGACTGTTCGCAGAATCCCGCACGTGAGCAGACTACCTTCATCGTGCGTTACGACCGTCCGGGCACGGAATGCAATTTCATGTTGGAAGTGTTTGATTTTGCCGGGCGAAAGTTGTGGACGCATACCGAGCAGGGCACCTCGGATGATGGTGTTTACCAGGTGCATTGGAACCTGACCACTTCGGCCGGCATGCCGCTTTCCACAGGTGTTTACCTTTACCGCGTCAGTGTGTCCACGCCGGACAGCAAGGCCGTGTCCCGTGCGAATAAAATCGTTGTGTTAAGGCAATAAAGGAGGCGTGGCGGGCGTTATATTATCATGTGTATGAGTTAAAAGGATAAAAATGAAAAAGAGATATTTGTTTGCGGCCTTGTGCTTGTGGTGTGGGTTGTCGGTGTCTTTGCATGCCCAGGACAAGCGGAATATGTTCAACCCCGTGACCACCAGCGTGACTTCACAATCCATTGCCCCGGACGCGCGTGGCGGCTCCATGGGCGACATCGGGGCGGCTACCGAGCCGGATGTGAGTTCCCAATATTGGAATCCGGCCAAATATCCGTTCTGCATCGCGCGGGCGGGGGTCGGGGTCAACTACACACCGTGGTTGCGACAGTTGGTGAACGACATCAACCTGGCCTACGTGAGTGGCTTCTACCGCATCGGCGACTACCAAGCCGTGAGTGCGTCGTTGCGCTATTTCTCTTTGGGCGAGGTATCCACGAGCAGTTCCTTGGATGAGGGGGCCGACATGACCATCAGTCCCTACGAGATGTCGTTCGACGTGGCCTATTCGCGCATGTTGAGCGAGACCTTCTCTGCGGCGGTGGCCTTGCGTTTCATCCTTTCGGACATCACCTACGACTATTCCGAGGAGACGTCTCCCGGCAAGGCGTTCGCGGCAGACATCGCGCTGTATTGGAACCGTTACTTCGTGGGGCGCACCCGCGAGTGGAACATGGGCATTGGATTGAACATCAGTAATATCGGTAGTAAGATTTCCTACGGGGGAGACGACAATTCCGAGTTTATCCCGACCAATTTGCGTTTGGGCTTGAATTTCCTGGTGCCCATCAACGAGTACAACAAATTCTCCATCGCGGCGGATGCCAACAAACTCTTGGTGCCGACCTATCCGAAGCAGGAAGAGGGCGAAGCCGACCAGGACTATACCGACCGTGTGCAGCGCGACTACTACGACATTTCGCCCATCGCCGGCATCTTCAAGAGCTTCAGCGACGCGCCGAACGGTTTCAAGGAAGAAATGCAGGAAATCCAGTGGAGCGTGGGCTTGGAATACGTGTACAACGACCGTTTTTCGCTCCGCGCGGGCTATCACCACGAGAGCGAAAACAAGGGCAACCGTAAGTATCTCACTTTCGGCGCGGGTTTCCGCATGAGTGTTTTCTCGCTCGATGCGGGCTACGTGTTCTCCACGGCGCAGAGCAACCCGCTCGACCAGACGATGCGCTTCACGCTCGGGTTCGACCTCGACGGCATGAAGGACTTGTTCGGACGGCGCAGGTAAAAAGGACGAAAGGAGGAGGCATGGGAAAAATCAGGGTAGGCTTCGGATTCGATGTGCACCGCTTGGTCGAAGGACGCGAGCTTTGGCTGGGCGGCATACGCTTGGAACACACGATGGGGCTGTTGGGTCATAGCGACGCGGACGTGCTTATCCACGCCATCTGCGACGCGTTGCTCGGCGCGGCCCATCTGCGCGACATCGGCTACCATTTCCCCGACACGGCGGAAGAGTTCCGGGGCATAGACAGCAAGGTGCTGTTGCGCAAGACGGTGGAGCTGATTGCGGAGAAAGGCTACCGCGTGGGCAACGTGGATGCCACGGTCTGTGCCGAGCGTCCCAAGCTGAAGGCGCACATTCCCGCCATGCAGGCCTGCCTGGCCGGACTCATGGGCGTGGAGGAAGAGGACGTGTCCGTGAAAGCCACGACGACCGAACGGCTGGGGTTCACCGGGCGCGAGGAGGGCATCGCGGCCTACGCCACGGTGCTCATTGAACGGGCTTGAGCCATCTCCGGGCTTTCTTGTGGATAGAAAGCGATATAATCCTATTTTTTTGTGGTTTTATTCTATGCTTGTTGGGCTTGTTTTTCCTATTTTTGCATGGAGAAAAACGAAAGACGACGGCCAAGGTGCACGGCAGGCCTGCGAAAGGTTGCGGCTTGTCTTCGGGCTTTGGCGGTGAACGCAAATCTTGGAAAATAATGGAAGGTTATCAAGTCAGGCAATACGATGTGCCCGTCAAGCGTTATTGCCAAACATTGGAGTTGCGCGACAATCCGGCACTGATTGCCGAGTACCGCAAGCGGCACAGCCGCGAAAAGGCCTGGCCGGAAATCCGGCGCGGCATCCGCGAGGTGGGCATCCTTGAAATGGAAATCTATATCTTGGGGACGAAGCTTTTCATGATTGTGGAGACACCGTTGGACTTCGATTGGGACACGGCCATGGCGCGGTTGGCCACCTTGCCCCGCCAGCAGGAATGGGAGGACTACATGTCCGTGTTCCAGCAGGCTGCGCCGGGAGCGTCCTCTGCGGAGAAATGGAAACCCATGGAGCGCATGTTCTATTTGTATGAAGATTAATTTTTAACGTCAAACAAAAACATAAAAACCGACGAGACATGAAAAGCACTCGTAAGATTCCCGTGATTGGCGATGGCTCTTGGAAGGCCGTGATTCCCTTTGCGCTCATCACGAGCTGTTTTGCCCTGTGGGGCTTTGCCAATGATGTCACCACTCCTTTGGTGAAGGCTTTTTCCAAGATTTTCCGCATGAGCGTCACGGAGGGCACACTCGTGCAAGTGGCTTTCTATGGCGGTTATTTCGCCATGGCTTTTCCGGCTGCCATGTTCATCCGCCGTTATTCCTACAAGGCGGGGGTCATGCTGGGGCTGGGATTGTATGCCTTGGGGGCATTCCTCTTTTTCCCGGCCAAGATGACGGGCGACTATTACCCGTTCCTGTTGGCGTATTTCATCCTTACGTGCGGGCTTTCCTTCTTGGAGACGAGTTGCAATCCTTATATCTTGTCCATGGGGCCAGAAGAGACGGCCACGCGGCGGCTCAACCTGGCGCAGGCGTTCAATCCCATGGGGGCCTTGTTGGGCATGTATGTGGCCATGGAGTTCATCCAGCGCCGCTTGCACCCGTTGGACACGGCGGAACGCGCCTTGCTGTCCGACAGCGAGTTCGAGGCAGTGCGCGATGCCGACCTGGCCACGCTGATTGCGCCTTATCTGGTGATAGGCATCGTGACGCTGTCCGTGCTCATCCTGGTCCGGCTGATGAAGATGCCGAAGAACGGCGATGCTTCGGGCAAGATAGATTTCCTGCCCACGTTGAAACGTCTGGTGAGAGTGCCGCGCTATCGCGAGGGCGTGGTGGCGCAGTTCTTCTATGTGGGTGCGCAAATCATGTGCTGGACGTTTATCATCCAGTATGGCACACGCCTGTTCATGGACATGGGCATGGCGGAGCAGGCCGCCGAAGTCCGTTCCCAGCAGTTCAACATTGCCGCGATGGCTTTGTTCTGCGTGAGCCGTTTCATCTGCACGTTCTTGCTGCGTTTCTTCAATTCCGGGCTGTTGCTGCGCACGTTGGCCGTTTTTGCGGCCTTGTTTACGCTCGGGGTGATGTTTTTCCAGAACATATGGGGCATGTATTGCGTCGTGGGTGTGTCGGCCTGCATGTCGCTCATGTTTCCCACGATTTATGGCATCGCACTTCAAGGGCTAGGCGACGATGCCAAGTTCGGTGCCGCGGGGCTGATTATGGCCATCCTGGGCGGTTCGGTGTTGCCGCCGCTCCAGGCGGCCATCATCGACCAGCACGAATTGTGGGGCATGCCGGCAGTTAACTTGTCGTTCGTGTTGCCGTTTATCTGTTTCCTTGTGGTGGTGGTCTATGGCCACCGGTCGTACAGGAAAGGTTGGTCTTGAATGAGAATTATAGTGAAGATTGATTTGCAAATTGTAGAGGGTGTATCAAAATAAACTCCTCCGCCTTGTAGGGGATGTGGCGCGAAGTGACGGAGGGGGCTCACGTCCACACAAAGACATACTTTATGTGTGTGTGTCGGAGGGGTTTCCCACCCACGCTGCCATTGTCATTCCGCATGGCGAACAGATGGGGGCGTTACGACTCTGTGGATGTGAGACCTCCTCCGCCCCTTCGGGGCTCGTCCCCCTGCAAGGCGGGACAGTTCATTCCTGCCGGCTTTGACTGCGGACATTCATCTGCGAGAAACTCTGCGTCACACAAATTCTTTAATTCATTTTTCCAGATGGTGTTAAATCCCCCCCAAAATACAAACTGATCCAGTTTCAGGCCTTTGGAACTGGGTGTTTCAGGCCTTTGGAACTGGGTGTTTCAGGCCTTTGGAACTGGGTGTTTCAGGCTCTGAAACTTTCATGCCGTGAGGCGGGGGAGGGGGAATCCCTTCTCTCCCCAATAAGGCCGGGGAGAGTATTTCTGCCGCCTCCCCGGAAAAGATTCGGCAAGTTGCGGAATTCATCATTTTTTTTGTGTCGCACTTTCATCATGTTGCTTTTTATCGTATTTTTGTCTCTTGAACCATCAAAAACCACATCCGCATGACATTACCTGATTTTTTTGAAAGGGCGGCAATGGCTTTGTGCGCTGTGCTCTTCACGGCTTCCCCGTTGGCCGCGCAACGGGAAATGAAGACCATCAACGACAGTTGGGAGTTCCGCAAACCGTCTGAGCAACGGTGGACGCGGGTCAATCTTCCGCATACGTATAACTTGGATGCTTACGCCGGACGCGACTATTACCAGGGAAAGGGCATTTATCGCCGTGTGCTGACACTATCGGAGGTGGAAGAAGGGCGTCGCTACTACCTGAAGATAGATGCCGCCAGCAAGGCCGCCGAGGTGGTGGTCAACGGTAAGGCGGTGGGCAGCCATGCCGGAGGCTATTCGGCTTTCATGGTGGACGTGACCGATTGCATACGGACGGAAAACCTGATAGAAATCACGGTGGACAACGGGCGGAAGGACATCACGCCCATTTCGGCCGACTTCACGTTCTGGGGTGGCATCTATCGGGACGTGTGGCTCGTGTCCGTCCCGGAACAACATTTCAGCATGGCCAACATGGGGTCCAGTGGCATCTTTGTTTCCACGCCCGAAGTGAGCGAGGACAAGGCCGTGGTGCGTGTCCGTAGCGAAGTGGCCAATGATGCGGACAAGGCGGTTTCCCTGGAGTTGCGGCACCAGGTTTATTCGCCCGGAGGGGAACTCTTGCAGGCAAAGCGACAGAAATTCAGACTGAAAGCAGGCGAAACCCGTGCGTTGGAATACACGTCCGAGGCCATCCGGCAACCGATGCTTTGGTCGCCTGAGACACCCTCCCTTTATGTGGTGAAGACCGCGCTGGTTAACCCGAAGGACGGGAAGGTGCTCGACGAACAGGCCAACAAGGTGGGACTTCGCTGGTTTGCTTTCGATGGAACAAAAGGCTTCTTCCTGAACGGAAAGCCTTATAAGCTCCGCGGCGTGAACCGCCATCAGGACCAGGCTCCCGTGGGCGTGGCCCTGGACGACGAGGCGCACCGCCGCGACGTGCGCCTGATGAAGGAAATCGGGTGTAACTTCATCCGCATTTCCCATTATCCGCAGGACGATGCGCTGCTGGAGGCCTGCGACGAGCTGGGGTTGCTCGCCTGGGAGGAAATTCCCATTGTCAATATCGTGGAGGACACGCCCGGTTATGCCGACAACTGCGAGCGGAACCTGCGCGAAATGATTCGCCAGCACTACAATCATCCTTCTGTCATCATGTGGGGGTACATGAACGAAATCCTTCTGGTCACTCCAGGGCCGGGCAATCCCCGATGGCCTGCCTACCGGGACCGTACCGTGGGCTTGGCGCAGCGGATGGAGCGGGTGTTGAAGGAGGAAGACCCGGCGCGGGCGAGCGTGATGGCCTACAACATGACCAACCTTTACCACGAGATAGGGCTGGATTTGACGGACGTGGGCGGATGGAACCTTTATCAGGGCTGGTATGTGGACCGGCTGGAGGATTTCAATGCTTGGTGCGAGTATCAGCACGAGCATTATCCGGAACTGCCCATCATCATCAGCGAATGGGGCGCGGGGAGCGACCGGCGGTTGCACACCACGGAAGGCCGCCCGTTCGACTTCAGCATGGAATACCATCAGACTTACGTGGAGCATTATTTGCCTTATATTGAGGAAAAGGAATGGATCAGCGGTTGCGCCTATTGGAACTTCATCGACTTCAACGTGGCCGCCCGTCAGGAGTCCATGCCTAGGGTGAACAACAAAGGGCTGTTCTACAACGACCGCACACCGAAGGACGTGGCCTATTATTTCAAGTCGATGTGGCGAGGGGGCATCCCCGTGCTGCACATTGCCAGTCGCGACTGGCCGGTGCGGGTGGGGGAGACAGGCAAGGCGCAGACGGTTAAGGTTTATACGAACTTGCCCGAAGTGGAGCTGTTTGTCAACGGTGAATCCGCAGGGCGGCAGAAGGCGGACAATTGCCATGCCGAGTTCCGGGTTGTCTTGCCCGAAGGCACATCCTTGCTCATGGCACAGGGCAGTCGTGACGGGCGGACGGTGCGCGACGCGATGAACATCCGCATGCAGCCCATGCCCGACTTGGCCAAGGGCGACGAACTGGCCATCAACGTGGGGAGCAACTGCTTCTTCACGTCCGACGTGAGCCGGCTCACTTGGTTGCCCGACCGGCCCTATGCGGAAGGAGGCTGGGGTTACGTGGGCGGCACGGAGCGCAGTACGACATCGGAAATTGTCAACACCGTGGACGGCCCGGTTTACCAGACGTGGCGCGAAGGCGATTTCGCCTATAAGATTGACGCACCGGCGGGGGACTATGAAGTGGAGCTCCTGATGGCCGACGTGACTCGTCCCGCCGTGCAGCTGGCGAACCTCCTGGACAAGGCCGGCGCGGAGAAGGCGGCGGGCGATGCCCGTTTCAACATTTCGATTTGCGGAAAGCTGGTGGAGTCCGACTTTTCGCCTGCCGACGGAGACCGTTACCGCACCGCTTTCAGGCGCCGTTACATTGTGCACAATGACGGCGACTGTATTATGATTGGGTTGAAAGCCGTGAAAGGGAAACCTTTCTTGGCGGGTATTAAAGTGCGGCTTCTAGGAAAATGATTAAGAAGGAAGAAAACAAACGGAGATGTGGCTGGTGTAACATGGCCAATCCGTCTTATGTGGCCTATCACGACCACGAATGGGGAGTGCCTGTGCATGATGACGGCAAGCTGTTTGAGATGCTCCTGCTCGAAACATTCCAGGCCGGACTTTCGTGGGAATGCATATTGAACAAGCGTGAGGCGTTTCGCGAAGCTTTCGATGGTTTTGATTATGAGGCGATAGCGCGTTATGATGAAACCAAGCTCCGGATACTGCAACAAAATGCGGGTATTGTGCGCAACAGGCTGAAAATTAATGCAGCAGTGGGTAATGCCCGCGTTTATATGGCGATTCGTTGTGAATATGGCTCGTTTGACCGTTATATTTGGAGCTTCACGAATGGGAACACGGTTTTTGAAACAGGCTTTTCTTCTTCTCCATTGTCCGATGCCGTTTCTAACGACCTTCGTCGCAGGGGTATGAAGTTTGTGGGCAGCACCATCATTTATGCTTACTTGCAAGCCATTGGCATTGTCAATTCGCATGAGGAAGGGTGTTGGCTGGCAAAAAGGAATGAGGGTGTATAAATCTTATTGAGTATGAAAATTACTTCGTTAGTTGAAAACACTAGCCGTGTGGGCTTGCCGGTGGAGCATGGCCTCAGTTTACACATCAGTTTGGATGACGGGCGAAGCATCTTGTTTGACATGGGGCAGCACCGGTTGTTTGCCGAGAATGCAGTGAGGTTGGGAATCGACTTGGAGGGGGTGGATTTGGCCGTTGTGTCGCATGGGCATTATGACCATGGGGGAGGCCTCCGTGCCTTTTTGGAACTGAACCAAAAGACAAAGGTGTATCTTAACCGCCATGCTTTCGAACCGCACTATTCCTTGCGCGAAGACGGGCTGAAATATATCGGCTTGGATACAGACTTGAAGGATTGTGGACGCTTGGTGTTTTGTGGGGATGAAGCAAAAATAGAAGAGGATGTTATCCTGTTTTCCGGGGTGAGGAGTGGAAGGCTGAAACCGACGGGAAACAGGCTGTTGTTTGGGCCTGGGCGGAACGTGAATGATGATTTCCGGCACGAACAGAGTTTGGTGATTAAAGAAGGTGGGAAAACTGTCCTTTTCGCTGGATGTGCCCATTGCGGAATCGCGGACATCATGCAAAGAGCCATGCAGGTGGTTGGCTGTCCCCCTACCCACGTCTTTGCAGGCATGCATTTGGTGAAAAGTGTCCTGACGGAAAAAGAGGAAGCCTTGTTTGTCCGTGCTTTGTCGGATGAGTTGTTGGAAAATAAAGGTTGCCGGTATTTCACGATGCACTGCACCGGGATTCCCCAATATGATGCATTGAAACGTAATATGAGGGATGCCATAGACTATATGAGTTGTGGAGAGGCCGTAGAAATATAGGAATATGGTGTGCGCAAAGCTTTTTTTTCGGCTTCAGATTTGGCGCAACCGGAAAAAAACACTACCTTTGCATCGCTTTTCAGGAAGGGTGCTTCCAACGGAATATTTTGGAGAGATGGTAGAGTGGTCGATTACAACGGTCTTGAAAACCGTCGTGCTGAGAGGCACCGGGGGTTCGAATCCCTCTCTCTCCGCTTCTAATGCTGAATATCAGCAAGTTAAGAATTAAACGCCCATAAAAACGCCTATTTTAGGTTTTTTGTGGGCGTTTTTACGTCCCTGTCTTAAAGCGTCTGACTGCATAGGCAATCCCGGCGGCGCAAGCTGCCACTATCCCGGCTAAGAAAATCCAATCAATCAACCTGTTTTGGGTTTCTTCTATTGTCTAATGGTTTCTTAGCCTTTTGCGGACAGGATTTTCCTGAAACGTTCTGTTTCCAGTTTTATGTCTTCTTCTGTCATGTCAGGGTGTGTGGCTTGAAGATAGCTTTTGAACGCTTCCAATGCGTATTGGCGTTCCATGGCTTTGCCTGCTTTCAACCCGCTATGGTATGGCGTGTGGGGCAGCAGGCTGCGGTTGAAATTTCCGTCACTCATATTTGATATAGGTTTGTGAGGGTAAAGTTAGTGGAAAAAAGTGGATATTCCGTATCTTTTTTTCGCGTTTTTGTGATTGTTTTTGGAAAAACTTGTCCCGCCCCATGTTGTCAGCCGAAGGGCGGGACAGCTGGGCCGGGTTCACAGGTCGTTGATGATGCGATGGTTTGCCTTGTCTATGACGGACGTGTCTAATGATGCAAGGTAGATTTGCGTGGTTGTTTCGGAGTCGTGCCCCATGCCTTCACTGATAATGGAAAGTGGGATGTTTTTGCTTTTGGCGATGCTGGCCCACGAATGCCGGGCTACATACATGGAAAGGGGATAAGGACTATGCACGAGTTCTGATATGGTTTTTAGTTTTCTGTTAATCAACGCCATGGCATTCCTATATTGCTTCCGTTCATCTTTTTGTGGGGATGTGATGATGGGTAGCAAATATTCTGTCGGATTGATAGGGTATTTGTTCAGGATGTTTTGCATGCATTTTTCCCATTTGATGGAGAGCTGTTGCCCGGTTTTTTTGCGGCGGTAAGTCAATATGCCGTTGTGCAAGTCCTTTTTCTTCAGATAGGCCATGTCAACGAATGACATGCCGCGTGTGTAGAAACTGAAGAGGAACATGTCGCGGGCGTGGTCCAACGTGCTTCCAGCAGGAAGCCGGCTGTTTTTGATGTCTTTGATGACATGGCTTGTGACTGCGCGTTTGTTGGTCCGTTCTATTCCAGTATAGACATGTCGGAAAGGATGGCGTTGCACGGTGAGTCCATTTTCCACGGCATGGTTGTATGCCGCGCGCAAGATGCGCATGTAGAACGAGATGGTGTTGAGCGTGAGTTGTTTGTTTTTCAAATAAGTCTCGTATGCCTTTATGGTTTCTTGGTTGATTTCGTCCAAACAGGTTTCTTCTCCGTCCCTGAAGCGCATGAAGCTGTCAAAGGTGCATCGGTATGTTTCGCTGGTGCGGACGCGTCTTTGTTCTTTCAGTTGCCTGATGATGGATAGCATGACAAAACTCAAGGATTTTGTGTCTAACCGGTCTTTACACAGCTTGGTAAATTCGTGTATGGAATAAGGGTGCTTTTTCTTATTCAGGTGGATGGCGCATTCGTTGATGCGGAACAAATCTTCTTTCAGCTTTTTCTTGTATTGCCTTAGGATTTCGTGCCGTTCGGGCTTGGAGGGCGGGAGGATGATTTGGTTGGTTTCGCTGTCCCATTCGTCCGGATAGATGCAGTAAGACGTTTTTTGTGTCCTGGTGACGCGCTGGTGTGTGAATTGGAAGTAGAGCCTGCCTGCTTTCCCTTCCACGGTGGAAGGCCTGAATTTGATTTTGATGGATGTCATTGTATTGGTTTTTTTATTGAAAAATACGAAAGTCTTTTATGCCCATTTGAGGTATGGGTATAAGATAGCGGAAAACGTTCGAAACTGTTCGAAACAGGCGGCGTGTTTTATTGGGTAATTCACTTATTTTTGCTATTTTTGCCCGCTTTATTGATTTTTTGCAGGATGGAGACACGGGAAACTCGACTTAAGAAGGTTTATTCCGGCAAGGAAATTTTCCACATTGCTTATCCGATTCTGATTAGCCTGTTGATGGAACAGATGATAGGCATGACGGACACGGCGTTCCTTGGCCGGGTCGGCGAGGTGGAACTTGGGGCGGCTGCCATAGCCGGGGTGTACTACATGGTGATTTTCATGATGGGCTTTGGTTTCGGCATCGGGGCGCAGATTCTCATGGCCCGTCGGAACGGGGAGGGGCATTACGATGAAATTGGCGGCATATTCTATCAGGGGCTGTATTTCGTGTTGGGATTGGCTTTGTTTGCTTTTGTCTTGTCGAAGCTTGTTTCTCCGGTTTTGCTTCCGGCCATTGTTTCTTCGCCGCACATCGTGGAAGCCGCGCTCAGTTATTTGGATTGGCGCATCTTCGGTTTCTTCTTTTCGTTTGTGGCAGTGATGTTCCGTGCTTTTTTTGTGGGGACTACGCAGACCAAGACGCTCACGCTCAACTCCGTGGTGATGGTGTTGTCCAATGTGGTGTTCAACTACATCCTGATTTACGGTAAGTTTGGTTTCCCTGCGTTGGGCATTGCCGGAGCGGCCATTGGTTCTTCGTTGGCAGAGCTGGTGTCGGTGGTTTTCTTCGTGGTATATACTTGCCGCCGTGTGGACTTGGTGAAATATGGGTTGAACCGCCCGGTTCGTTACAGTTGGCCGAAACTGCGGCGCATCCTGAACGTGTCTTTTTGGACGATGATACAGAACTTCATATCCCTTTCCACGTGGTTTTTGTTCTTCCTTTTTGTGGAGCATCTGGGCGAACGGGCATTGGCGATTACGAACGTGATACGTAACATTTCCGGCATTCCGTTCATGGTGGTGGCGGCTTTCGCTTCTACGTGCAGCGCGCTTGTGAGCAACCTTATCGGGGCGGGGCGCGAAGATGCCGTGATGCCCACTATCCGGCAGCATGTGCGGCTTACGTATCTCATTGTCCTGCCAATGGTGGTGCTTTTTGCCATTTTTCCCCGTGTGATATTGGGTGTATATACGAATATCCCGGACTTGATTACGGCAGCCATTCCGTCTTTGTGGGTCTATTGCACGACTCCTTTGCTGATTGCGCCGGGCAACATCTATTTCCAAGCTGTTTCCGGCACGGGCAACACGCGCATGGCGTTTGCCTTGGAGTTGTTCACGCTCTGTTTCTATACCTTATATATATATGTCATCATCCAGCACCTGAGGTTCGACGTGGCTTGGTGTTGGACGTCCGAACATGTCTATGGGCTTTGCATCCTGTTGCTGTGTTATGGCTATATGAGGCGCGGGCGATGGAAGCTTGGCAAGATATGACGTGCCTGATTTTTGGGAAACTGTTTTTGGCCTTCTCCAAAAAGTTTTTTCCGTCTGGCGTGATAGGTTCAAAACAGTTTCTCAAAGGTTTGCTTGTCTCGAAAAAAAATGGTTTCTTTGTATCAGCCAAAAACAATGTGCCAAGATGAAATACCCGATAGGAATCCAAAGCTTTCCCCAATTGATAGAGGATGGTTACGTGTATGTCGATAAGACGGATTTGATTTACAGTTTGGTCAAGGAGGGCAAGATTTATTTCCTGAGCCGTCCCCGCCGTTTCGGCAAGAGCCTGCTGGTTTCCACCCTCAAATGCTATTTCGAGGGGAGGAAGGATTTGTTCAAGGGACTGGCTATTGACAATTTGGAAACTGATTGGGCGGAGTATCCGGTATTCCATATTGATTTTAATGGAGATGATTTCACCCAAGACGGTATTTTGGAGCAGAAATTGGAGACGCGTGTGTCTGTTTGGGAAGGGGAGTATGGGAAGGATGACAGGATGGTGACCCTTGGTGACCGTTTCGCATACGTGTTGGCTCAGGCACATTGGCAATATGGCCGCCGTTGCGTGGTTCTAATCGACGAATATGACAAACCCATTCTTGATGTGTTGGACACCGGCTTGAAGAATGAAGGGCGTTTGTTGGAAGACCGTAACCGTGAGGTGCTGAAAGCTTTTTATTCCGTTTTTAAAGCTGCTGACGACGACCTTCAGTTTGTGCTGCTGACGGGCGTGACCAAGTTTTCGCAGGTCAGCGTGTTCAGCGGTTTCAACCAGCCCAACGACATCAGCATGGATGGT
>CALULT010000041.1 GCA_944321565.1 uncultured Paraprevotella sp. | reverse complement strand
TCCTCACCTGCGGCTATCATCCAGTACAGAGGAATGGGTAATCCCGATTCTATAGGATAAGTCTCAGCCAAGCTGATTGTGTCCTCGTATTCGTTGTCATTTACTCCAAATTCCTGAAGCGCGGCTCTCTTTTGCGCCGTATTAAGCGTAGTGCAGTCGTCCTTAGCCTTATAGCCCCAAGGGTGCGCCTTTGTTGTGGCACGGATGATGTATTTTCTGGTTGTCTTACTACTGCTCCACACTTTATCATCGGATTTTAGGTCAAACCATAAGATACAATCTTCGTACGAGAGAGTACCATATCCCAAGGCCACAGCATTCCAACGTTGTTGGCCATCAATCAGATTATATATATTTGTACTTTCTGTGCGCAAATAAGAAAGAGTAAAGGCACCAATAGGAATTGACGTAGAATAGAGTCCCACAACAATTCCACTTGATGTGGTTTCCATACCAATCCTCGTTGTATGGCAGGGATTTTAACTTCCGAATCATCCTTTGCCCATTCCGATATTTCTTTCAAAGTCCATTCTGTTTTATAATTTGATTCGTTCATTGTGTATAATCCTTTATAGTTTTCCGTTACAATAATCCATCCCTTCCAATCCGCACCTTGCATCCTCCAATTCTGTCAGAAACAACCGTGCGCACATCTCCGCATCATCTCCTGCCCGGTGATGCTGCCCATAAGGTATCTTAAATTGGTCACAGAGATAATCCAAACTGTTGCAACCGAAGTTATAAAGCCTGCGGGCAGCACGGAGGGAACAATAATAAGTAATGTCCGGTTTCTCCATGCCGTATAATTCCAGCGAGTGACGGATGCATCCGATGTCAAAAGCGGCATTGTGGGCCACAAGCACGGGGATATCTTTAAGGTATTTAGTTATCTCTGCCCATATTTCCGGGAATTCCGGAGAGTTTTCAGTATCATTTGGACGGATACCGTGTATCTGCATGTTCCAATAGCTATACATATTTCCTTGCGGACGGACGAGCCATGAACGGGTTTCTACTATCTTTCCTTCACGTACTACGCAAATTCCTGCCTCGCAGATGGAAGCGCGTTTGCCTGTGGCTGTCTCAAAATCAATGGCTATGAAATTTATACCTTGCATGTTTTTTCCTCCTCCCAAATGTAATTGTCCAACATGTTTTTTGCAAAATTGCGCATTTCGTTGCGCACGGATTCCGGCTCCAGCACTTCCACCTGATCGCCTTGGGCGAGAACCAGCTGATAGAAGTCGAAAGTCGGTTTCAGATGATATTCAAAGAGGGTGGACTCATCATCACTTTCTATCTCCCGTTGTGATTCGTGTAAGGGCAGGGTACGCAGATAGTCGGCAAAGCCACCGTATGCCAAGAGTACGATACGTTGGATGGGTCCATCAGACGTGATTATCCCACAGCATCCTTCAAAATACCGGTTGATATCGAAGTCCTTCTTCATTTTGAACGTCCTGCTCGTGTCTTGAATGTCAGAGATGCGGTCGAGGGCATATACCCGGTAAACATCGGCAGGCTTGATGCCTTTCTTTTTGTTCCGGTCGGAATAATAGGGACTGCGTGCCACCACGTACCAGCGGCGTTTCACGACTTTCAGACAGTAAGGCTCAATCTCAAACGTGCTGGCTTCCGGTTTGCCGAAGCCTTGATGCGTAATGCTCAACACATGGTTGCGCCGCATGGCTTCGGCGATGGGCGTGAGCCACGTTTGTCCCGATGGAATATCCTCAAAAATAATCCGGTCTTCCAGTTTGTTATCAGCCTGAATTTGGTTCAAGGTGGCGTATGAGCTTATCAGCCAACTTTGCAGGTTGTTTCCTTCCAACCGTTCCGGCTCGTCTATGTAATACCGGTAGCCGTCCTTCCGGTCACAGTCAATGTACACGTCAAAGATGTCCTTGATGGCCTTCTGGTGATTATGGAACGTGCGCAAAGGCAATTCTTCACCGTAGCTCAGTCCGCTTTCCTGCCAAAGCTCGCTGATTTCTTGAAATGTAAGGCGTTTATGCCTGCGCAGAGTGTCTATCAGCCAGACATACCGCCCAAAAAGATTTGCTGCCATACTGTTATTTATTTAATGTTCTGCTACAAAATTAGATGTTTGCTTGTGAAAAATCGCGGCACAACCTTATTTTTTCTACTTTTCAATTTATTTTTTGTGGTTATGCCTCAATTTGGCACTTGACAATCTTTACTTTGCAGCAGAATTGATGTTAAACCATTTAATAACAAGTAGTATGGCAACAAAGAACTGGAACAACGATTTTATGGCTAAAGTATTGGAAGAGGCCGCATGGAAAGAACTGTCAAGCGAATTTGCTTGGAATGAACAACTGTTGGAAAAGTACAAGGACAAGGTGGTATGGAAAGAGATTTCCGACAACAGCAATATCCTTTGGACTGTATCCATGATAGAGAAGTTCAAGAACAAAGTGGATTGGGAGGAACTTTCCGGTTCCGACAACGAGCATCTGTTTACGGCAGAAAACCTTGATAGATACAAGGACTATTGGAATTGGTCTAAACTGTCGTGTAACTCCAGCGTGGAACTGACTTCCGCACTCTTGGAGCAGTTTGCCGACTATTGGGACTGGACTGAAATCATCGACTGCTATCACCGGGACGAATTGTACAGTATGGAATTCCTGGAAAAATACCAGGATTATATTCCGGCGTCCGCTCTGCAGCGTTCCCGCTTATGGGACAAGTTGGTTGAAGACGAAAAGAAACAATTAAAAGTACGTATTCTTTCATAAAACAAGATGAAAACCATAGAAGGCTATAACGTAAAAATCTACACGGACAACATCGAGGACCGTGCCTGCGAACAAATCAAGGAGTTGCTGTCCATCGATGTGTTCAGCAAGTGTAAAATCCGCATCATGCCCGACGTACATGCTGGAGCAGGCTGTGTCATCGGCTTTACTGGGAACTTGGGCGATAAGGTGATTCCGAATATCGTGGGCGTGGACATAGGTTGTGGCATTTTGGTGCAGCCGTTTGTCTGCGTGGGTGACATAGACTACCATGCCCTCAACGAGTTCATTCTTCATCATATACCGTCCGGGCGTAATTTCCGGGACAATCATTATGCGCCACTTCCACAAATTTATATGGATGTATATCGTGAAGCCAAGGACATCATCAAGCAGCTGCGCTGCTACCGCGAACTGAAGGAGACCAAACGCTTGAACGCTTCCATCGGTTCGTTGGGCGGAGGCAACCACTTCATCGAGTTAGACAAGGACGAATGTGGTATGACCTATTTGGTCGTCCATACCGGAAGCCGCAACATGGGGAAGCAGGTGGCGCAGATTTATCAGAAGCTCGCTGTAAAGTGTCAGTCGGGATGGGCTGAACTGATGGAGGAACAAAACCGCATGATTGCCGAATACAAGGCGGCAGGGCGCAAGGACGAGTTGCAGGATGCCATTCGCCAACTGCACAATTCATTCAAGATGCGCACGCCCGCGATTCCGCCTGACCTTTCCTATCTGGAAGGTGTTTATCGTGAGGATTACCTGCATGATATGCGTCTCTGCCAGTATTGGGCCAGGATGAACCGCCGTCTGATTGCAAACTTAATCATGGATTATTTTATCCGACAAGGATATATAGAAGTCAAACCTGATGATTTGGCATTTGAAAGTGTACATAATTATATAGGTGATGACAACATCATCCGCAAAGGGGCGATAGCTGCTTATGAAGGACAAAAGTGCATCATCCCGCTGAACATGCGCGACGGATCGCTTATTTGCATCGGTAGGGGTAATGCAGAGTGGAACTGTTCCGCCCCACACGGTGCAGGACGCATCATGAGCCGGAGCCAAGCCTTCAAAAGCATTTCTATGGATGATTACCGCGTCTCCATGCAAGGCATTTACAGCGAAAGCCTGTCGGAAGACACCAAGGACGAGTCGCCTATGGTGTATAAGCCTAAAGATGAAATTATTGGGAACATCCATGACACGGTGAACATTGTGAATGTGATAAAGCCGATATATAACTTCAAAGCAGCGGAATAATATGGATGAATTCAGATATACTGACTTTGCCAAGTAAGATATCTTACTTGGCAAAGTCAGTATATCTGAATTTTTTTGGGGGAGACACGCTTTGCTTGCAAAGCACTCAATTAATCTGCCGATAAGTTATTCATTATTCAATGGTGAAAAAATAGGTTCCTATGCTCTCGCACAAGAACCTTTGTACTACCTTCTAATACCTTTAAACTAAATTCTCATATAAAGAATACGCAAATATACGAAATAAATGAATAACCAGAAAGTGATAAACCTTTTTTATGAATTTGAATGCTTAATTTAGAAAGCCTTGCCTGCGTGTTTGAAATGTAGCAGGCGAAAGAGTTTATTGAGTGCGACAAGGCCGGCTGTGGTTGACGTGCATATCCGGATAATGGCATATGTCAGTGAATAATAGTGCGGGGATAGCGGATAAAGTCCGGCACTTTTCATCCGGTTCCGCATGTCCAAGAGGAATGATGTGTCCGGGCTGTCGCCCAACAGGGTATAAGCCATTGACATGCAGAGCATGTCAATTCTTTTGTTTAAGGCAGCGGCGGGGAGCCCGCTTAGTTGTTTGCCTTTCTTTTTCAGATTCAGGATAATCGCAATCAAATCCAGGAAACGCTGTTTTACGAAAGTGGATTCCGTGCGGTGCATGATGGAACCTTTGCGTTGGTAATAGGCATACACGGGCAAGTTGGTGACAGTTATTTGTTTGGCTTTTAAGAACAAGAGTGCCGTGAACTCTTCATCTTCGTGGTATGCGATAGGCGTGAAACGCAAATCCCGGGCTAGTTCGTGCTTAAAGAAATAGCTCCACACGCTGCCATGCAAGTTGTGTCGGAGCATGAAATCGACGCCTGTTCCTTGAAAAATGAGGCGGGGAGGAGGCGAAGACCCATCGGAAATGGATGTGTCGTGTACTTTCTGGGATTGGAATGCAAAGAGTTCTACGGGAGACGTGGAAAGCATGTTCAATGCCTGCTTCAAAGGAGTATGAAACAAATAGTCGTCAGCGTCCAAGAAATGGACATATTCCTTGTTAGCCAAATCCAAGCCTGTGTTCCTGGCACCTCCGGGGCCGCTGTGTGTTTGTGCATAGTAGCCTATGTTAGGTTCATTGAGTCGTTCGATGAAATGTTTGGCTTCGCTTTCCGGTGTGCCGTCGTCGATGACCCATATTTCCCAGTCCACAGTATTGCCTAATGCCTGGACGCTGCGGATAGCCCGCGCAAGGAGTGCTAGCTCCACTTTATAATAGGGGATGATGAAACTGATGGACAGCGGCTTCATTTCCTCAACATTTTACGGGTTTGGGCCATAAGCTTGCAATATTTCTTTCCGCTGAGCGATTTCAGGATGGCTTTGAGGTGATAGTTCGCAGGCCGCCGGGTAAATAAGGCGCGATGCAACGGAATCTTACGGTCGGGGATGCAGAGCGGACCGCCCATTTGCAGGCTGACGATTTGGGGATTGCACAAGCACAGGTATAAATCATCCAATGCCTTTTCCGGAATATCGGGGCGTGCGGACACGTTGCGGTACAACTGAAGGTGGGCTTGCAATAGGTCTTCAATGCCGCGCGGGGTCACAGTGTGCGAGATGGAGCCTTTCCGGTTGCAATAATAGTACAGCCCCCTGTTCGAGCGTAGTATGTGTCCTGCTTGTTGTAATATAAAAGGTATGGTATATACGTCTTCAAACAGTTTCCCTTCCGGGAAACGCTTTTTTTCCCACAGAGTGCGTCTGTAGAGCTTGTTCCATGCATAGCTGTGCATGTAGCCTTTTCGTGTCATCCATTCAGGGAAACTCACGACTTCGCCCTTTCCAGGCACGTAATGATAGGATGATTCCGCGCCGTGTTCCACGCAGACGGGATATTCCAGCACGTCCACGTCCGGTGCTTTTTCAAGCAGTTCCAAGTTGCTTTTTAATGTGTTGGGCGACAGGTAGTCGTCAGAGTCTATGAATGTGATGTATTCTCCGTGTGCTTTTTCGATGCCTTTGTTGCGTGCTGCACTCAGTCCTTTGTTCTGCGCGCAGTGGATGACTTGGAAATTCCGGTTCTTTCGGCACCACTCGTCGCAGATATCCCCGCTGCGGTCGGGCGATCCGTCGTTGACCAGGATGACCTCACAATCGTCCACGTTTTGTTGCACGATGCTTTTCAGGCAGAAGTCTAAATACGTTTCTACCCGATAGACAGGAATGATGATGGACAGTTTCATGGATGCTCTTCCGTGTCTTGTTTCAGGCTTATGCGTTTGTTCCAAAAGTCCACATAACGTTCGGCCACTTTCACATGGTCATGGTGCTTTGCGATGTATTCGATGCCTTCTTTCGCCCTTCTTTCAATGTCGCTGGGCGTTTGGATGAGTTTTTCCAGTTTTTCATAGACATCTTCTTCCGAAGGCAACACGTTGACGATGGGGCGCAGCTCCTTCTCACCCAGGATTTCATAGTTTTCCTCTTCGCCGCCTCCTACTACGACAAGGCCTTTGGCCATGGCCAGCAGGGCGTTCATGGCGGGCGTATAGGAGTAGAGCTGGTCCAAAAGCACGTCGCAACGATCCATCATCCGGCAATATTGTGTGAAGGGGACAGACTCGGCTTTCACTATTTCGATGCGGTCGGGATATTGTCCGGCCAGCCGCACCAATGCCTTGTACATGACATCGGTCCCCTTATAGGCATTCCGCTTCTTTTGGATGCCGACGAAAAATCTCACGCGTTTGGTTTCCGGGTGGGGAATCCGTGGGGTCACCTCTTCACGATTAATAGGGAAGGGGATGAATTGCGTCTTGTCCGGGTATATGGGACGGTAGCAAGCGTCGTATTCATACAGCCCGCTGACGATGCCGTCGCATTCTTCGGCAATCGTTTCGTTCAGTTGTTTTTTAGGCCCTTCGAGCCAGTCCGCGATGAATAGGTCATTGTCTGCGTTCTTCCGGATTTCTTTTCCCAGGTTGAAGTCTGAATACCGGAATGTCCGGGCGTCCAGTCCTGTCTTGACCCAATAGTAATCCATTCCGAATGCGCCAAGGAACATGCTTTTGTTGTGCTCTTTCAGAAAGTGGTAAATTGGGAAAAGCTTTTCGGCCCGCAATTCAAGGAACATCGGGTTGATGAGTTGAACCACGTCGTAGCCCCGCATGGTGGGAAGGGCGCGTCCCAGCCGCCACAGGAAGTCGAGCGTGTCTATCTTCCCGGTTGATTTGCGGTGCAAAGAAATGTCCCGCGGATAGTCTTTCCAGCTATCCCCGTCCGAAGCCACTGTGACGGAATGTCCCAAGGCGCGTAATCCTTGGGCCAACGTCCAATGCACATTGCTATATTCTCCGAGTAATAGGACTTTCATGATATTTTTAAGCAAAGGTATAAAAAATAAATGGAAAAGCTGTATCTTTGTTTCGATATTATGAGCGGGATTTCAGAAATAGAAGAAAAACAACATACGGAATCATCGGTCAAGGCTGAGGACGAAGCCACCTATGACCATATTGTGAAATACACCGGTTTCCTGGGAGGGATACAGGTGCTCACTTTGCTTGTGGGCGTGATTCGCAACAAATTGGCGGCTGTGCTTTTGAACACGGTCGGCGTGGGGCTTTCGTCCTTGTATCAGAACGTGCTGAACTTCATGCAGAACACTTCCGGTTTGGGCATCTCGTTCAGTTCGATTAAGGAGATTTCTGAATTTTATGGACGAGGAGATGCGGAGGCGATAGCCCGCCATGTCTGTGTGGTGCGCACATGGGGCGTATGGACGGGGCTGGCGGGCATGTTGTTGTGTGTGCTTTTGTCGCCTTTAATCAGTTTTTGTGCTTTTGATGATTTCTCCCATTCGTCGGCGATATGTTTGTTGTCGCCCGTTGTCGTTTTCATGTCGGTCACGGCTGCGGAGTTGGCAGTGCTGAAGGCTGTACGCCGGTTGAAGCGTGTGGCACTGATTTCTGTGTTCAGCGCGTTGGCCGCTTTGTTTTCCACCATTCCTTTTTATTATTGCTGGGGAATGCGCGGGATCGTGCCTGCCTTGCTTCTGAGTTCCTTTGGTGTGATGGCCGTCCATCTGTATTTCTCGGTTCGTGTGTATCCTTGGAAAGTCGGATTATGGGACAAGGGGAATTTCCGTGCGGGTTGGGGGATGGTGTGCCTTGGTGTGCCCTATATCTTGGCAAATGTGGTGAATGCGGCAATGGGCATGGGGCTTGGCTTGTTCATTGCCAGTTCGGGTTCTTTGTCCGACGTGGGGCTTTACAATATGGGATATAATTTGATTTTCATGTATGCCGGCATTATTTTTACGGCTGTTGATACGGATTATTTTCCCCGTTTGGCTGCCGTGGGCAATGACACGGAGTGGATGAACGTCGTGATCAATCGTCAGATTAAGGTCGGTGTGCTGTTGATGTCGCCTTTTTTGGTGCTGTTCGTGTTGGCAATGCCCATTGTGGTGCGCATACTGTATTCAGACGCTTTCCTGCCAATGGTGGGGATGGCCATTTGCGCATCTATGCATCTATTCTTCAAGTCGATGACTTTGCCCGTGGCATATATTTCCTTGGCAAGAGGTGATGCCCTCATGTTTCTTTGCATGGAGGTAGCCTATGATGTTTTCATGGCTGCATGTGTCATGGTGGGGTATGTTTATTATGGCGTGTTGGGCACAGGCATCGCGTTGGCATTGGCGGGCGTTTTCGATTGGTGCATGATTTTTCTTGTTTATGGACGGCGGTATGGTTTCCGTTTGCAACGCGGTTTCAAACCATTCATAATTTGCCAGTTCTTTTGTGTCGCATTGGCGTTGGCATTAGGTTTGCAGCCGGTGTGGTGGCTGAAGGTTGTTGCCGGCGGGTTGGTCTTGGTGTGCAGTGCGGGCCTGTCGATATGGGTGCTTCGCCGTGAGATGACGATATTTTCTGAATTCAAGCAGCGTTTTTGGCACAAAACGTGAAAGGCTTCCCTTCCTGATTAAGGGCAGCTGACGAACGTGGTGATGGAACGGGCTGGAATGTGGGTCGTTTCTCCGTTAGTGATTTTTGTGCAAGGCAGCAGGTTCATGTCGCGACCTTCCGCTGTGAGGTAAGGCGTCCACGATGTCATGTCGTGCTGATTCAAACGGAATGTAATGTCTTTGGATTCGTGGCTATAGTTTAACACGATGAACACCCACGAGCCATCCGTGTTGCGGAAAGCCGTACACATCAGTCCGGTGGGGTCTGTGTCACCTTCAGTGACAGTATTCCCATCCGAATCGGTGGCTATGATGCCCATGCGGGTTGCGCCCGGACGAACGAAACGGCTGTAGTTACCAAACGCCCATAGCAACTTTGAGTCCACCACATATCCTTTCGACCCATCGCGGTGGCTGTATTCGCGCAGCAGTCCGTCTTTGTAGTCTCCGCCTACTGCACGCCACCATTGCCAGCTTCGGGCACCGGCATAGACCAGGTCGTGATGGATAATCCGTGCCACATAGAGTGCGGTTTTCATGGTGCGGTCGAATCCGCCACCGCCTCCGATTTCTTCATCATTGGACATGATGCAGGTTTCCGTTTGCCAAAAATCCACATTATATTTGTCCAACGTGTCTTTCAGTTGCATGCGTATGCCGCGCAGAGCCTCCAGCGGGGTGTTGGTCCAATAACTGTGTCCGGCTATCAGGCGGGGCACGTTGGACAGGTTGCCCACATAGGTCGCCGAACTGTCAGGGCAGAAGAGCGACTGAATGGCGTATCCTCGTTGCCAGTCGGCGATATGTGTGGAGAACATGCAGCGATAGTCCGACGACTCGTTGACTAGTATTTTCGTCTTGAGGCTTCTCTTGCGGAACTCAGTGTCGAAAGCCTTGGCGAGCCGGGCCACCTCGCGGTTGGTTGCCGGTGAGCCTTCCTGTTTGGGGCCAGTCCAGTTCCAATGCCCGTCCGGTTCGTTCACGGGGCAGACGTAGTCTAGGTGGATGCCGTCGTGGCGCTCCAATCCTTCCGTGACTGTGGCGGCGAAACGGGCAAAGTCTCCATAATGGTCGGCCTTCAGGTTGAGTGTGCCGCCGCGCCCGGTGTTGGTGGCCAGCCCGTTGCACGTATAATATACGGGCGGGGAATTGAAAAATCCAATGAAGGTTTCCACGCCTCTTTCTTTAGCTTGCCTGAGAAACCAGCGTTGCCCTTTTTGTTTGCTTGGGTCGAATGTGCCTTGCGGGCTGACCAGGCTTTCCGTACGCATCCAAGGAGAGGCGATGCCACTTTCATGTCCTTGTGCTGCGCTGCCGGCTCCGATGTTGAACCGCCAAATGGAAAGACCGATGCCTCGGGGGCGGCCATCGCGTTCGTTGTCTGTGCTGAAGAGCCAGTCTGCGACTTGGAGACGTACACTGTCAGTCCACGTTCCTACGTATTGCATGCTCCATGCATCGGATGCCCCGAAGCCGTCGATGGTCTGGAGGACGGAGTCTGTGTTTATCTCGAAATGATTTGCTTTTTCTTGGGCTTGCACGGGAATTGACATTGAAATCAGGACGGCGCAGCCAAAGGCATAGTCTGCAATACGTGGCATGGTTGGACTGTATGATGGTAAATGTTGTTCAAAGTTAGCGGATTTTGGTCTGATATGTATATGCCTTTATGCTTTTTTACTTATTTTTGTAGGCAAATGTCATCTCGAAAAACGAAAGACCATGATAAATCCTGTTTATTCCCCGTCTGCTGCACGTTATGATTGCGGCATGCGTTATCGCCGTTGTGGACGGAGCGGTGTGTTGTTGCCCGAAATATCCTTGGGGATGTGGCATAATTTTGGTGACATGAATCCTTTTTCCAATGCGCTTGCCATGGCACATTATGCTTTCGACCACGGCATCACGCATTTTGACCTGGCAAACAACTATGGCCCTTCTTACGGCAGCGCGGAGGAGAGTTTCGGACAAATCATGAAGAAGTCTTTCCGCCCGTATCGTGACGAGCTGTTTGTGGCCACGAAGGCCGGATACGACATGTGGCCCGGCCCTTATGGCAATTGGGGTAGCCGCAAGTCGCTTATGGCAAGTCTGGACCAAAGTTTGCGGAGAATGAATCTGGATTATGTGGACGTGTTCTATTCCCACCGTTACGACCCGGAAACGCCGCTTGAAGAGACGATGCAAACGTTGGTGGACATGGTGCGCCAAGGGAAAGCCTTGTATGTGGGGATTTCCAAATATCCTGCCGACAAGGCGGATGAGGCCTATCGCTATCTCGCGGAGCGTGACGTGCATTGTTTGCTTTATCAAGGACGTTACAACCTGTTTGACCGGGTGCTTGATGAGCAAGGCATATTGGCACAGGCACGGGATAACGGTGCTGGCTTTATCGCATTTTCCCCTTTGGCGCAAGGACTGCTCACCTCACGCTATTTGGACGGAGTGCCCGAAGATTCACGTATGGCCCAAGGGCGGTTCCTGAAGCGTGAGGTATTGACGGGAGCGGTGTTGGAGAAAATCAAGGCTTTGAATGAGGTGGCATCCGGGCGGGGTCAGACTTTGGCCGAGATGTCTTTGGCTTGGTTGTTGAAAGACGAGACGGTGACATCCGTGATTGTGGGGGCTAGTTCCGTGTCCCAGCTGGAAGACAATCTGAATGCGTTGCGGAATGTTTCTTTTTCAGACGGGGAGCTTGCGCGCATCGAACAGATTTGCGAAGGGCAGGCCTAGTGCGTGGCATGGGCATGTGAATTTCGGCCTCAAAAAGGAACGGGAGAGTGGATGTCCATGGTTGTTCCTGTTTGCGGATGGACAAAACAGATGGATTCTGCATGCAGGTAAAGGCGGTCGGCAGGTTTTCCATAGAGGTTGTCGCCCATGATGGGGGCGTTTAATCCTTGGGGATGTGCCGCATGGACACGCAATTGGTGGGTGCGTCCGGTTTCCGGATAAAATGTGATGCGCGTGTGTCCGTCTTGGCGGGTGACGACTTGGTAACGGGTGATGGCTGTTTTCCCGTTTTGCGCTACCATTTGGCGTGGTCGGTCGTTGATGTTCGGTAGAAGGGGTAGTGAAATTGTGCCTTTGTCCGTCGCGACCAAGCCGTCAAGGATGGCGATATATCTTTTTTTGATTTGTCGGTGCTCGAATTGTTGCTGCAGCAGGACAAATGTTTGCCGGTCTTTGGCTATCAGCAAGATGCCGGACGTGTCCATGTCCAAACGGTGTACTACGAGAGAGCCGGTAGCGTGGGGAAAGTGTTCCTGTGCCCACGAAAGCACGGAGGGCGCGTTGTTGTCCGCGTTGGGCACCGACAACATGCCTGCGGGTTTGTTCACGGCGACAAGCCATTCATCTTCGTAAAGAATGGACGGTTCGGCGGGGTGCATCATTTGCGTTTCTTGGACATTGGGTTCCACGTCCAGCCCCTGCAACATGTGCCCGAGTATTGGTTCGCATTTGGATTTGCAGGCCGGATAGAAATGGCCGTGTTGCCGGATTTCCGTTTCGGGGGATGCTCCCCACCAAAATTCGGCCATGGCCAATGGGTGATAACCGTTGCGGAAAGCGTATTGCAGTAATTTGGGCGCGACACATTCGCCTGCGCCAGATGGCGGAGCCGGCCGCCCGTGCTCGCGGAAAATCTGCCACAAGTCTTTTTCCTCTCCTTGTGCGTTCAGCATGCGGAACTGTGCAAACAGCCATTCCTGCAATGCTTCTGAGCGGGCTTTTCGGGCGTGTTTCAGAGTGTTTATTCTTACGTTGAGTTTGTTTTGCATGTCCAGATATCGGGCGGCTTCTGCTTTCCATTTCTTTTCCAGCCGTTTATATTCTGCTTTTTGGAACTGGCTTTCGCGAATCAGTTGTTTTTCCATGTCTTTTCCTGTGGCCGATGCGCGGCGTTCGTCCCGTTTCCGTTTGGCTTCCTTCATGGCCGCGCGGGCTTCGGTGAGTTCTTTCGTGCTTTGTTCCCGGATTGCTTCAAGGTGGCAGGACAGGGCTCTATTCAGGTTGCCGTGTGCCAAGGCTTGTATGTGGCGGTTGATGCCGGAAATTATTTTTTCTTCACGCTTAAACGTGCCGTTGGGTTGCAGAAGGTCATATACCGGAGGAACGAAATACCGGTGGTCGTTCCGTCCGGCTAACAATCCGGAATAGGCGGCCAGGAAGCCAACCTGCGATTCTTTCTGCACGACAAGCACCCCGAACATTTTCCCGTGCGACAATTCTTCCGTCCAGTCGGTTCGTGAAGCCAAATACTGTTGCACTATATTGGCGGCTTCGATGGCCAACGGATGAGGATGGTAATGGAACGGGCAGGTGAAAAGGCTGGGCAGTTCATCGGGACGGACGATGAAGCCGAACGGGTGGAAAGGAGTTTGCAATGATGGCATTCCGGAATGGGTTTAAATTTGTTGTCTGTGCCCATGTCCAAGTTTGGAGATAGGCCGATTTCAATCAATGTGGTGCAAAGTTAAGCAAAAACATTTTATGGAACAGTGCTGTCGCACAGAAATAGAAACATCTTATTCAATACGTCAAGTGATGAAAAAACTTTTTGTGGAATTTCAAAACAGTTTCTTATAGCTTTCTTATAGCCGGACAAAAATGGTTTGCGAAAAATCTTCCTGCATGTGTCGAGGAAGGAAAAGCGGTTCGTCCGGGCAGGGTGTGCATAGAGGACTCCCCCGCCTCACGGCCTAAAAGTTTCAGAGCCTGAAACACCCAGTTTCAAAGCCCGGAACACCCAGTTCCAAGGCCTGGAACACCCAGTTTCAAAGCCCGGAACACCCTGTTCCAAGTGCTTGAAACTTTCATGCTTGGATATTATTCCCAAAAACCACACAAAAAGAAGAGCTGGAGTCACTTCTAACTAAGTTTCGTTGTGCAATTCGAAATCATTTCTTTTCGACTATAAGTTGGGGATATGTATTTCTAGACTGTGGATGCATGTCCCAAGCCTGGAGGTCGAGAATTTGTTGACGAGGCAGAGTGTTTGTGGTTAGGTTTTCCTTTTCGATGGTAGAAAGGGACGGGGAGGGGAGGCAGACGAAGCAACTACTTTTTTGTTAAAAGAGCATGGCCGATTGATATTTTTATGTAATTTTGCATTTAGTTAGTATAAATAATAGTAGTAAGATGAAAAAGTTTTTTGGAGTTTTCGTGCTGGCGGCTTTCGTGGTGTGCGGGGGTGCAAGGGCGCAATTTGTCGGGGAAGGCAATGGGAGTTCGGATCAGGTGGATTCCTTGAAGCAAGTGGTCGAAACACTTTCCAACCAAGTGCAGGAGACCGAGGAAACGGATTTGAATCAGAAAATTTGGAAAGACCGTGCCAAATATTTCAACATCGGTTTCGTGAAGCAAAGTTTGACCTCGAAAGACGATGATGTGAAATACAAAAGTAGCATGGGCGTGAACATGACGTGGGGTAAGACGTATTATTTGCATAAAAAGCCCCTTTGGAACATGGTGAAAATCGGGCTTGATTGGAGCTGGGTGGATTTCAACTACGTGAAGTATTCAAGCGTGGAAGAAACTTATGAAGACGATGGCTTTGGCGATTGGATGGATTACGGGGACTATTACTCAGGCGAAGAGGATTTTGACTTGGATTTTGGTTGCCATCAGTTGGAATATGGCATGCAAATCGGTCCGTCAATCACGGTGAATCCTATCAAACAGTTGAAGGTCAGCACGTATTTCCGTTTCCAGCCTTCCATGTCCATCATGTTGCTTGATGATGAGGCCTATTATGGTTTTGTTCCTTTCTTCAATTTTGGTGCGGCAGTGGCTTGGAATGCTATTTCCATTGGTGTGGAAGGCCGTTGGGGAGGCACGAAGTATGACGGCGTGTCGGTAGATGATGAAGAAGATGGAGCATACGTTGAAGAAGAAGATTTCGAAGCGTCGGATTTGGTGGATACGTTCACACAGCGGATGAGGACAAAATCCTTCCGAGTGTATATTAGCTTCCGGTTCTGACGAGTCGTCAATCCGGCGAAAAAAAGGAGGAAAAAGGCGGGAATGTTTCCGCCTTTTCGCGTTTTTATGTAGCTTTGTGGATAATAATAGAAATGGATATGGATGCAAATGCAGAATTGATTTTGATAAGAATCACAGGGGAAGACCGTCCGGGGCTGACGGCTTCCGTGATGGGAGTGTTGTCTCGTTACGATGTGACGATATTGGATATCGGACAAGCCGACATTCATAACACGCTGACGCTAGGATTGCTTGTCCGTGTGTCGGAGGAGAATGCCGGTTATGTGATGAAGGACATGTTGTTCAAGGCCACGGAACTGGGTGTGAACATCAGGTTCTATCCGGTGAAAAAAGAGGAATATGAGGATTGGGTGAACATGCAGGGAAAGAACCGCTATATCCTGACATTGCTTGGACGCAAGCTTTCTGCCCGACAGATAGAGGCCGTGGCTTCCGTGCTCGCGGAACAGGGACTGAACATCGATGCGATCAAGCGGCTCACGGGGCGTATCCCGCTTGATGAACAGAAGGAGAACATACGCGCCTGCATTGAGTTTTCCGTGCGGGGCACTCCGCGCGACCGCGAGGCCATGCAGTCTGAGTTGCTGAAGTTGTCGGGAAAATTGGAGATGGATTTTTCTTTCCAATTGGATAACATGTATCGTCGCATGCGCCGCCTGATTTGTTTCGACATGGATTCCACGCTAATTGAAACGGAAGTTATCGATGAACTGGCCGAACGGGCCGGCGTGGGTGCACAGGTGAGGGCTATTACGGAACGGGCCATGCGCGGGGAGATAGATTTCAAGGAAAGTTTCACTGAACGGGTGGCTTTGTTGAAGGGGTTGGACGTGTCTGTCATGGAGGACATCGCCAATCATCTGCCTATCACGGAAGGGGTGGACCGTCTGATGTTTGTCCTGAAGCAGTATGGTTATAAAATCGCAATCCTTTCGGGCGGATTTACGTACTTCGGCAATTACTTGAAGAATAAATATGACATTGACTATGTGTATGCCAATGAACTGGAAGTGGAGAATGGCAAGCTTACGGGGCGTTATGTGGGCGAAATCGTGGACGGACGGCGCAAGGCGGAGTTGCTGAAGCTGATTGCGCAAGTGGAGCATGTGAATCTGGCGCAGACTATTGCCGTGGGCGATGGAGCGAACGACCTGCCGATGCTTTCCGAAGCCGGATTGGGCATTGCTTACCATGCCAAGCCACGCGTGGTGGCCAACGCCAAGCAGTCCATCAACACCATTGGCTTGGATGGTGTGTTGTATTTTCTCGGATTCAAGGATTCTTATCTAGAAGACCGGGGAAAACTGTGAGGCGCGTGTGGAGGGGAAAACGTTCATATGGGCAAATAGAAGGCGTAAGTTCTTTTGTTTAAGAATGGAGGTAAATAGAAAAGATTCATTATGGAAGAAATAAATCAGGCGTCTCCCAAGTTTCAGGACATGTCAATCGCACCGATGCACACTTGCGAACACATCCTGAATCAGACGATGGTGAGGATGTTCGGATGTGAACGTTCGAAGAATGCGCACATCGAGCGGAAAAAAAGCAAAATCAATTACGACTTGCCTGTTGCGCCCACGGATGGGCAAATCGAGGAAATAGCCCGGCGGGTGAATGATGTCATTGCGGCCGATTTGCCCGTGACTTATGAATATGTACACCGTGCGGATGTGCCGGCAGAAGTTCCGCTTGACAAATTGCCTGACGCTGCGGCGGACACCTTGCGTCTAGTGCGTGTGGGATATTACGATGTGTGTGCTTGTATCGGTGCGCACGTGGAACACACGGCGCAAATAGGGGAGTTTAAGATCAACAGCACGAGTTACAAGGACGGACAGTTTCGCATCGTGTTCAAGCTGACAGGCACAACATGGGAGTGATACGTATCCGAATGTTGGGCGGGGAACAGAAAAAGGCTCTCTCACGAGAGCCTGATTCCCAATTTAAATCCAAAACGATATAAAGAAATTGTATGAAAAGTGGTTATTATGAGACTTTTTGGATACATGCCGTGCGTTTACAGAAGCGTTCGCATTGCATGCAGATGTCATATCCCAACAGTGCGCCGAGGATGAAGTCTTCTTCGGGACTGAGTTCCTGTAACGGCCTGGTAATCATTCGGCGGACGACTTCAATGCACTCATTGCGCCCGAAGAAAATGTTGGTTCGCCCGTTGCCTACATCTTGCAGTTCGTAGGCGATGCCTTCGCTGTCCAATCGTTTGACGGCTTCTGTGGTGTATCGGCCATTGACCGTAAAAAGCACCATTCGCCTGACTCCTTTTTTATATTCGTAGATATGATTGGCAAAGACCCTCATCACAGAGTTTCCGCCTGAAATATGGATGGTAGCAGTTGTTTCCATTGTTTCGTCTTTTTCTTGTTGCAAAATTAAGCGAAATCCTGCGTTTTTGCAATCGCTAAAATCCATGATTGTTTGCGCTCAGGCCGACATGGGTTTACTTGTTTTCAAGTATGCGTCATGCCGTTTCTGACAGAATCTGCTTGGCCCAATTGGCAATCCGTTCCTCGCTCTTGTCACTTTCGTTTACGTCATCGAGTGCCAACCCGATGAAGTGTCCGCCTTCGACGGCTGTGGAGCCGGTGAAATTGTAGCCTTCTGCCGGAACGCTTCCGATGAAAGTGCATCCCGAATCTGCTAAGGCATCTTTTAGGTGGGTCATGGCTTCGCAGAACGTGTCACCATAGGATTCTCCGTCGCCGCAGGCGAAAAGTGCCACCGGTTTGCCGGCCAGGTCGGCCTTTTTCAGGATTTCCACTCCGTCGTACCAGTCATCTTGCAGGTCTCCGCAGCCCCATGTGGAAGAGCCGAGAATCAACATGTCGCTGCCCTCCAGCGTTTCTTTGGTCATGTCCGTCACATTGTGTACGTTTTCGCTCCCGATTCCCAGTGCGTTGGCAATCATTGAAGCTAGTGTCTCGCAGGTTCCCGTGGTGGAACCGTAGTAAATGGTCATTTGTTTCATGTCCTTTTCCTGTTTTGATGTGTATTCTTTGTTCGCTTATTTTTGATGCGGCAAAGTTAACACAAGGGGCGTGGACTTGCAATCGCCAAGTTTGGTGATTTTGCAAGTTCACGCCCTACTTGATAACCATGAGGCCGGGTGGGTCCGGGAGCTTTTTAAAGCCTTATCCGGAGGATTTTCCCTCCGTATGCCGGGATGTCGCTCAAGATCGGATGTGTGGCGTTGAAAGCGATGCATTCTTGGTTATTGTTCAAGAGGTCTTGGGCAATCACTTCTTCTTTTTCCTCAATTTGGAAGAATTCGAAAAGATGCGGGGGGAGGTTGACTGCCGTATGCAACATCGTGTCGCAGAAATTGGCGATGATGACAAGCAACTCCTTGTCCTTGCGGCGCACGAAAGCATAGCATTTGTCGGCGTGGAACAGCTCGGAGCCATTATTGGCATACATTAAATCGTAGAATTCCCCTTCACGCAATGCTTTGTCTTTGTTGCACAATGTCAACACGCGGGTATAAAAATCCCGAAGAGATGTTTCTTCGGCTGTGAGCAAACGTCCGCTGAAACGTCCTTTGTCGCGCCATCTCCGGATGGTGTCCACACTCCAATAGTCGAATATGGTCGTGCGTCCGTCGCGCCCGCTGAATCCCTCTTCATCCATTCCATGTTCGCCAAGCTCTTGTCCGAAATATACCATGAAAGGGTTTCGTCCCATGCAGGCACTGACTATTAATGCCGGTTTTCCCTTTTCCGCATTTCCGGCAAAGAAATCCGAAGCGAGACGTTGCTCGTCGTGGTTTTCTAGGAAATTCAGCATGTGGTCTTTGATGTCATCGACACTCTGCCAGCATCCGGTGATTTGCTTGGCGGAAGCATATCCGCAGACCACGTTCCGAAGCGTGTCGTAGAGGCCGACTTTGTCATAGAGGTAATCGAAATGTCCTCTTTGAAGATAGTTCCGGTATTCGCCTGGGTTATAGACTTCGGCAATGAACTGGATGGCAGGGTAGTGGCATTTCACTTGTGGGATAGCCCATTCCCAAAATTCTACAGGCACCATTTCGGCCATGTCGCAACGGAAAGCATCCACACCCTTGCTGCCCCAAAAGAGCAGGATGTCGCGCATCTTGATCCAAGTGGAGGGCACAGGGGTGAAGTGTATTGTCCGCCCGTTGCAGTAGTCCACGCCATAATTAAGCTTTACGGTCTCATACCAGTCGTTACGGCTTGGCGAGGGTGAGAAATTGTCATTTCCTGTGGCTTTTGCCGGACTTTCGTAATATGGAGCCGAGGCACCGGCTTGGAGGTCGAAGCCGGGTTGGAATGTACTGCCGGGAATGTAGTAGAAATTGTTTTGGGAAGAGAACGCCACGTTTGTGTCGTCATTCTCCCCTAAGTCTTCCACGCCTTGCGGGCGGTTGGCGGAATGGTATTGACGGGCCACATGGTTGGGCACGAAGTCGATGATGACTTTCAGGCCTGCATCGTGGGTGCGGCGCACGAGGTTCAAGAATTCCCCGTTACGTTTTTCCGGATTCACGGCCAGGTCTGGATCCACATCATAATAGTCTTTGATGGCGTATGGCGAACCGGCTTTCCCTTTTACGATGGCCGGATGGTCGGCCGGGATGCCGTATGCGTTATAATCAGTCTGTGTGGCGTGTGCTATCACGCCGGTGTACCAAATATGGGTGATTCCCATGGCTTTAATTTCCGCTAATGCCTTTTTGGTGAAGTCGGCGAAGCTGCCGCAGCCGTTTTCTTCTTTTGTTCCATTGGGCACACAAGGCGTATGGTCGTTGCCGAAAAGGCGGGTAAACACTTGATAGATGATAATTCTGTTTTTCATATACCTTATACTTATATTATATAGTAAAAATCCCCTCGCCGCGTTCGGGCAAGGGGATGGTGTTTTGCGCTGTTTTTATGCTTGTATGCCATGGGCGGTAACGGCATCGTTGCCTTTGGCTATTTTGCCAATCAAGCCTTGCAGCACTTTTCCAGGGCCGCATTCCGTGAAATCGGTGGCACCGGCCGCAATCATGTTTTGCACTTCCTGTGTCCAACGCACAGGAGCCGTCAATTGTGCAATCAAGTTGGCCTTGATTTCCTCCGGGTTGGTGTGGGCTTGTGCATCCACATTTTGGTAAACGGCACACTTTGGCGTGTGGAAATTCGTCTTTTCGATGGCGGCCTGCAGTTCGTCCTTGGCAGGTTGCATCAAAGGAGAGTGGAACGCGCCGCCTACGGGGAGAAGCAAGGCACGACGTGCGCCGGCTTCTTTCAGTTTCTCGCAGGCAGCCTTCACGGCTTCAATGTTTCCGCTGATGACCAGCTGCCCCGGGCAATTGTAGTTGGCCGGAACAACCACATTGTCGGCAGAATGGATTTCGCTGCATGTGTTTTCAATCGTGGCATCGTCCAATCCCACGATAGCTGCCATTGTGGAAGGTGCGGCTTCACAAGCCTTTTGCATGGCCATGGCGCGGGCATAGACCAATTTCAACCCGTCTTCGAAGTCCAATGCACCTGCTGCCACCAATGCCGAAAACTCGCCCAAAGAGTGGCCGGCAACCATGTCGGGAGCAAAAGCCTCGCCCATGCAAAATGCAGAGATGACAGAGTGGAGGAACACGGCAGGCTGGGTGACTTTGGTTTGCTTCAGCTCCTCGTCTGTTCCGCTGAACATGATGTCCGTGATGCGGAATCCAAGGATATTGTTCGCCTTCTCAAATAAATCTTTTGCTACGGGATTGTTTTCATACAAGTCTTTGCCCATGCCAACAAACTGGGCGCCCTGACCAGGGAATACAAATGCTTTCATGTAATATTGTTATTTAATGTATGTGATTTCTCTTCAATTTGATTGCAAAATTACAAAAACTTACTTTATTATCAGCTTTTCGGGCGCAAAAAAATGATTCAAGGGGCCATGGCCTTTGCCGATTGCCACGTCTTTGCCTGAGGCAAGCGCGTTTGTGAGGAATTGTTTCCCCTTTTCCACGGCATCGTGCATGTTTTCCCCGCGGGCAAGGTGAGATGCGATGGCGGAGGAGAGGGTGCATCCTGTGCCATGGGTATTTCTTGAATCTATTTTATCTGCGTGGAAATAATATGTATTTCGCGGAAGGGGGCCGGTGACAAGCACGTCGGTCATGTCCCGGCTTGCCAGGTGGCCTCCTTTTATCAAAATGGCTCTGCAGCCACTCTTGAGGATCTCCCGTCCTGCGGCAACCATGTCCTCTATGTTCCGGATTGCATGTCCGGAGAGTGTTTCGGCTTCGGGTATGTTGGGCGTAAGCAAGGTGCAGATCGGGATGAGGCGTTCCGTCAGGATGCCTAAAGCTTCCGGTGAAACTAGTGGGTGTCCGCTGCTGGAAACAAGGACGGGATCGAAAACAATGGGTATGTCATGCTTGCTTAAAGACGCAGCCACGGCCGTGATGATATTCTTGTCCGTGACCATGCCGATTTTCACGGCATCGGGCATGATGTCTTCTATGACCGTGTCGATTTGTGCGCCGACATATTCTGCCGGAAGGGGGAAAACTTCCTTCACGCCGCACGTGTCTTGTACGGTGATGGCCGTGATGGCACTCGCTGCATAGCAGCCCAAGGCGGAAATTGTCTTGATGTCCGCTTGGATTCCGGCTCCGCCGCTGCAGTCGGAGCCGGCAATGGTTAAGACTGTGGTATATTTCATATTATATGTGCAAAGTTAGGGTTTTGGCATGTGATGTCCAAATAAAAATTTTATGTATGTCCGTAATTGGCCGGACAGGCCGCGAAAACGAAGATATACTAACTTGCCCAAGTAAGATATCTTATTTGGCGAAGTAAGATATCTTATTTTGCCATCGAAGTATATCTTCTCTGATATTTGGGGTATATTGGCAGATTGCGGAATTCATTCAATTTTTTATGGAAAGTGAGTGAAAATAGTGCGAACAAATGTAGGACTATTTAGAAAAATAGTCGTAATTTTGTGACAAAACACTAATTTAAGGCATAAACCATGGGAAATAGTGACAATTATCTGGTGATTATGGCCGGTGGCATTGGCAGCCGTTTTTGGCCGATGAGCACACCTGAATGCCCCAAGCAGTTCATAGACGTGTTGGGGTGTGGGCGCACTTTGTTGCAATTGACAGTAGATCGTTTCAAGGGCATCTGTCCTCAAGAAAACGTTTGGGTCGTGACGTCCGCTTCGTATGCCAATATCGTGAAAGAACAACTTCCGGAAATCCCGGAAACCAATATATTGAAAGAACCATGCCGCAGGAACACGGCTCCATGCATCGCGTATGTGAGCTGGCGCATCAAGAAGCAAAACCCGAAAGCCAACATCGTGGTGACGCCTAGCGACCACATCGTGATGAACGTGCCGGAATTCGAGCGCGTCATTTTGTGCGGGTTGAAGTTTACGGCCGAGACGGATTCCATCCTCACATTGGGGATGAAACCCAACCGCCCGGAGACGGGTTACGGCTACATCCAGGCGGATTTGAGCTTTGCCTCGGCGCGCAACAAGGAGATTTTCAGGGTGGACTCATTCAAGGAAAAACCTGATTTTTCCACGGCGAGCCGGTATATTCAGAAAAACAATTATTTTTGGAATGCCGGAATCTTTTTGTGGAATGTCAGCACCATCGTGAATGCGTTCCGCGTTTATCAACCGGCCATTGCCCAAATCTTTGAAGGGTTGATGCCTGTCTATGGCACTGCACAGGAGCAGGAAGCGATAGACCGGGAATTTCCTTTGTGCGAGAATATTTCGGTGGATTATGCCATTATGGAAAAGGTGGAAGAGATATTTGTGCTTCCGGCTAGTTTCGGATGGAGTGATTTGGGCACGTGGGGGTCGTTGCAGGAACATGTGCCGCATGATGCGTATGGCAATGCCTGCATCGGGAAAAACATTTCTGTTTATGACACGCGCAATTGCATGATTCATGTCACGCAGGAACGCAAGGTGGTAATCCAGGGGCTGGAAGGTTTTATCGTGGCAGAGAAGGATGACACTTTGCTGATATGCAAGCTTTCGGAAGAGCAGCGGATAAAGCAATTCAGTGAATGAGTGTGGGCGGCGGGCATTGAAACGGAAAAAGCAAGGGGGCTGGCTATTTGCCCCCTTGCTTTTTGCCACCGTCTTTTCCGTGGCCGCCTTCGTTTCCGTCTTGTCCTGTCATTCGTTGAAACGAGTCGGCATGCGCCATGATATATTGGTAGAAATCTTTTATTTCAATCTCTTCGGGGACGTATTGCCCGATGGTATATTCCACCCCGTCGGGGTCTTTCTCGATGGCTGTTCTCAGATAATGCAAGAAGTCGATGAAATGCCCCGTCCTGAGGTAGCATAGCGAAAGATAAGAGTAGGCCCTTTTCCCATTTTCGTTTTCAGGCGGAGTATGGAGTAGGGTGTAGGTCAAGTGCGGGATGGCCTCTTGATAGGCTTTGTTCTCGGTGAGCGATACGCCGACAAAGAAATGGGCATCTGAGGGAACAGGGCTGTCCTGTATGTATTTGTCATAGTAGGCCAAACCTTCTTCCTTGCGCCCGTTCTCCAGCATGATGTGCCCTTTGTAGAGGTTGATGTCGTAGTCGGGGAGGATGTCCTTGACTTTTTGAATGTACTCTAAGGCTTTCTCCGGTTTCCCGAGTTTGCTATATACTTCGGAAAGGTTGGCATAGATGTGTTGTTGTTCGGAAGAGATGCCTTGTGCGATTTCTTCGGCCAAGAGCAGTTGGCTCAATGCGTCTTGGTATGCACCGACAGCCATGAGGCTTACCCCGTCGAAAAGATAGGGAATCTCGTTGGCGTTGTATTCTTGAAAATACCGGGTGTATAATTCATGTGCCGCTTCGTATTGCTGTTGCTGGAACATGCAGTTGGCTTTCAGCAGCAAGGCTTGGGCGTTGTGTTCGTCTATGGCCAATGCGAAATCGGCAGCTTCTTTGGCCCTCGGGTATTCTTCGTTTACGAAATAGGCTTCGCCCAAGGAATTCCATGCGTTGAGGTCGTAAGGATTGCGGTCCAGCAAACTGTTCAACAGTTGTTCGGCTTCCTGCAAGCGGTTTGTCGCGACGAGGAAGTCGGCTTTGAGCCTTAGGAATTTATCGTTGTCCGGATCCATTTCCAGCGTTTTTTTCCCCCATCGTGCGCATAGGTCCATGTAGCCATAATCAAGGAACAAAACAGCCGTGTCGTATGCAAACAAGGGATAATCCTCTTCTTCCTTTTCTGCCATTTGCTCCAGGTATTCTTCGGCTTCGGTTTCCTTTCCTTCGCGTAAGAGCAGTTCGGCATTGAAAAAGATTACTTCACGGTCGTTTTGGTCCGTGATGCAGTCGCGTATGGTTTTTGCTCCATCAATGTCTCCATCAAACATTTTTTGCCGTGCGAGGAAAATCAGCGGGTCGATGCTTCCTGGATGGAGGCTCAGGGCATAATGGATGCAGTCCATGGATTTCCCTTTCTCATTGTGTATGAGATAATACTCGGCGATGTCAGTCAGTTCATCTGCTTCCAGATAAACCGACTGGCCGCCTTGCAGCATTTGCTCGTACAGGGCAAGTTTCTGTTTGAATTCATTCTCTTGGAAATAGGAGAGGTCTTCGTTGGGCATGTTGTTCGGGTTTCTTCTATTTATTCTTTTTTCCCCAAGTGTCTTTGAGGCCTACGGTGCGGTTGAACACCAAATGTCCGGGAGCGCTGTCTTTGTCCATTGTGAAATAGCCGATGCGTTGGAATTGCAAGTAGTCCAATGGCTTTTTTGTCGCGGCAAATTTCTCCACGTAGCAATTTGCCAGGATTTGCAGGGAATCCGGATTCAGCAGTTCACGGAAATCGCGTTCGTCCGCACTCGGGTTTTCTACATTGAACAAACGGTCGTAGAGGCGCACTTCGGCCGGCAGGCAATGTGCGCAACTCACCCAATGCAATGTGCCTTTCACTTTGCGGTCTGCCCCAGGCATGCCGCTCTTTGATTCCGGGTCGTATTCGCAATAGACTTCCTTCACGTTGCCTGCTTCGTCTTTCTTACATCCGGTGCACTTCACGATGTAGGCGTTTTTCAGGCGCACCTCGCTTCCGGGAGTAAGGCGGAAGTATTTTTTAGGTGCATTTTCCATGAAGTCGTCTTGTTCTATCCAAAGTTCGCGGCTGAACTCAATGGTATGGGTACCATCGGCCGGATTTTCAGGGTTGTTGACGGCCTCGAGTGTTTCCACTTTGTCGGCAGGGTAATTGGTGATGACAAGCTTCACCGGATTCAGCACGGCAGACACCCGGATGGCACGCGCATTCAAGTCTTCGCGCACTGCGGCTTCCAGCATGGCAAAGTCGTTCAGTGCGTCAAACTTTGTGTAGCCGATCATGTCGATGAACTTGCGGATAGCTTCTGGCGAATATCCCCGCCTGCGGAATCCGCAAAGGGTAGGCATGCGCGGGTCGTCCCATCCCCTGACCAGTCCTTCTTTTACCAAAGCGAGCAATTTGCGTTTGCTCATTACGGTATATGTCAAGTTGAGCCGGTTGAATTCAATCTGTCTCGGCCTGTTGTCGTCCAAATCCTTTCCGTCTTTCAGCTCGTCAATGAAGTAATCATAAAGCGGGCGGTGGGGCACGAACTCCAACGTGCAGATGGAGTGGGTGACTCCTTCGAAGAAATCACTTTGGCCATGTGCGAAGTCATACATGGGATAGGCTTTCCACTTGTCGCCTGTCCGGTGATGTTCCTTGTTGATAATCCGGTACATGATAGGGTCGCGGAAGTGCATGTTGGGGGTTGCCATGTCGATTTTAGCGCGCAACACCATGGAACCTTCTTCGGCTTCCCCGCTGTTCATCTTGTTGAACAAGGCTAGGTTTTCTTCCACGGGTCGGTCACGGTATGGGCTGGCAACGCCCGGTTGCGTGGGCGTCCCCTTCTGTGCGGCTATTTCTTCGCTGCTTTGTTCGTCGATATATGCTTTTCCTTCCTTGATGAGTTTCACCGCAAAATCCCATAACTGCTGGAAGTAGTCCGAAGCATGGTAGATGTGCCCCCATTTGAATCCCAGCCATTGGATGTCTTCCTTGATGGCTTCCACGTATTCTGTGTCTTCTTTTTCCGGATTCGTGTCATCCAACCGCAGGTTGCACTCCCCGCCGTATTTTTCGGCGATGCCAAAGTCCATGCAGATAGCCTTTGCGTGGCCGATATGTAAATAACCGTTTGGCTCAGGCGGGAACCGCGTTTGCAATCTTCCGCCGTTTTTCCCGTTTTTGAGGTCTTCCACTACAATCTCTTCCACGAAGTTGAGCCCTTTCTTGTCCGTTGGCTCCGTATGATTTGTTTCAGTCATAACCAATATTTACCTAATATAGTAATTGTGTGTGCAAAGTTACTACAAAAAAGTGGAATACGGAAGAATGAAGTAATAGAATTGATTTACAGAGGTTTCATTTAAGCTGCCGATTATCTCCAACGCCACCACAATCCTTGCCGAAGCCAAGTCAAGACGCCGCTGCGTTACTTGTTCGTAACCACACCATATAGGTGACGAAATGGGCAAGAATGGCAAAACAAGGCATTGTGATATAGTGAGTTACTGACAACTCACGCAACAAATCCGGTTACGGAAAAAGATTGCGCCGTTCCTCCGTGTTTTGCGTACCGACGAAGGATTCTTCACCGACTAATTTTGAACCTAAAAAAATTAAGGACGATGAAGAGTACATTTTCAGTTATCTACTACCTCAAACGTCAGGTAGTGAAAAAGGACGGGACAGTGCCCGTCATGGGACGCATCACGGTGGACGGAAGCCAAACGCAGTTCAGTTGCAAACTGACCGTCGATCCCAAACTGTGGGACACCAAAGGAGGACGTGTCACGGGGAGAAGCACGGCTGCACTCGAAACGAACCGTATGCTCGACAAGATGCGCGTGCGCATCAACAAGCATTATCAGGAAATCATGGAGCGTGACAACTTCGTCACTGCGGAAAAGGTGAAAAACGCCTTTCTCGGACTGGAACACCGCTACCATACGCTGTTGCAAGTGTTCCGGCAACACAACGAGGACTATGCCAAGCAGGTGGAGGCAGGCATGAAATCCAAAGGCACGTTTGACAAGTACAAAACCGTTTACAAGCACCTGCAAGAGTTTCTCACCATCCGCTACCACGTGAAGGACATTGCTCTGAAAGAGCTTACACCCGCTTTCATTTCCGATTTTGAAATGTTTCTGCGCACGGACAAACACTGCTGCACCAACACCGTGTGGCTGTATGTCTGCCCGCTTCGGACGATGGTGTTCATCGCCATCAACAACGAGTGGCTCACGCGCGACCCGTTCCGCGAGTATGAAATCAAGAAGGAGGAAACAACCCGCAGCTTTCTGACGAAAGATGAAATCCGCCTGCTGATGGAAGGCAAACTGAAGAACGCGAAACAGGAACTGTACCGCGATTTATATCTATTCTGTGCGTTCACGGGCTTGTCGTTTGCCGATATGCGCAACCTCACGGAAGAGAATATCCGCACCTACTTTGATGAACACGAGTGGATAAACATCAACCGCCAGAAGACGGGTGTGGTGTCCAACATCCGTATGCTCGACATAGCGAAGCGCATCATCGACAAATACCGTGGGCTGTGCGAAAACGGCAGGATATTCCCCGTACCCCACTACAACACGTGTCTTGCCGGAATCCGTGCCGTCGCCAAGCGTTGTGGCATTACCAAGCATATTACATGGCACCAAAGCCGCCACACGGCAGCCACGACGGTGTTCCTCTCCAACGGCGTACCCATCGAAACGGTCAGTTCCATGCTGGGACACAAGAGCATAAAAACAACGCAGATATATGCGAAAATAACCAAAGAGAAGCTCAATCAAGACATGGAGAACCTTGCCGCAAGATTGAACCAAATCGAGGAATTTGCAGGTTGTACCATCTAAAACAGAGAAGCCATGAAACGTGACATAATCATCATAGAGGACAAGGCGGTCAGCGTAACCGGTAACGATGTATGGATGACCGCTGGAGAAATCGCCGGACTGTTCCACACGGGTGTCCCGGCAGTGAACGTCGCCATCAAAACCATCCTCAAGGCGGACGTGTTAAGTGACTACGAGGTATGCCGCTACATTCAGCTTGAAAACGGCCTGTATGCGGATGTTTACTCGCTTGAGATTATCATCCCCGTCGCTTTCAGATTGAACACCTACTGCACGCACGTGTTCCGCACGTGGCTGGTAGGTAAAGCTCTCTCGAAAGAAAAGCGGCAGGCATACGTGATGTTCATACAGAACGGAAAAGCCGGGTATTGCTGAACATATATATAGACGAAACAAAAGGAAACGGACAGCCCCGATGGGGTTGTCCGTTTCCTTTTTTTGTTTTCATGCAGCCTTTATTCCATCGGCTTTCGGTAATTCGCCTCCAACAGTTCACGCAATCCCGATTCGGGGTAAAGTACCTTTCCTCCCAAAAGGATAAAGGGCAGCACCCTGTTGTTGCGGTATTCCTGCAAGGTGCGGCGGCTGACACGGAGCAGTTCCGCCACCTCCCTGTCCGTCAGGTAACGCTCCCCGTCCAACGG
>CALULT010000040.1 GCA_944321565.1 uncultured Paraprevotella sp. | reverse complement strand
GTGTCGTGGGTGTCGCGGATGCCGGCGGTGTCGATGAAGCGGAAGGTGATGCCTTGCAGGTTCACGGTGTCTTCGATGACGTCACGGGTCGTACCGTGTATGTCGCTGACGATGGCTTTGTCTTCGTTGAGCAACGTGTTGAGTAGGGTGGATTTCCCTGCGTTGGTTTCTCCTACGATGGCTACGGGTATGCCGTTTTTGAGCGCGTTGCCGACGCTGAACGACTGGGTCAGCCGATGGATGACCTGCTCGATTTCCTCCGTGAGGGCCGACAGTTCGTTCCGGTCGGCGAATTCCAGTTCTTCATGGTCACTGAAGTCCAGCTCCAGTTCCATCAGGGAGGTGAGATGGAGCAGTTTGTCGCGCAGGGCCGACAGTTCGCGGCTGAATCCACCCCGCATTTGGTTCATGGCCATACGATGGGTGGAGGCTGAGGAGGATGCAATCAGGTCGGCCACAGCTTCAGCCTGGCTGAGGTCCATCTTGCCGTTCAGGAAGGCCCGTTGGGTGAACTCTCCGGGACCGGCGGCCCGGCAGCCTTGCCTGATGAGCAGTTGCACGATTTGCTGCAGGATGTAGGACGAACCGTGGCAAGAGATTTCCACGCTGTCTTCGCCCGTATAGGAGTGGGGGGTCTTGAAAAGGCTGACCAACACTTCGTCTACGATTTCCTTTTTTTCGTTGAGAATGCGTCCGTAAGTCAGGGTGTAGGCATTCCGTGCGGATAGCGGAACGGTCGTGGGACCGATAGGGGAGAAAATCTGGTCTGTGGCATTGAGGGCGTCAGGCCCGGAAACGCGGATAATGCCGATGGCCCCGCCCGGTGCGGTGGCAATGGCGCAGATGGTGTCTTGTGCGTACATGTAGTTTTTTTGAGGGCTATGTATAGAGCGTTTCAGCCATGAGGCGGACAACTTGTTCCAACCCCTCGCGGTCGGTGTCGTCAAAGTCGTCCGGCTGGTCGCTGTCTATGTCCAATACTCCTTTTATTACTTCATTATATATAATAGGTATGACGATTTCCGAGCGGGACAAGGAACTGCAGGCGATATGTCCGGGAAAGGCATCGACATCCGGAACTACCAGTGTGCGGCCTTCCGCCCACGCCGTCCCGCACACGCCGCGTCCTTTGCGAATGCGGTAACAGGCCACGTCGCCCTGAAAAGGACCTAATACGAGGGTGTCGCCTTCCACCAGGTAGAAACCCACCCAGAAAAAGCCGAACGCTTCTTTCAGTGCGGCACACGTATTGGCCATCACGCTCACAGCGTTGCTCTCTCCCTCGATGAGGCCCGCGTATTGCGTGAGGAATTCCTCATACCGGGTCTTTTTGTTCTTCTCCTCCGTGGGATAAAAATGCTGTTCCATAGGCTGGAGAAAGAATCAGATGCGGTCCAGCACCAGCTGGATGAGGTCGTCAATCTTGTTTTTATATCCGGGATCGGCTTCTCCGGCCACGCGGTTGGCGATGACCATGCAGCAGGTCGTGGCCCGGTGTTCCATCAGGCGGGCGAGGCCGGCCAGTGCGGAGCTTTCCATCTCGAAGTTCGTGATGTTCAGCCCGTTGTAGGAAAAACTCTCGATTTTCTCGTTCTGGTGGGGGTCGGCGAGTGGCACACGGAGCTGCCGTCCTTGCGGGCCGAAGAAACCGCCGCAGGCCACTGTCAGGCCGCGTACCATGTCCTGCCCGGCGATGCGTTCCACCAGTTCCGGGTGGGCATCGACGACGTAAGGGGCGGGGGCGCACAGGTTGCCCGTCCATCCGAGATGGTCCAGCAAGGCGCGTTCCAGCGGGAGGTCGCACACGGCGTTACGCCCTTCGTAGAAGTTCAGCAGGCCGTCGAAGCCGATGGACTTCACCGAGCAGATGAACGTGCCCACCGGCGTGTAAGGCTGCAGGCCACCGCAGGTGCCGATGCGCACGATCTCGAGTGAACGCAGCGTGTCTTTTTCCGTGCGGGTCGCGAAGTCGATGTTGGCCAGCGCGTCGATCTCGTTCATCACGATGTCGATGTTGTCGCAGCCTATGCCGGTGGAGATGACCGAGAGGCGTTTTCCTTGGTAGGTTCCGGTGATGGTCCTGAATTCGCGGCTTGCGATGTCGCATTCTTGCTGCTCGAAATGCGCGGCCACCACGGGTACGCGTCCCGGGTCGCCCACGAGAATGATTTTGTCGGCCAGCTGTTCCGGTCTCACATGGAGGTGGAACACGCTGCCGTCTTCGTTGATGATCAGTTCGGAGGGGGCAAAATATTTTTTCATAAGCGTCGCTTGTTAGGTTCTTTTTAAGAGGTTACTGTTTTTTTGCGCGGAAAGAGATTTCCAGGTTGCGGATGGCCTTTTCTTCCGCTTTCATGGCAGCTTCGTCTTTTTCGCATTGTGCTTCTATTTGCAGGATTTGCGGGCCGAGGGTCTGGCGTTGTGCTTCGTTCGAGGCGGCGTAGCGGTCGCGTAGGGTCTGCAGGTGTTGCTGGTTCAGCTCCAGTTGCCGCATGTTCTTCATCCAACGTGCCATACGGTCGCGGCCCTCCTTCGACTGGAAGTCCTTCAGCAGCGTGTAGGTGGTCTGGTCGTTGATGACGAACTCGAAATCTTTCTTCTTGACCACCTTTTTGGGTGCGGACAACACCTCCTGCAGGCGTTGGCGGGCTTCCTTCACGGCATCTTGGTCGCCCCAGGTGTCCGCGATGCGGGTCAGCAGGGCCAGTGGGGCCAGGTCTTCCGGCGGATAGATGTTCGTGTCGTACACCTTGCGGATGTCATTGGGGATGAACACATAGATGCACACCTTGCCTTCCGGCTGGTTGCGGTCGGACACGAACCATCCCAAGTTGTTGAACTCGTCAATGGCCAACATATAGTCGTTGGCGGGCGAGTTATAAGGCATACCGATATTTTCCGGGTAGAGGAATTTTTTCTCGTCCATGTCATATCGGGTCACGAAGATGTCATATCCCCCAATGCTTTCGTTGCCTTGTGCGGCGTAATATAGTGTCACGCCATCCGACATCATGAACGGGTAGTTTTGTACTGTGTCTCCTTCTAGTTCGTCCAGTTCATGTGGTGTTGTCCATTTACCTCCTACAAGGTCGCTAGTATAAAGTCGCAGGGTTTTATTCTCGTCCGGCTGGGAAAAATAGATTTTGTTGCCAAGCTCGGAACGATAAACGGTACATCCACTGGAATCTGAGCGGTTAAAAAAAGCTGCATATGTGTGTAGTGTGCCACTTTCTTCGCTTAATTTGATATGGTCTAAAAAGTTTTTCTTGTTCACAACAATGCTGTCCACCACGGTCAACCGTTCTGTGGCGTTTATCATGGAACGCATTCGTTTCACGGTTTGCAACTTCTCTTCTTCTACTGTGGTTGTCTGCCGTCTCCGTGTCCGTTTTTTAATGTTTTGGTTGAGTAATTCTTCTGCCTCGTCAAATTGATAATGATTGATGTAATCTTCTATTGTCTGAGCCTGTGCAGAAGCAAGACACAGAGAACATAATGTTGATAATAAATATTTTTTTATATGTCGCATGGCGTTCTTTCTTTACTTTCCAAAGTTAGGGATTAATTTTTAAACCCGTATCGCTTTCTAATAATATTTAAGAAACAAAGCTGATTTTGGAAAAGTTGCCTTTATCTCGTGCTCTTACTGTTTATTGCTCACATATGCGTGTACTAATCAATTTGCGTTTTGTTATGGGAAAAAATTATGTCCTTGTATGCTTAAGGAAACGGCGGCAGAAAAGGACTCCGGCCAACGTCAGTGCCACGGGATAGGCCATCCAAATGCCGGCGGGGCCGATGTGGCAGGTGAACCCCAGCACGTAGCTCAGGGGCAGCGACACCACGATGTAGCAGATGAAGGCGTAGCGCATCAGGGGGCGCACGTCGGCTATGCCGCGCAAGGCGTTGGCAAAGTTTGTCTGCAGCCCGTCGCCAAGCTGGTAGAGCACGAAGGGGATGACGAGGCTGACCACGATGCGGCGGATTTCCATGTCGTCGGTGAAGAAGGAGCAGATTTCATGGATGAATGTGCTGATGAGGGTGGCTAGCGTGATGCCGACGGCCAATATCAGCAAGTAGCCGGTGAAGGCGCAGCGGCGCACATTGCGGAGGTCGCCCACGCCATGGAAATGGCTGACCCTGACGGCCACGGCTGCCCCGATGCCATAATATATCATGAAACAGGTGGAGCCGATGTTGGTCATGACTTGGTGGGCGGCCAGCGGGGCTGCCCCCAACCATCCCTGCATCACGGCGCAGAGCGAGAAGGTGGCCGTTTCCATGCCCATCTGCAAACCCAGCGGCCAGCCCAACTTGTTGAGCATGCCCCATCCGGTCGCGCCCCGGCGACGGAAGCCTTCCCTGTACTTCCGATAGGCCGGTTTGGAGACGAATATGCCATAAATCACGGCCAGCATGAGGACGCGGGAAAGGGTGGTGGAGATGCCGGCCCCGAACAGGCCGAGCACGGGGAATGGCCCTACGCCGTAGATGAGCAGCCAGTTGCCCACGATGTTGAACACGTTGGCGCCTATCATGATCCACATCGGAGTTTGCGTGTTTCCGATGCCGTCGAAGAACTGTTTGAAGGCGTTGAAGAGCGATTGGATGGGGATGGAGACCAGCACGATGAGATAATATGGGCGTATTTCAGGCAGGAGTTCTTCGGGTTGTCCCATGCGGTCGAGGAAGAAATAAAGCGTTCCCATCAGCAGGAACAATCCCATGCCCAATGCCCCGTTGACAAGCACTCCCGCGCGGAGCGTCTCGCCGGCTTTCTCAAATTCGTTCCGGGCGTGCAGCGGGCCTACGACCGGGGTGAGGGCATAAGAATAGCCGAGGGCGAAAATCAGGACGAGCGTCATGACGTTGTTGACGAATCCGGCCGCGGCCAACGAGTGCGCGCTGAAGTGGCCTACCATGATGGTGTCGGCCAGTCCCTGGATGATGGTGCCGAGCTGTCCGATGATGATGGGGATGCCCAAAGTGGTCAGGGCGCGGACATGCCGTCCGTAGGAAATAGATGCGCCGCCTTGGCGCATGTCATAAGAATGGTTCATACTTTTTTCAGGTTCAGAATGCTTTGCGGTAGAAACGGGAACGGGGATTGGTGTGATATTCTATCCATGAACGGATGGCCCACAAGGGGACGGATAATTCATGCCACAGGAAAGACAGGGTGAACTTCCGTTCGCCGACGGCACGTGCGGAGCGGTTGAACCACAGTGTTTTGCAGACAGAAAGGAGAATAAAGGCCAAGGCCACGGTGACTGTGCCAATCCATTCTTTTTGCCATACGCTCCATCCTGTGGCCACGATTGTTGCGAGATAGTACAGTAGCATGAGCGTTTGGCGCAGGTTATACATTGTGCGGTAACCGAATGTGCGGGCAAAGTGGCGGCGTGTTTCCAAGTATTCTGCCCGCTCGGTCCGCCATCCTTTAGAGGATGTCTTTCCCGTGTAAATGATTTTGGCTTCCGGAGTGATAGCCACTTCCGTGTTGTCTTTCCGGCTGTGGCGATTGACCAGTATTTCCATGGCACCTCCCAGCAGGTTCACGTCTTCTGCAAATCCCTTGTGGCTCATGAAGTGGCTTTTCCGGTAGGCCACATTACCCGGGGTGCAACGGTATGCCCGATGGCGGGTCGCCCATGGCAGGTATTGTGCCTGATGGAAAAGGTTGTAAAAGATGATTTTGCGCGAGACCAGTCCTTTCGCCTGTTGGCGGTTAGCGTATCCCAATACGATTTGTGTGTCTTGATGGAAATGTTTTGCCATGGCGGCAATCCATTTGGGGGAATCCGGGCGGCAACTCGCTTCGGTCAGCAACATCCAGTCGTGATTTGCCGATTTTGCGCCCACGGTGAGAGCCAGCCGTTCGTGGCTTACGTAGCGTGACCCGGGAGGGATGAATGTGTGATACAAATGGGGGTATTCCGTTTCCAGGGCTTTCAAGAGGTCTTCTGTTTCATCCGTGGATGCGTCGTTGACGACAATGACTTCATAATTCCCGTAATCTTGTTCCAAGATGGCGGGAAGGTTGCGGCGCAGGGCTTCGGCTTCGTTGCATGCCGGAATGATGACCGACACAGGTGGCTCTTCCTGCTTCGGGTCGTCGGGCTGTTGCATGGCTTTTTGCTTCTTCGACAATCTGGCCATCGCACTATATGTGCGCACGGAAAAGAAATGTGCCGCCCACGCCAGCGCGAAACCGGCGTAGGCAGCATAAGGCAAGCACAAATCAGTCATGGATTGAATCATCCTGCAAAATCTTCAGTCACGTATCCTTTGGGAAGTTCGCGGCAATTGTACGACGAGGCCATGATTTCGCCGTATGCCCCGGCGGAACGCAGGGCGAGGAAGTCGCCCCGGTGGCAACGGTTCAGGTCGAAAGCTTTTACGAACACATCGCTTGACTCGCAGATGGGACCTACCACATCGTAGGTCTCCTTCGTTTCCTCACTGCTCAGGTTCTCAATATAATGGAAAGCCTGGTACAACGCCGGACGGATGAGGTCGGTCATGCCGGCATCCACGATGGCAAATTGCTTGTAAGTGGCCTGTTTGACGTAGAGCACACGGGTAATCAGGCTGCCGCATTGTCCCACCACGGCGCGTCCCAATTCAAAGTGCAGCTGTTGCCCGGGGCGCAGGTTGAGATGCTTGCGGTAAGTCTGGAAATAGTCCGCGAAGTTGGGCACCGGCACCTCGTTGGGGTGCTGGTAGTCGATGCCAAGTCCGCCACCCACGTTGATGTTTTCCACCTTGATGTGGTGGCGTTCCAATTGGGCTTGCAGCTCGTTGACGCGGTTGCATAAAGCTACGAAATCGCCCATTTCCAGAATTTGGGAGCCGATGTGGAAATGCAGCCCGGTGAATTTCACGTGTTCCAGCGTGGCGGCGATTTCGATTACCTTTTCCATGTCGGCCATGGCGATGCCGAATTTGTTTTCGGCCAGTCCGGTGGTGATGTTGGCATGGGTGTGTGCCCCCACGTCAGGATTGATGCGGAAAGACACACGTGCCGTTTTTCCTTTTTCGCCCGCCAGCTGGTCTATGATTTCCAATTCAGGAATGCTTTCGACGTTGAAACAGAAAATGTCCGCGTCCAAGGCCAGATTGATTTCCCAATCGCTTTTGCCGACTCCGGCAAACACGATTTTACTGGCCGGGAAGCCGGCTTCGAGTGCGGCTTTGATTTCGCCGCCGCTCACGCAGTCGGCACCGAATCCCGCTGCGCTGATAAGGCGCAGCACTTTGGGATTGGCGTTGGCTTTCACGGCATAGTGGAGATGATAGTTGTCGTTTTTCTTTAGCTCGGCTTTGATGGCCTCCAGCGTTTTCCGCAACAATGCCGTGTCGTAGTAGTAGAACGGAGTCTTAACCGTTCTGAACTTTTCAAGCGGGAATAAACCTTTCATCTGTTGGCTGGTTTAAGCATTGAAAAGCGTGTCGCTGAATGCCTGCAATGCGCGTTTCTTGTCAGCTTCCTTGACCAGGAACGAAATGTTGTGGCTGCTTCCGCCGTAGGAAATCATCTGCACCGGAATCTCCTTCAGGGCTTGTGCCGCAAGGCTTTCGAAGCCGACGTTCTCCCAGTTGAGGTCGCCCACGACACAAATGATGCACATGTCCTCGTGTACGGTTACCGTGCCGTATTTCATCAGGTCGGCGATGATGTCTTTCAGGTACGACGTGTTGTCGATGGTCACTGAAACGCCTACTTCCGAAGTGCTCACCATGTCGATGCTCGTCTTGTAACTTTCAAAGATTTCAAACACTTTGCGCAGGAAACCATAGGCGAGCAGCATGCGGCTCGACTGGATTTGGATGGATGTGATATGGTCTTTGGCTGCCACGGCCTTGATTTTGCCATGTTGTATCTCGTTGTTGATAATGGTGCCGGGTGCCGACGGATCCATGGTGTTCAGCAGTCGCACGGGGACACCGGCGAATTTGGCCGGCTGGATGCAGGTGGGGTGCAGGATTTTTGCGCCGAAATAGGCAAGTTCCGCCGCTTCTTCGAAATGGAGCTGGCGCACGGGTTCCGTGTGGTTTACCACGCGCGGGTCGTTGTTGTGCATGCCGTCGATGTCAGTCCAAATTTGGATTTCCTCGCTCATCAGTGCCGCGCCGATAAGGCAGGCGGTGTAGTCCGAGCCGCCGCGCAACAGGTTATCTACTTCTCCGTATGCGTTGCGGCAGATGAAGCCTTGCGTGATGTAGATGTCATAGTCCGGATGGGCTTTGAGCTGTTCGCCGATTTTTTCTTTAATGTAGTTCAAGTCGGGTTCCGCGTTTTTGTCGGTACGCATGAAATCCAACGCAGACAAGAGGATGACCTTCACGCCGCATTCCTTCAAGTAGTTGGTCACCATGTTCGTGCTGATGATTTCTCCTTGTGCCAAGATAATCTTTTCTTCGAACGAAGTGAAGAGGATTTTGGTGAAACTACGCAGGTAGTCGAATTCTTCTTTCAAGAAGTCCAGCGTTTTTTGCTTGTATTCTTCTGTGGCGTAGAGTTCTTCCACGTGCTGCTGGTATTTCCGTTCCAACTGTTTGATGACGTTGTTCGCGCCTTCCGGGTTCTTTTTGTACAGGTAGTCCGAGATTTCCACCAATGTATTGGTTGTTCCGGACATGGCCGAAAGCACGACCATGTTTGGAAGGCCGTCTTTCGTAATCAGGCGGCATACGTCTTTCATCCTTTGTGCGGACCCTACGGAGGTGCCGCCGAATTTCATTACTTTCATATCAGTTGTTTTTTAATTGTTTTCGTTTTCTTCGATGCTTTTTGATTCTATTTCCTGCGGGACGGCTGCCAAACCGTATGCGTCGGTACATTCCTGAAGCCGTCCGTCACCGCAGCGATATACGACACCCGGGAATTCCGGTATCAGGCTTTCGTCATGTGTGCTCATCACCACGGTGGTGCCAGCCTTGCAGATGCCATGTAACAACGCGGCTGTGCGTCGGCTGTTTTCCCGGTCCAGGTTCCCGGTGGCTTCGTCGGCCAAGATGATGTCGGGATGGTTCAGGATGGCCCGCGCGATGCACACGCATTGTTGTTCTCCGCCCGAAAGCTGGTAGGGCATTTTGTCGAGTTTGTCTGTCATCCCGACTTGTTCCAACACTTCCGCGATGCGTTTTTCCCTTTCTTTCCGTTTTTTCCAACCGGTAGCCCTGAGCACGAAATCCAAGTTGCCATGCACGTCGCGGTCGTTCAGCAGTTGGAAGTCCTGGAACACGATGCCCAATTGTTTCCGCAAGGCCGGGATTTGTTTCCGCTTGATTTTCGTCATTTCATAGTCAAGCACCTTGGCACTTCCCGTGCGCACGTCCAGTTCGCCATAGAAAGTCTTCAGCAGGGAACTTTTTCCTGTGCCTACTTTCCCCACGAGATAGACCAGTTCGCCGGCATCGGCTTGGAAACACACATCGGCGAGAATGGGGTGTCCTTCCTGTATGATGTCCACGTGTTGGTAATCGATGCGCATGTCTCAGTCCTTTCCGGATTTTAGTGTTTCTTCCAGCCCGGTTTGTGGCGTGCCTGCAATTCTGCAGCCAGCTGTTCAATCCGCAGTCCTTTCGAGGTGAGCAACACGATGAGGTGATAGAGCATGTCCGAACCTTCATAGATGAGGCGTTCGTCCGTGCCGTTCACAGCTTCGATGACAGCCTCAAGGGCTTCTTCGCCCACCTTTTGTGCCATGCGGTTGATGCCGTCGCGGAACAGGCTTGTGGTGTAGGAGCCTTCGGGCATTTCTTTGTGGCGTGTTTCGATGAAGTCCTGCAGTTCGCTCAGGAAAGCCAATGGATTGGCCGTGTTCTTTTCGCCCCAGCAGGTGTCCGTTCCGGTGTGGCATACAGGGCCTTCCGGATGGACATGTATGAGCAGCGTGTCGTTGTCACAGTCGTTTTTGATGGATACCACGTGCAGGAAGTTCCCGCTGGTTTCGCCTTTCGTCCAAAGGCGGCCTTTCGAGCGGCTGTAGAAGGTCACCGTTCCCGTGGCCACGGTTTTGTCGTATGCTTCCTTGTTCATGAAGCCCAGCATCAGGACGTTCTTTGTCGTCGCGTCTTGGATGATGGCAGGCACGAGGCCGCCCATTTTTTCGAAATCTATTTCCATATATATGATAAGGTGTTAAATCTGTGGGTTTATATTCTGACGTTCACGCCTTCTGCTTTGAGCCAGGCCTTCAGCTCCGGAATGCGTATTTCTCCGAAGTGGAACACGCTGGCCGCCAGTGCCGCATCGCTTTTCCCCTCCAGGAATGCGTCGCGGAAATGTTCCTTGCGTCCCGCGCCGCCCGAGGCGATGACCGGGATGGTCAGTTCATCGGCGAGGCGGGCCAGGGCTTCGTTGGCATAACCTTCTTTCACGCCATCGTGGTCCATGGAGGTGAAGAGGATTTCGCCCGCCCCCCGGTCGCAGGCTTCTTTGGCCCAGTCGAACAGGTTGCGTTCGGTGCGGATACGTCCGCCGTTCAGATAACAGAACCACCCTTCTTCCGTTTCTTTCGCGTCAATGGCCACCACGCACACTTGCGAGCCGAAGTGGCGTGTGATGTCGTCAATGAGTTGCGGGCGGCGGATAGCCGCCGAGTTGACGCTCACCTTGTCGGCTCCTGCATTCAAGAGCTGTTCCACGTCGGACAGTTCGCCGATGCCTCCGCCCACGGTGAAAGGTATGGAAATTTCCGCAGCCACGCGGCGCACCATTTCGGTGAATGTTTTACGCCCCTCGTGGCTGGCCGTGATGTCCAGATAGACCAGTTCGTCGGCTCCTTGGTCACTATATGCTTTTCCCAGTTCCACCGGGTCGCCCGCCTGGCGCAGATTCACGAAATTAGTGCCCTTCACGGTTTGTCCGTTCTTCACGTCAAGGCAGGGGATGATGCGTTTTGCCAATGCCATGGTGTTTGTTGTTTTTTTATTGTTTGTTTTCCGCCCATGCGGACAGTTCCTTCAATGAAATCTTGCCTTCGTAGATGGCTTTGCCGAAAACCACGGCGGGGATGCCTGCCTCGTCCAGCGCGATGATGTCTGGCATGCCGCTCACGCCGCCGCTGGCAATCAGCTTGCAGTCGGGAAATGCCGCCATGATTTCCTGGTAGAGAGGGGTGGCGGGGCCTTGCAGCATGCCGTCCTTGCTGATGTCGGTGCACAGCACGTGGCGCATCCCTTCTTTCAGGTAGCGGGACAGGAACGGCAACAGTTCCTCCCGGCTTTCCTCTTTCCAGCCATTGATGGATATCAGCCCGTTTTTCACGTCGGCACCCAAGATGAGGCGGGCGGCCCCGTATTTTTGAAGCCATTCGAGAAAAAGCTCTGGCTGCGTGGCCGCCACACTGCCCACCGTGACGAGCGCGGCGCCGTTTTCGAATGCGATGCGGAGGTCTTCGCCGCTCTTGATGCCGCCGCCGAAGTCAATTGTCAAGCCGGGAGCAGAAGCGGCGATGCGTTCCAGTACCCGATAGTTGACGATGTGCTTGGAACGTGCCCCGTCGAGATCCACGATGTGCAGCCGCTTGAAACCGTAGCTCTCAAATTCGCGGGCCACGGCCACGGGGTCTTCGTTATAGATTTTCCGGGTGGCATAGTCGCCTTTGGTCAGGCGCACACACTTTCCGTCTATCAGGTCGATGGCCGGTATCAGTTCTATCATACTGTGAGGTCTAAGAAGTTCTTTAATATGCGTTCGCCCACGCTTCCGCTTTTTTCCGGATGGAATTGCGTGGCGTAGAAATTGTCCTTGTGGAGAGCCGCGCTAAACGGTACGATGTATTCGGTCACGGCTGCGGTGCAGGGATTGACCGGCACATAGTAACTGTGTACGAAATAGACGAACTCATCCTGCCCGAAGCCTTTGAATAGCGCGCTGTGCGTTTCCGAAAGAGTGTTCCAGCCCATGTGCGGCACTTTGTCCTCATGGCGCGTGGGGCTGAACCTTTTCACTTCGGCATCAAAGATGCCCAGGCAGTCCGTGTCGCTTTCTTCCGAGTGGCGGCACAGGAGTTGCTGGCCCACGCAAATGCCCAGCACGGGTTGTTTCAAGTCGCGTATCAGTTGGTCGAGCTTGTGTTCGCGCAGGTAGTCCATGGTGCTTCCGGCTTCTCCTTGTCCGGGGAAAAGCACACGGTCGGCCTTGGCCAGCTTTTCCGCGTCGTCCGTGAGTTCCGGTTCGATGCCCAGCCTTTTCAGGGCATTGACCACGGAATAGATGTTTCCCGCGTTATATTTTACGATGGCTACGTTCATCAGTATTTATTGTTCTTTTAATTGTCCGCAAATATACTAAAATTCGCCGGAATACGGACTGTTTTGTGCCGAAAAAACGGTTTGGCTTACATTTCGTCGCCCGTTTGCAGCGAAGTCCGTACTATTTGTTCTTTTTCAGGAAAAGGCTGTCGGTAATCACGCCGGGCAGTTCTTCCGCGTAATGCGTCACCATCACCATCGTCTTGTTCCGTCGTTGGCAGAAGGCCGAGATGATTTCGCGCGTCAGCTGGCGGTTGTAGTCGTCCAGTCCGTGTAGCGGTTCGTCCAGAATCAACAGCTCGGGGTCTTTCACGAAAGCCCGTGCCAGCAGGCAGAGGCGTTGTTCGCCGCTGGACATTTTCAGGAAGGTGCGGTCTTTGAGGTGGGCGATGCCGAAGATGTCCATCCACCATTCGCACACCGCTTTCTGTTCCGGTTTGGGACGCACGTAGAGCCCCACGGAGTCGTTGAGCCCGCTGGCCACGATGTCAATGGCGGGGAGGTCTTTCAGGTAGGCCCGGTGCATTTCGGGGCTGACGTAGCCGATGTGGCGTTTGATTTCCCAAATGCTTTCCCCCGTTCCGCGCTTGCGTCCGAACAGTTCGATGTCGCAGGCATAACTTTGCGGATTGTCGGCACACACGAGGCTTAGCAGGGTGGACTTGCCGGCTCCGTTTTCGCCGCCGAGTGCCCATTTTTCGTTTTGTCTCACCGTCCAGTCCAATTCTTTCAGAATCGTGCGTTGTCCGTAGCGGATGCTGACTTTGTTGAATTTCAGCATGCAGCCATCCGGGTCTGTCGTGTTCATGAGGTCGGTCTTTTCCGGCAGGTCGAGGATGCGTTTTAGTTTTTCCTCGCCCAGCACCGGTGTGGAGGGGGTGTGCCGTTGTGCCTGATAGTCCTTGCGGGTCAGTTTCGGCAGCACGTCCAAGTTTTCTACGGGGATGACGTGCGTGATGAAGTCGGGGATGTCGTCGGTTTTCGACAACACGAGCACCACCTGCAAGTCGGTTTCTTCTATCAACACGCGCAGCAATTCGGCCAGCTGGCCGCGTGTCTGCGCGTCCAGCCCGATGAAGGGGTTGTCCATGATGAGCATGCGCGGCCCCGAAAGAAGTGTCTTGGTGAGTTGGAATTTCCGGAGCTCGCCGCTGGACAGGAGGATGATGTATTTGTCGAGCAAGGCGGAGAGATGGAACATGTCGTAGAGCTTTTCCCGCAACATGGCGCGGCGTTCGTGCGACCGGCGTTTTTCTTCTTCCGTCATGCCGTATCCCGTGCCGTTTTCGGCAGCGGCGAAGGCTTCGTCGAGCATGTCGCCCACGGTGGGCGTGTTCTCGTCGATGTCGTGTTGGTTCCAGCGTTGCTGGTAGTAGTAGCTGCTGTCGTTGTCGCCATACGAGTCGCGGAAGGTGATGTATTTGATGTTGTCGCTCACCAGCTTCATCGGCGAGGGCGAAAAGTCATAGTGTACTTCGTTCATCAGCAGCGGGTAGCGGCCCGTGATGATGTCCACCAGGCGCGATTTCCCGCTTCCGTTCCGTCCCACGATGGCCACTTGCTCGCCTGCGGCGATGGCCAAGTTGACCGGATGTTTCATTCGGTAAAGCGGATGGCGGGTCACGCCGTCCTTGATTTCTACGATGTTCTGCATATTTTGTTTTCTTTTGTGTCTGTCTGTCTATCCTTTTACTTTTTCCGGATGCTTCCGGATGAAGTCCTTCCACCCGTGGTAGGGTTGCGTTGTGGCCGGACGCCCCATTTGCAGGAAGTGGCAGTAGGCGGCCGCCAGCCCGTCCGTGGCATCCATGTAGGGTAGCATGTCTTCCTCCCGGATATGGAGCATGCGGGTCAGCATGCCGGCTACTTGTTCCTTGCTGGCCTGTCCGTTGCCGGTGATGGCCATCTTGATTTTGAGCGGTGCATATTCGGTGATGGGGATGTCGCGGTGTATGGCTGCGGCGATGGCCACGCCTTGTGCGCGCCCCAGTTTCAGCATGCTTTGCACGTTCTTGCCAAAGAAGGGGGCTTCGATGGCCATTTCGTCGGGCAGGTAAGCTTCGATGATGCCCGTCACCCGTTCGAAGATGCGTCCCAGCTTCAGGTAGGGCGTGGCATACTTGCGCAAGTCAATGACCCCCATGGTTTCCATTGCTGCCTTGTTGCCTGTCACGCGCAACACGCCGTATCCCATGAGGTTCGTGCCGGGGTCGATGCCGAGGATGATTTTTTCCGTGTCCCTTTTGTCCGGCATGCGTCAGTCTCCCTCGATGACTTCCATGAGTGTGGTGAAACCGGCCACCTTGTCTTTGAACACTTTCTGCATTTCTTCGTGCAGTGCTTCCCCTTTCGCCACGTACCATTGGTGGAGTTTGGCCGAGTCGTCCACTTCGAACTGCAACGAGAAGCATTCGGAGTCTTCATCGTGATGGGACAGGATGCGGCACAACCTTGGCTTGCCCAGCAGACCCGATGCCACGGCTTCGGGGATGTAGGCTTGGTGTATCCAAATGACGAAATTGCGGGCGTCGTTGAAGCCCACGTGGTAGGTCGTATTGTAGATCAGCATGCTCTTCTTTCTTTTTTCGACGGGCAAAGTTACGAAAAAAGGCGGCTGATGTGCTAATAAATCCTATTTTTTCCGGTGAAAGTCACATCCTTTTAAAGATACGGCCTAAATTTGCAGTAATTTTAATAAGGAGATAATGACATGAAAAAGCTTTTGGCAATGTCTCTCTTCTGTTTCCTTGGCTTAGCTTCGTTGTCGGCTCAGGATGCCGGGGCGGGTCAAAAGGACGCGAAAGAGGCGAGCATCGTGTTTGACAAGACAACGCAGGATTTGGGCACGTTCTCGGAAGACAATCCGGTCGTGAAATGTTCGTTTACGTTCACCAATAAGGGCGATGCCCCGTTGGTTATCCACCAGGCTATCGCATCATGTGGATGTACGGTACCCACTTATACGAGAATGCCTGTGAAACCAGGTGAGAAAGGCAAGTTGGACGTAACATATAATGGGGCTGGCAAGTTTCCGGGACGCTTTAAGAAGAGCATTACAGTGCGCACCAATGCCAAGGAGCAGATGGTGCGGCTATACATTACCGGAACTATGACCGAATCTGAGAAGAACAAGAAATAGAACTATGGGAAATGTCAGCATCGTCTTTTTCGACATTGACGGAACCTTGGTGTCGTTCAAGACGCATCGCATCCCTAAATCCACACTTGATGCCGTGGCTGCTTTGCGTAGCCGTGGCATCAAAGTTTATATCGCCACCGGTCGCCCGGTGCCTTTTATCGACAATTTGGGCGAACTCGAATACGATGGCATGGTGACGGTGACCGGGGCACATTGCTTTACGCGCAGTGAGAAGGTAATTTACCACCATCCGGTGCCGGTGGAAGACGTGGAGCGGGTTGTGGCATATCTTGAAAGTGGACAGGAGCCCTACCCTGTGATTTTTGTGTGCGAGGAGGAAATGTTTGTCACGGAAGTGAATACCGACGTAGAAGAAATTGCCCGGCTATTGGATATTCGGATGCCGCAGATACGTCCAGCATCTTATGCGCGAGGGAAAAATGTGCTGCAACTCATTTCCTTTTTTAAAGCCGACCGCGAGGACGAGATGATGTCGCGGCTCATGCCTGGTTGTGTATCCATGCGATGGCATCCTTTGTTCACTGATGTCATATCCCGTGGGGTGAGTAAAAGCGTAGGCATAGACCGTGTGCTGGCTTATGAAGGCATTCCATTGGCAGAGGCCATGGCTGTCGGCGATGGGGGGAACGACGTGGCCATGGTGGAACATGTGCCTTACGGTGTGGCCATGGGAAATGCCTGTAACGCGCTGAAAGCCGTGGCGGCCTACGTCACGGATTCGGTGGACAACGACGGTGTGGCAAAGGCCTTGCGCCATTTCGGGCTTATAAAATGATTTTGGATGATGGAAGACAGGTAGCCGGAAAGTAGTCCTACGGGCAATTTCTTCGTTATATATGTAAAGGCATGTTTGTTATATTCATGTTTCGTTTCAAATGAATTGTTTATCTTCTAGTTTGGACGCGAACGGGAAATGAATTTCGCAAAAAAAACGTGGGTTAGCAGTCTGTTTTTGCTGTTTTGTGACCAATGTGTCGTTGAATTTTGACTTATTTCCTTGAGATGTCCTGTTTTTCCCAGGTTTTCACTATATTTGCCTAGTTTATTCAATGACGTGTATTGAAGGAATGAAAAGCAAAAAGACTTGCAAGTACAACTTTTAGTGACTATAATATGTATATGAACGAAGAAGGATTTCAGTATTTTCTTTGGTGTATGAGCGTACTCGCGCTGATAGTCTTTGTTGCGCTTTATTTTGTGAAAGCCGGCTATGGGATGTTCCGCACCTCATCGTGGGGGATTTCAGTAGGAAACAAGCTAGGGTGGGTGCTGATGGAGGCTCCCGTATTTGTAGTTATGTTTTGGTTGTGGACCAAAAGCGGGGTCGGGAGGTCTGTCCCTGTATATGTGTTTTTCTTGCTATTCCAGTTACACTATCTTCAACGTTCTTTCATTTTCCCTTTTTTGATGCGCGGACATAATCGCATGCCGATTGCCATCTTGTTGATGGGTGTGGTATTCAATGTGTTGAATGGGTTGATGCAAGCTGGAGGTTTGTTCTATTTTGTTCCTGAAGGCAAGTACGATGGTGATTGGGCATATTTCCTGCAGCCTCATGCCTGGTTGGGCATGGTGCTCTTTTTTGTGGGCATGGGGGTTAATCTTCATTCCGATCATGTCATCCGTCATCTTCGGAAGCCAGGCGATACTCGACACTACCTGCCCGGACGCGGGATGTACCGGTATGTCACTTCAGCCAACTATTTTGGAGAGTTGGTGGAATGGATTGGTTTTGCGCTGTTGACTGCCAGTCCTGCTGCATGGGTGTTTGTATGGTGGACGGCAGCAAATTTAGTTCCCCGCGCTAATGCCATTTATCATCGTTACGAGGCGGAATTCGGTAAAATTGTAGGCAACCGTAAACGTATTATACCTTTTATATATTAATTATTCAGATATATTACACATTAAGATATGGATTCAATACTATTTACTCCAGTCACCTTTGGACCGGTGACGTTGCGCAACAGGACTATCCGTTCTGCCGCATTCGAAAGTATGTGCCCTGGCAATGCGCCCTCGGAACAGTTGCTCGATTATCATCGTTCGGTGGCAGCTGGTGGTGTGGGAATGACAACGGTGGCTTATGCGGCTGTGGACAGGAGTGGCCTCTCGTTTGACCGCCAGTTGTGGATGCGTCCCGAAATTATTCCGGGGTTGCGCCGTTTGACTGACGCTATCCATGCGGAAGGTGCTGTGGCGGGCATACAATTGGGGCATTGTGGTAACATGTCCCATCGGAGCATTTGTGGATGCACTCCGGTCGGTGCCAGTACTGGATTCAATCTTTATTCCCCCACTTTTGTGAGAGGATTGCGGCGGGATGAGCTTCCGGGCATGGCTCGTGCTTATGGCAATTCAGTCCGTTTGGCAAAGGAAGCCGGATTTGATTCTGTGGAAATTCATGCCGGACACGGATACCTGATCAGCCAATTCCTGTCTCCATCTACAAATCACCGTAAGGACGAGTATGGAGGTTCTTTGGAGAATCGTATGAGGTTTATGGACATGGTGATGCAGGAAGTAATGGAAGCCGCCGGGCAAGACACAGCTGTGTTAGTCAAGATGAATATGCGTGACGGATTCCGTGGCGGTATGGATATTGATGAATCCTTGCAAGTGGCAAAACGATTGGAGCAGAGCGGTGCTCATGCTTTGGTGTTGAGCGGCGGATTCGTCAGCAAGGCACCTATGTATGTGATGAGGGGAGAGATGCCAATCCGCACCATGACCTATTATATGGATTGCTGGTGGCTGAAGTATGGTGTGCGTCTTGTGGGGAAATACATGATACCGAAAGTACCATTCAAAGAAGCTTATTTTTTAGAAGATGCATTAAAATTTCGTGCCAGCATAAAAATGCCGCTTATTTATGTCGGAGGTTTGGTTTCCCGAGTCAAAATCGATGAGGTGCTGAACCACGGTTTTGAAGCAGTACAAATGGCTCGCGCCTTATTGAATGAACCAGGTTTTGTCAACCGGATGCATGAGGAAGAGAATGCCCGTTGCAATTGCAAGCACAGCAACTATTGTATTGCCCGTATGTATTCCATTGACATGGCTTGTCATCAGCATCTGAAAGAAACCCTTCCGCCCTGCTTGCAGAAAGAGATTGATTGCATAGAGCAAGAAGAAAACGTTTGATATCCAAGCTTATGAAATTAGCGATTATTACCGGAGCTGACGGAGGTATGGGAACCGAAATTACCCGTGCGGTGGCCTTGGCGGGCTATAAAGTCATTATGGCATGCTTAGATAAGGACAAAGCTGAACAGAAACGCCAATTGTTGATGCATGAAACGGGTAGCTCTTCGTTAGAAGTTTTGTCTCTGGACCTTTCATCTTTAAAATCCGTGTCAGACTTTGCCCGTCGGATATTGGAAAGAGGGGAGTTTGTCACTTTGTTGATGAATAATGCGGGAACTATGGAAACGGGACGCCATATGACTGAAGATGGTTTGGAACGTACGGTGAGTGTAAATTACGTAGGCCCTTATCTCCTTACCCGTAAACTGCTGCCCTTGATGGGGAAGGGCAGCCGTATTATAAACATGGTGTCGTGTACGTATGCCATTGGACGGCTGGATTTTCCTGATTTCTTTTTTGAAGGCCGCAGGGGAAGTTTTTGGAGAATCCCCATTTATAGTAACACAAAGTTGGCCTTGACACTTTTTACAATAGACCTTTCCCGTCGTGTAAAGGATCGGGGGATAGTAGTCAATGCGGCAGATCCAGGCATTGTATCTACGGACATTATTACGATGCACTTATGGTTTGACCCGCTAACGGACATCTTTTTCCGTCCCTTTATACGTACTCCTCGCCAAGGGGCTGCTACGGCTGTCAGTTTGTTGTTGGATGAAGATGCGGGACAACGTACCGGAACATTAAACGTAAGTTGTCATCCTAAACGGCTTTCCGGCAAATATACCCATCACGTACAGATGGATGAATTGTGGGAGCGGACAGAGCGTATTGTTTCTTCATGGCTTTAATATATGTGTAAGATGCGTGTTCGAAAAATGTATTTGTGGGTATTGGGGCTGTTGGGTGTGCTGTCAGTGGAATGCGGTTTTGCTGCCGATGGTGGCGGCAAGGCTCGCGAAGTGACTTTGTGGCTGGGATTGGGATGGAACTTGGGTAACCAGTTTGATGCCTATCAGGACGGAGTGGCTTCGGAAACGGCGTGGGGCAATCCGCCGGCTACGAGGAAGTTTTTGGAGAAAGTGGCGGACGCCGGATTTACATCGGTACGTATCCCAGTGACGTGGCTGGGGCATGTCGGCAAAGCTCCGGGGTATGTCGTGGATTCGCTTTGGTTGAACCGCATTGCCGAAGTGGTGGACAATGCAGAATCCTTTGGGCTACGCGTCATCCTGAATGTCCATCATGACGGGGCTGACAGCAAGCATTGGCTGGACGTGAAGGCGGCAGCGAAGGACTCTACAGCCAATATCGCAGTGAAGAAGCAACTGGCTGCATTGTGGACGCAGATTGCCCTGCGTTTCAAGCACAAAGGCGATTTCCTGATTTTTGAGTCAATGAACGAGATTCACGACGGCGGATGGGGCTGGGGTGCCAATCGTACGGATGGCGGACGGCAGTATGCCGTGGTGAACGAATGGAATCAAGTGTTTGTGGATGCCGTACGGGCTACGGGAGAGAAAAACGCTATGCGTTATCTTGCCGTGCCGGGCTATTGTGCCAATCCGGAACTCACAATGGCGCATTTCGTGATGCCGGTTGACAAGGCGGAAGGGCGGTTGCTGGTGGCGGTACATTTTTATGACCCCACTCCTTACACGTTGGAAGCCAAATATCCAGCGTGGGGACACACCGCCCCAGACAGCCTGTGCGTGGACTGGGGTGGGGAAGACCATGTGACGCACGTGTTTGGACAGCTGAAGAACAAGTTCATCGACCGTGGCATACCCGTGTATATTGGCGAATTTGGATGTGTGCGGCGTGGCGACGAGAGGGGAGAGGCTTTCCGCCGTTACTATTTGGAATACGTATGTAAAGCTGCGCACATATATGGCATGGCACCTTTTTATTGGGATAATGGCGTGAATGCCGTGGGGCGTGAATGTTCTGGTCTGTTCGACAGGAGAACGGGTGACTTTCTCACGCATTCTAAGGACGTTGTGGAATGCATGCGTAGAGCTGTTTTTTCCCAAGACTCTGCCTATACGTTGGAATGCGTCTATCAGCATGCGCCATGAACCTAAGGCGTATGCTGCGGCCTGAAATCTTTCTATTATTTGGAAACACTCGGAGAAATGGGGATACTTTTACTATTTGTCATTTATGTGGCATTTATCGGATTGGGATTGCCCGATTCGCTTTTTGGTGTGGCGTGGCCTGCGATTTATGAGGATTGTGGTTTCCCCTTTTCGTTCGGCAGCTTCGTCACGGCTATCGTGTATTGTGGCACTGTAGTGGCAAGTGTGTTCAGTGCAAGACTTATCCGCACTTTCGGAACATACAGGATTACTGTGCTTAGTACGGTTTTGACTGCAGTCGCTCTCCTGTCTTTCTCATATTCAGGCAACTTGGTCAGTTTTTGTCTTTGCGCGATTCCGCTTGGTCTCGGGGCGGGTTGCATTGATACTGCCTTGAACAATTATGTGGCTTTGCATTATTCTTCGCGCCAAATGAATTTCTTGCATTGCTTTTACGGCATTGGAATCACGTTGAGTCCTTACGTTCTTTCCTTTGTTTTGGGGCAAGAAGGTGGTTGGCGGACGGGATATCGCATAGCGTTTGCCATCCAGTTTGTGCTTGCCATGATTGTGTTGTTGTCGCTCCCGCTTTGGCGGAAAGCTCCCCGTCGCCAGGGGCGAAGCTGTGAGGGTCAAATCCAGGTGATGGGCTTTAAGGAAATCATGAAGATGCAGGGGGTGAAACCGATGTGCCTGATATTGGTGGGGCTGAGTGCGGTAGAGAGCGTATGTAATGCTTGGGGCGCGACCTACTTGGTAGAAAGACTTTCACTTACGCCCGAGAGGGCGGCTGCCATCGTGATGTTCTATTTCATAGGTATGGCATGCGGACGGTTTCTTGCAGGAGTGGTCGCTTCGAAATTGCACAATTGGATCATTGTTTTTGCCGGGCAGGTTATTCTTAGTGTAGCCTTGATCGTGTTGTTAATGTCCAGAAACGAATATTTTTCGGCTGTCGCCTTTTTCTTGGTTGGCTTTGGTAACGGGCCACTGTTTCCTAACGTGAGTTTTTTGGTTCCTGAAATGTTTGGAGAAACTGTGAGTCCTTCGGTAATGGGTGCTTTGATGGCGGTGGGCAGTGTGTCTATGATGTCCTTTCCTGTGCTTGGCGGTTTCCTAGGGCAGGCTTTTGGCGTGTGGATATTCCCTGTGATGATGATGGTGTTTTGCGTAATTATGCTTGCTGCTTCCATCCGTGTGGCGTATCGGAAGATATAAGGTATGCAGGCCGGAAGAATTCGGTTTTCTCCTTTTTATGTCCTATGTTTCTAATCAATGAATACCGCAATCTGCCAACTGTCTCTTGACATAAGATGGGGCGGTTTTATTACTATGACTGTCGGGTGAAAGTTTCAGAGCCTGGAACACCCAGTTTCAAAGCCTGGAACACCCAGTTCCAAGAGCCTGAAACTCCGGTGGAATGGAATTTGTCTTTTGGAATGTCTTTGGGGTAATGATATCCGGATGACGTGGCAGAGGAGCCGTGGACTCTGTTATATCATAAGGGAGAGTATCCTCGCCTAAGGATTACAACGTCTCTAAGACCTTTTGATAGAACGTGGCTTTCCATTCTACAGGACGCGGATAAGCTCGTGACGAGGAAGGCATCCGCCACACGGTGATGTGACGGTCTGCAAAATCCATCTCGACGCATCCTCCCACCGGTAGTGGGGCACATCCCGTAATGGCCTGCAGCGTTTCGGCCGACTTCTGGCCCGTGGCTACTATGGTGTGGCAATCTGGGATTTGTTCCAGCAGGGCGGCGAGGTCGATGGGGCGTTCCACCTGCAGGAAATTGTCGGAAGCGTTGCCTTTCAGGCGGACGACTTCTTCCGCCGTGTCGTAGAGGGCGATGCCTTGAGTACGACAAAACGCTGTGATTTTGTCTTTGTCGAACCGCTTTTCGCCAGGCACAACGAAGAAATTTTTGTCCCCGTGGGCGATGTGTCCCCAAATCCGCCACATATCGTTGCCCCAATTGGGATAGAAAAAATCCATACACCACCGTTTCTTCGGGGGTGGGAAACTGCCCAACATGAGTATCTTCGCGCCTTCGGGCAGGAAAGGTTGCAGGGGATGTTGTTCTTTTTCCATGGGATTTGCTATTTGCATGTTTATCGGTACGCTTTGCGTTTATGGAAGTTCAGTCCGACGTAGAGGTTGAGCGTCCCGAAAGTGTTGTTGATGGAAAGTCGGTTGTGGCGATAATTATAGTTGTGGACAATCAGCGAAAGGCCGCCGAAATATTTGGTGTTGTTCCACACCAGTCCTACTCGCCCTGTCACGTCGAAGTTGAAATTGTCGAGGTTGAAGATGGAAGTCCAAAGCGTAGGGTCGTCTTGGGTTGGCACAACATTACTGCGTGTTTGCTTGTATCCGATGGCCGGAGCCAGGGACACACATAGCAACCAACCCGGTTTGAACACCCAATTATAGGCATATCCGCAACTGATGCTATAATCGTCATACTTTAGGTTGTTGACCCGAAAGTCTTGGCTCAGCTCGTACCCCGGATTCTGCGTGAGGGCCTGTGGGAGCGCGTCATAATCGAAGTCCAGTTCATGTCGAGTATAGGAGAAACCTATTTTCCAGGACCCGCAGCTCCTCCGCTGCACCGTACTCTGGGCAAAGGCGGCGGGGTAGGAGAAACGCTTGTGGTTGAAAATGTAGTAGGCGTTGATACCCGTTACTTTCACGTTGATGCCGTGGCAGCTTTCGCCTTCCACCTCCCGGGCTTCTTCGCCGAGTCCTTTTGCCTTGCGCAGTCGGAAGTCATTGCCTGTGCGACGGTAAATGAGGTCGCATCCGAGCATGGAGCTGTAGAGGCTCAGTTCGAATTCCGTTTTCTTGGATTGCTGCCCCTTGCCAAGGGAAGATACTTCGAATGTGTAGCCCAGAAAAATCCAGCGCCAGCCCAGATAGGGGCCGATTTTAACGGCTGGTTTCGGGGAGAAAGAAAGTTTTTGGCCGAGCTCCCGGCTGTGGAGGGTATAGGTCTCGAAACTGTTCGTGTTCTGCAACATGAATGCCCAGTTGTATTTGTTGGGAATGATGTAAGTAGTGTCCATGGCATTAAAAGCGCGGAAGAACTGTTTGAAGATGTTGTCTTTCCGGGGGGCGTCCGCCAGGAGAGTGTCGGACGGTTCTTCCGAAGCCATGAGCGGGAGGCTGCAGCAAAGTAATCCGATGACGAATGTCAGGTGTGGCCTCATGTTATAGCTTCCCTAAAATTTTATCCATGACCCAATTGGCTGGTGTCGCACTCACGCTGTCGCAGGTGCAGATGGATTTTTTTTGCAAATGTTCCACCACGTTGCGAATCAAGGGTAACTGCACGTGTGCCGGATTGGGAACAACGATTTCTTCCCGTCCGCGTTCCGTGTGCAGGGCAATGGGTTCGTAGGTATAAACAGAAAAACAAATTTGTCCTTTGTCGCCGATGATTTCGATGCGGTCGGTCTTGGCTGATTCGTGAGCTACGAAACACCAGGAGCCTGATCCGGGCGTTCCATCGAAGAATTGGAAGCAGGCACTCACGGTGTCTTCCGTGTCATACAGTCCCTCGCGGTTTGTGCAATAGCCTTGAGCCTTGGTGATAGGGCCGAACAGTTCTTGCAGGAGGTCAAGCTGGTGAGGAGCCAAGTCGTAGAAATAGCCACCGCCCGCGATGTCGCGTTGTACACGCCAAGGCAACTCATGGCTGTTGTAGTCCAAATCCCTTGGGGGCACGGCAAAACGAATTTGCACGTTGAGCACCTTACCTATTACGCCTTGTTGGAGAAGTTCCTTCACTTTAAGAAAATAAGGAAGGTAACGGCGGTAGTAGGCCACGAAACAGGGTACTCCCGTCTGTCGTGACACTCGGTTGATGCGTCCGCATTCCTCGTAACTGACGGCCAACGGTTTTTCCACATAAACGGGTTTGCCCGCTTTCATGGCCATGATGGCAAAGGTGGCGTGGGACGAAGGTGGAGTGGCGATATAGACAGCATTCACGTCAGGGTCGTCCACGAGTTCCTGTGCATCGGTGTACCATTTGGGGATGCCGTGTCGTTCGGCATACGACCGTGCCTTTTCTTTGTTGCGGCTCATGACGGCTTCGATTTTCGACCCGGACAAAAGGCTGAAAGCCGGCCCGCTCTTTTTCTCCGTCACCTCGCCACATCCGATGAATCCCCATTTGATAATGATGTCTGCGTCCATACCCACTCTGTAATTTTGCGATTCTAATATAAAAGTATGAAATTGGTTTTCAGCATCGCTTGCCCGAAGAAAAATTCTTTCGTAGAAAGAGATGGCGAATCGGGTGTAGATTACCCTAATTTTGGCCTATTGTGGAAGTCTGATTCTATTTTTTTGTTGTGAGATGAGTTCGTCTGCCGTGACTTCCACAATACGGTCGCCTTGCGCGACGACCAACGTGGTGTGGTTGTGTCGCGCCCGTTCAATCAGACGTTCCTGAGCCAAATGGATGCCTTCGTCTATCTTGCGTTGCATTTCATCTACTTCAGCTTCGCTCATGGCCATCGTCTTTTGCGTATTGTCCTTTGAATCTTTCATATACGGCAGGTTCAATGATATTCACTCTTTCGTCCTTCCATCCGCATGCGATTTTGTTGGCCGGACAAATGCTGTTGTCATACAGTGTCCAATAGTCGCACACCGGCATGTAAAGGTTGAACAGATTGCTCAGCCCGTTGTCGTAGCGGCGGTAAATCACGTCGAGCGGGATGTTATGCCCGCCTTCGCTGACCCGTTTGGCCACGCGCTTCACGGCTTGTTCGGGACTGCTGAGCGAAAAGAAAAGGAGCGTAACGAAATAGCCTCTTTTTTGTGCTTGCTTGATGAGTTTCACGTAGGAACGGGTCGCCAACGTCGTTTCGAAAGCGAATGTTTCCCCCTCTTTCAGCAAGTGGATGATACGTTCAATCATGAGGCGTCCTGCCTGAAGGGCTACTCCTTCGGGGTTGAATGGAGAAAGCCCCGCTGCGATTTCATCGGCATTGACAAACTCGCGGCAGTCCAACATTTCCGGAAGCACGGTGAAACTGGCAGTTGTTTTACCGGCTCCGTTACACCCTGCGATGACATACAGGTTGAGTTTCTGTTCGCCCGTTTCTTGCATTTGTTTTTCGTTCTATTTTTGCAAAGATACGATTTACAGATGAATCCGACAATATTTTGTGCTTCTTTTTGGTGGCGCGGAGAATCTTTTGGGGTGAGAACGGTTCTGTTTCCCTTGCTTTTGGAGCATACTGGATTAGCCGTGCTTTTTTTCCAGCAAGTCCGGACGCAAGGCTTTCGTGCGTTCAAAAGATTGTTGTAGCTCCCACTCCTTGATTTTGGCCTCATGCCCCGAGAGCAGGATGTCCGGCACTCGCCATCCCTTGTATTCGGCCGGACGGGTGTAGACGGGGGCGGCCAGCAGGTTGTCCTGGAACGAGTCGGAGAGGGCACTCTGTTCGTCGCCGATGACTCCGGGCACGATGCGCACGATGGCATCCGTCATGACGGCGGCGGCCAGTTCGCCGCCCGTCAGCACGTAGTCGCCGATGCTCACTTCTTTCGTGATGAGGTGTTCGCGGATGCGGTAGTCTATGCCCTTGTAATGCCCGCACAGGATGATGAGGTTCTCGCAGAGCGAAAGGTTGTTGGCCATCGGCTGGTCGAATTGTTCGCCGTCCGGTGTGGTGAAAATCACCTCGTCGTAGTCGCGCTCCGACTTCAAGGCCGAGATGCAGCGGTCTATCGGCTCGCATTGCATCACCATGCCCGCGAAGCCCCCGAACGGGTAGTCGTCCACCCGGCGGTATTTATTAGTGGAATAGTCGCGCAGGTTGTGCAGGTGAATCTCCACCAATCCTTTCTTTTGTGCGCGTCCCAGGATGCTTTCGTGCACGAAGCCCTCGAGCAGTTCCGGCAAAACGGTGATGATGTCTATTCTCATACGTGTCAGTCTTCTTGAAATCCGCTGCAAAAGTAGTCATTTTGCGTCACATTCCGGCGCATTGTGCGGCTTATTACTAAAAATGGAAGTTAAAAACGCGGTTTTCAGTGCAGAAAACCGTCCGTTCCCTTGCTTTTCTAAGTTCTTAGATATACATTTGCCGTATCAATAACTAAAGGTTTAGATATTATGGGGAAGCAAGGAACTCTGACCAAGGCGGAGATGCAGGTGATGAACATCCTTTGGAGCCGTCCCGGCATGAAGGGCACCATCGCGGATGTCCTTGAGGGATACGGCGACAAGAAGCCGGCCTACACCACCGTGGCCACCTTTATGAAGATTCTGCTCAACAAAGGGTTCGTGGGATTTGAGAAGATGAAAGGCACGAAGACGCAGTGCTACTATCCCTTGTTGTCGAAGGAGGACTACACGCGGCAGGTACTCGACGGAGTGAAGGATGACCTTTTCGGGGGGTCGTTCTCCTCGCTGGTCCGCTTCTTCGTCAAGGAAGAGCGGATTTCGGAACGCGAACTCAGGGAAATGCTCGACATGGTGGAGCGGCAGGACACAGCGGACTAATCCTGCCGCCACTCCGCTGGAGCATCAAGGAGTACGGACATTTAAATCATCCGGACATGGGAACATTCTTAGTCTACATCATCAAGTCGGCCTTTTGCATGACGCTGCTCTACCTGCCCTATACCTTATTATTAAGGAGGGAGAGGCTGCACCGCCTGAACCGTCTGGCCTTGCTCGTCATTCTCGTGGTGTCCTTTCTGCTGCCTGCCGTGCGCGAGGAGTGGTTCGGTGGGGCGTGGATGTCGTGGCAGTCGGCTGTCCCCGATGGAGCATACGCTTCCTTCCTCGGGCAGCTTGGCGGAACGGGGATGCGCTTGCCGGAACTGGTCGTCACGCCTGCTTCTTCCGCCCCGTGGTGGCCCGTGTGGCTGGTGGGTGCCTACTTCTTCGGGGTGGCCGTTTCCTTGGTTGTCCGGCTATGGCAACTGGCCCGCCTGCTGTGGTTCATTCCCCATGGATGTCTGTGGAAGGAATGCCGCGAGGATGGCATCACGCTCTACTGCCATGCCCGTCCCGTGCTGCCGTTCAGTTGGATGCGGGGCATCGTGGTGTCGGAAGCCGACTGGGAAGGTGCGGAGGCCCGTGCGGTGTACTTGCACGAGAAGGCGCATGTGATTTACGGCCATTCTTGGGACACGATGCTCATGCTGGCGGCCGAGACCCTGCAGTGGTTCAACCCCGTGGTCTGGATGATGGAGACCGACATGCGCTGCATCCATGAATACCAGGCGGACGACTACGTGCTGCGCCAGGGCATCAACGCGAAGAACTATCAACTCTATTTAATAAAGAAAGCCGTTGGCTCTCGACTGCAATCTTTTGCCAACGGCTTGAATCAAAGCACACTTAAAAAACGTATTGCTATGATGTGTAACAAGAAGTCAAACAAGTGGGCGGCATTGAAGTACATGTATTTGCTGCCCGTGGGGGCTTTTGCCACAGTGGCTTTCGCCCACCCAGAGTTCACGAACCGAGTAGACAGCCGTCTGGGGGCGGTTTCTGCCGTCAAAGTTACGGATTTATCCGCAACTCGCCATGCTGTCGCGGCTGAAAATGTGCGGCCGGAACCTTTAAAAATGGAGAAAACAGCAGTTAAAGTCGGAAATCCCGGGATGAATGCCATCGCATCTTCACCGGTCGTAGCGGACTCTTCCGCCGTGTATTCGGAAAGAACACCTGATGATGTGGTGGTGTCTTCGATGATACCTTGGAACAAAAAAGGTGCTATTGAGATGAAGGAATCGGATGCCCGGCGTGCCATGAGGAAAGACACAGCTTCTTTCCGCCTGAGGCAGGACATATCCAAAGTTATGCCACGCAAGGTCTATGACGTGGTAGATGTTATGCCGTCGTTTCCGGGCGGGAAGGTCGAGTGCATGGCGTATATAGCACGTAATGTGAAGTATCCCGCTGAATGCTTGAGTGTCGGTGTGACGGGACGCATCTTATGTAATCTCGTCATCGACACGGACGGAAGCCTGTGCAGTATTGAGGCCGGGGAGGACAGTTATGCCCGGCTGCTGGATGGCAAACCGGCCTCCAACGAAATGCTGCGGCTGTTTGCCGAAGAAGCATTCCGCGTAATCTGCGGAATGCCGAAATGGGCACCGGGGCAGAAGGACGGAAAGGCGGTGGCTACACGCTTCTTCTTGCCGATAACGTTCCAGCTGCAATAACTTGCGGGTAAATAAAGCGGACGAACAGAAGAACATAACAGTTTTCTTTCGTCCGCTTTGCATTCAATTGATGATTTCAAAACGTACCAGCATGGAATAGTTCTTCTTGATGGTGCGGAAGTTGTCGAATGAGGCTGCATCGGATGAAAGGATATTGCTTTGTGCGAATGGAAAAGCATTGCCACTTCCTTCTTCTACAATGCGTATGACATTACCCAATTTCTTGCCCAATGCCTCCACCAAATAGGTCGCTTTCCGTTGAGC
>CALULT010000039.1 GCA_944321565.1 uncultured Paraprevotella sp. | reverse complement strand
GTGTTCCAGGCCTTGAAACTGGGTGTTCCAGGCCTTGAAACTGGGTGTTCCAGGCCTTGAAACTGGGTGTTCCAGGCTTTGAAACTGGGTGTTCCAGGCCTTGAAACTGGGTGTTTCAGGCTTTGAAACTAGGTGTTTCAGGCTCTGAAACTGGGTGTTTCAGGCTCTGAAATTTTGGGCGGTAGGTAGGCTTGGGTGGTTTGCAGGCATTTATGTGAAGTCTTTTGGGTGGAAAATATCGTCATTGGCGATATTTTCCACCCTTTGGGCGAAATTTTACCCTCACCTTGGATGGTTTTCCTATTACATTTGCCATCGAAAACAAGACAGCAAACGAGCAATACTTATACATTAACTTAAATTCTAAAGAAATGAAGAAAAGATTACTTCAAACTGCGGCACTTCTCTTTGCCGCGTCCGGCTTCGCCCCGCAGGCTTATGCCGACACAAACATTCTGACGACGGAGCAAGGCTATCAGAAAATCACGAATATGCCCGAGAACTTGGGCGATTATTATTTCATCATCGTCGATAAAGACAAGGACTTGATGATGACGCAGGGGGCGGCGAACAAACAACGTTCCACTGACGTTGATAGATATATTTATAAGGCGGCTTGGTATATGCCATCCGCAGACCCGGCGACAGACTTGAGCCGGGTGTGGACGGTTGAAGCCAATAATCATGGCGGTACGGCGGGTTATGGATTGCGCGGGGCTTTGCGTCCGAGCCACCTGATGCAACCGGAAGGCGTTAACGGTGCATGGGCTTTCAGGACGAAGGATATCACGACAACACCGAATGAATGGGCGCAATACTTGCTTGCCTATAATGAAGAAGGCGAGTATTGGACGATTCAGAATGCCCGATATACGAACGACGGTTATGTAGGGGCTTGGGACAATGTGATTGAAGCGGGTGCCGAAATGGCCGGAAACAAGCAGGATGCGGCCATGGGGCGTTTCGTTTTTTATGCCATCACGAAAGGAAATTTCTATCTGGCCAAGATTGCCAATATGTATGAATCCCTCCTGAACTATTCTGTGGCCGAAGGACAAGCTAGAGAGGTGTATCAAGAGGCCATAGCCACAGCCAAGAATGCCGTGAATGCGGCCGGGAACAATGTGGAAAGCCTTGATGCGGCCTTGGCTGCTTTGGAGGAAGCCCGCTAAACATACGCGAAGGCTGCCATGCCTGCCAACGGCAAGGCACTTGATGTGTCTTTCCTGATGGCGGACGCGGCGGTGACTGGCCAGGCTTCGGATTGGAATCCAAGTGGGATTGTAAACAATCAACAGCAATATGTGGGTGCGCCGGATGATGTGTTCCTGAATGGTGGCGGTTCGCAAACGATAACGGGATTGCGCGCCGGGGTATATCGGCTGACTGCCGCCACACGTGCGCAAAACGCCAATGGAGCTTCTATTGCTTTGAATGGCGCGACTGCAACGATTGGCAATGTAGGCGACACGGGAAATGCGCTTTGCAATGGTTGGGGATGGACAACTACGAGTTCTGTGGTTGTGGAAGAAGGCGGCTCTCTCGATATTAGCTTTTCCGCAACCAATGGTTGGGCCAACGCCGACAACTTCAAGTTGGAATACCTGGGGCAAATGGTGGAAAACGTTTCGTTGACGGTTTCCGAGGCCGGATGGGCCACGTTGATGTTGCCATTCGAAGTTGAAACTCTGCCCGAAAGCCTGAAAGCTTATACTTGTAAGGCTGTGGACGAAAATGATGTGCTTGTGCTGGATGAGGCTCAATCCTTGGCTGCCAATACTCCTTATATTATTCAAGCTAATCAAGGAGAATACACGTTCGAAGGTTCGGGCATGATAGATGGCACCCTGCACACCGTAGGCGCATTGACCGGGACTTACGTTTCGATGGATGCCGTGGTGGGTTCTTACGTTTTGCAGAATCAAACGGACGGCAATGGCATCGGCATCGGCTTCTATAAAGTGGTGGATGGCCAACAGCCGACAGTCCGTGCTTTCCGCGCTTATTTGAATCCCGAGGTCGTTTCCAACAACGCGAATGTGCTGAAAATGGTTATTGATGGCAACGTGACGGGCATTGGAAACATGGTGGTTGAAGAGGCTGATGCGGCAGTGGATGTATATAGCCTCAGCGGCATCTTGATGCGCAAAGGCGTGGCGAAGGACGAAGCCCTTAGCGGCCTGCAGAAAGGAATTTATGTGGTGGACGGCGTGAAAAAGGCTGTGAAGTAAGACACATTATGGATTCGAAAAAGAGTATTAACCTGATAAAAATGAAAGATGATGGAAAAGAAAGTATATGTGGAGCCCGCCATGACGATCTGCCAAATGGAAGCTTGCGAAATGATGGCAATGAGCGGTGAAAAGCTTAACCGTTATGAAGCACCGGCCAGGCAAGACCTTGACGTGCTCTCAAACAAAGACAATGCTTGGGACTTGTGGTAATCCTCGGCTGATCCTCTCGTCCGGATTCATTTGTTAGTCAGTTCCGGACGCTTGAAGGCGCATTTCCTGTGGGTTCAGGGAAATGCGCCTTCTTTCCAATTTTGGGCACTGACTGAACAAGTCCTTTTGCTTTTCAAATATACCGCCAAATAAAATTGAGGCAAAATGGGAGATATTACCGCATCTGCCCGTCCGGCATGCGGAATCCGCGAAGGAAGTCTTCCGTGCGCATGCGCTTCTTGCCGGCAATTTGAAGTTCCGTGAGGTGCAGGTAGCCGCCGTCCACGGCTACTTTCAGGTAGGTACGCCCGTCGCTGAGAATGGTGCCCGTCGGTTCTTCCGGGGTGCCCGCCTCTTTTTCCGTGGCAAAGATTTTAAGAGAGTAAACTTTGCCCGAGGCATCCTGCATTTCCGTCCAGGCGGCGGGATAAGGCGAGAGGCCGCGCACGAAGTCGTGGAGTTGCTTGAGCGTTTTCCCCTGCCAGTCTATCCGGCAGGTTTCCTTGAAAATCTTGGGGGCGGCTTTCAGTGCGCCGCAGTCCGGCATCTCTTCCTGCGGGACGGGATGCACGTCGCCTGCCAAAATCCTGTCCACGGTGTCCACCACCAATTGTCCGCCTACTTCCATCAGTTTGTCGTGTACGATGCCCACGTTGTCCGTGTCGGCGATGGGGACGCGCACTTGCCGGATGACAGCTCCCGTGTCGATTTCGTGGCGCAGGAAAAACGTCGTCACTCCCGTTTCCGTCTCACCGTTGATGACGGCCCAATTGATGGGGGCCGCGCCGCGATATTGCGGGAGCAGCGAGGCATGGAGGTTGAACGTGCCGAGCGGCGGCATGGCCCACACCACCTCGGGCAACATGCGGAACGCCACCACGATTTGCAGGTCGGCCCGCAGGGCGCGCAGTTGTTCCAGGAAGGCCGGTTCTTTCAGCTTTTCCGGTTGCAGGACGGGCAGCCCGTGTGCCACGGCATATTGTTTCACCGCGCTGGCCTGCAACGTGTCCTGATGGCGGCCGACGGGCTTGTCGGGCATCGTGATGACACCTACCACGTTATAACCGCCTTCGACAAGGCGGCGCAGGCTCTCCACGGCAAATTCCGGGGTGCCCATATATACGATTCTCAAATCTTCTTTCTTCATGCTATTCTATACCTATTATATATATAAGGGTGTTTTAGTCGTTGGAGAGGTCGGCCACCATCTTGCGGTAGAGCGTGAGCACGTGCGACTTGCGGACGAATCCCATGAAGATGCCGTCCATGTCCACCACGGGAAGAATCCATGCCCCCGTCTTGTCGAAGGTGAGCAACACCACGTCCATCGAGTCATCGATGTTCAGCCGGGCCACCGGTTCGCTCATCAGCTGGCCGATTTGGAAGCGGTGGTAGAGTTCTTGGCGGAACATGACCGGGCGCACGTTGTCCAGATACACGATGCCAACAAGCCGGTGCTGGCGGTCCACCACCGGGAACACGTCGCGCCGTGACCCTGAGATGCTCTTCACCAGTTCGCTCAAGTCCATGTCCGGATAGAGATATTCGTCGTATTTCTCAATGACGGAGTCCAAGCTCATTAGCGTGATGACGGAACGGTCTTTGTGGTGTGTGAGCAACTGCCCTTTCTTGGCCAGACGCATGGAATAAATGCTGTGCGGCTCAAAGGAAATGATGGTCAGGTAGGCGCAGACGGACACAATCATCAGTGGCATGAACAGCTGGTAGCCGCCCGTGAGTTCGGCTATGAGGAAGATGCCCGTCAGCGGGGCGTGCATCACGCCGCTCATCAGTCCCGCCATGCCGATCATGGCAAAGTTGCGCTCGGGCAAGTGGATGCCCAGACACTGGTTGATGTTCCACAGGCGGGCGAAGATGAAGCCGGAAATGCAGCCCAGGAAAAGGCTGGGCGCGAAGATTCCGCCGCAGCCCCCGCCGCCGTTGGTGGCCGTTGAGGCGAACACCTTGAAGATGAGCACCAGTGCGAGGTAGAGCAGGAGCAGGTTGCCGTGTCCGTAGAAGAGGGAGCTGTCCATCGCTGTGTCCCAGTCTTCTGGGCCTCGCCCGTTGAGCAACAGTTCGATGAGTTCGTAGCCTTCGCCGTAGAGCGAAGGGAACAGGTATATCAATATGCTCAGCGTCGCGCCGCCGATGAGCAGCTTGACGTAAGGATTGGAGTATTTCCGGTAAATGTCCTCCAAGGAGTTCATCGTGCGGGTGAAGTAGAGCGAGACCAAGCCGCAGAAGATGCCCAGCAGGATGTAGGCCGGGATTTTCTCCACGGCGAAAGCATCTTGCAGATGGAACTCGAAAATCGTGTTCGTGCCCGAGATGGCGAAGGTCACCCCGGCTGCCGTCACGCAGGAGATGAGCAACGGGAGCAGGGCACCCATCGTGAGGTCTATCATGAGCACTTCGAGCGTGAACACAAGCCCGGCTATCGGGGCCTTGAAGATGCCGGCCACCGCGCCGGCCGCCCCGCATCCCACAAGAAGCATGAGCGTCTTGCTGTTCATGCGGAAAAGCCGTCCCAGGTTGGAGCCGATGGCCGAACCGGTGAGCACGATGGGGGCCTCGGCACCCACCGAACCGCCAAAGCCGATGGTGATGGCACTGGCGATGACGCTCGACCACGTGTTGTGCGCCTTGATTTTGCTCTGCTTGCGGGCGATGGCGAAGAGAATCTTCGTCACGCCGTGGCTGATGTCGTCCTTTACTACGTAGCGCACGAAAAGCCCCGTCAGGAAAATGCCGATGACGGGATAGACGAGATAGAGGGGGTTGGAGTCGGTGACATCGAAACGGTAGGTGAGCACGTATTGGATTTGTGCGATGAGCCATTTGAGGAAAAGCCCGGCAAAGGCGGTCAGGATGCCGACAATGAAACTGATGGCCAGGATGAACTTCTGTTCGCTGAAGTTCATCCGCCGCCAGATGAAGAGGCGTTCAAAGAAGGTGAATTTCCTTTTTGCCGTGTACATGTCCGCCTTATTTCCTTATGATGGTCACTTCGCCGTCGCGTCCCAACTTGATGATGCTGCTCGGGGAAGCCTTCGTCTTTTCCCGTTGGCGGCTCTGCACCACGTAGTCCACTGCTTGCTTGATTTCGTCGCTGATGTCGGCAAAGCATGCTGGCGATGGCTCGCCGCTCACGTTAGCCGAGGTCGAAACGATGGCTTTCTGGAAACGGTAGCATAGCTGGCGGCTGAACTCTTCGCGGGTGACGCGGATGCCCACGCTACCGTCTTCGGCAATCAGGTTGGGAGCCAGGTTGCGCGCGCCGTCCAGGATGAGGGTGAGCGGGCGTTCGGACAGTTCCACGAGATCCCAGGCCACGGCAGGCACATCGCCCACGTAGCGTTGCATGCGGTCGGCCGAATCGACCAGGCAGATGAGCGCCTTGCTGTCGTCGCGCCGTTTGATGTCATACACGCGCCGCACGGCCTCTTCGTTGGTGGCATCGCATCCGATGCCCCATATCGTGTCGGTGGGATAGAGGATGACGCCGCCGCGCCGCATGACCTCTACCGCCTGTTTGATGTCTTCTTCCATATTCATGGTGATTTCCTCCTAAATTTATTGCAGTGCCTAAAACTCGCTGGTGAAGTGGAACTTGATGTGCTCGAAGTCGTGTTGCGCCATTTGGAGCACGTAGTTGCTGTCGGCCAGGAACACGTCGCGCCCTTCGCGGTCGTGGGCCATGTACTGGAACTTGCGTTTCTTGAAAGCTTCCAGCTGGGCCGCATCGTCGCTCTCAATCCAGCAAGCCTTGTAGAGGCTGAGAGGTTCCCAGCGGCATTTGGCGTTGTATTCGTTCTCCAATCGGTACTGGATGACTTCAAACTGCAGCTGACCCACCGTGCCGATGATTTTCCGCCCGTTGAACTGGTTGACGAACAGTTGCGCCACACCTTCGTCCATGAGCTGTTCGATGCCTTTGTTGAGTTGTTTGGTTTTCATCGGGTCGGCGTTCTCGATATACTTGAACATTTCGGGCGAGAAGCTGGGCAGGCCGCGGAAGTGGAGTTGTTCGCCCTCTGTGAGCGTGTCACCGATTTTGAAGATGCCGTTGTCGGGCAGTCCTACGATGTCGCCCGGCCAGGCTTCGTCGATGGTGCTCTTCCGCTGTGCCATGAATTGGGTGGGAGAGGAGAAACGCACGGTTTTGCCCTGCCGCACATGAAGGTAAGGCGCGTTTCGCACGAACTTGCCGGAACACACCTTGCAGAAGGCGATGCACGAGCGGTGGTTGGGGTCGATGTTGGCCGTGATTTTGAAGATGAAGCCCGTGAACTTGGGTTCTTCCGGCTTCACGAGCCGTTCCTCGGCCTGCGTGGGGCGCGGGCTGGGCGCGATTTTGACGAAGCAGTCCAGCAGTTCCTTCACACCGAAGTTGTTCAGTGCGGAGCCGAAGAACACCGGCGCGGTGTCGGCCTCAAGATAGGCCTGCGCGTCGAATTCCGGATATACTCCTTCGATGAGTTCGAGGTCGGCTCTCAGCTTTTCCGCGTCGGCTTCGCCTACGTGGGCTTCCAACTCGTCGCTGTGGATATCGACCTCCACTTTTTCCGTCACTTTTTGCTTGTCGGGCGTGAAGAGGTCGAGCCGTTGCTCGTAAATGTTATATACGCCTTTGAAGCGTTGTCCCTGGTTGATGGGCCAGGAAAGGGGGCGCACCTTGATTTGCAGTTCTTGTTCCAGTTCGTCGAGCAGGTCGAAGGGGTCTTTGCCTTCGCGGTCCATCTTGTTGACGAACACGATGACGGGAGTCTTGCGCATGCGGCACACGGCCATGAGTTTCCGGGTCTGCGCTTCCACGCCTTTCGCGCCGTCCACCACAATGATGGCGCTATCTACTGCGGTGAGTGTGCGGAAGGTGTCTTCGGCAAAGTCTTGGTGGCCCGGTGTGTCAAGTATGTTCACCTTGTAGCCTTCGTAGTCGAACTCCATGACGGAGGTGGTCACCGAGATGCCGCGTTGTTTCTCGATTTCCATCCAGTCGCTGGTGGCCGTTTTCTTGATTTTGTTGCTCTTCACCGCTCCGGCCACCTGGATTTGGCCGCCGAAGAGCAGGAACTTCTCGGTCAGGGTCGTCTTTCCCGCGTCGGGGTGCGAGATGATGGCAAATGTTCTTCTTCTTTCTATTTCGTCCATAAGAGTTGTTTGTCGTGTGGGTCAGGCTTGTTCCAACAGGCGGATGCAGTCGGCCAGCGATTCTTCCCAATAGGGGATTTCGATGTGGTAGGTCTCCTTGATCTTCGTTTTGTCTAGCACCGAATAGTGGGGCCGTGCCGCAGGTGTGGGATACTCTTCCGTGTGCAGGGGGCGCACCCGGCAGGTGCTGATGCCCGCGATACGGTGGATGGCTTTCGTGAAGTCGTACCACGAGATGGCTCCCTCATTGGAAAAATGATAGATGCCCGGCACGACGCCTTGCGTCAGGATGGCGAAGATGGCCGTGGCCAGGTCGCGGGCATAAGTGGGTGTGCCGATTTGGTCGAAAATCACGCCGAGCTGTTCTTTTTCGCGTCCCAGCCGCAGCATGGTTTTCACGAAATTGTTCCCGAACGTGGAATAGAGCCATGCCGTGCGTACGATGGCCGTGCGGGGGCATTCTTCCATGACGGCTTTTTCGCCTGCCAGCTTAGTGCGGCCATACACGGTGTCGGGACAGGTCGCGGCATCTTCACGGTAAGGGATATGTGCCGTGCCGTCGAACACGTAGTCGGTAGAGACATGCACCATGCAGCCGCCTTGCCGGCCGACGGCACGTGCCAGGAAGCCGGGTGCCACGTGGTTGAGCATGTCTGCGCGGGCTTCGTCGGCTTCGGCCTTGTCCACGGCGGTATAGGCCGCGCAGTTGACCACGCAGTCGATGACATTGTCATGGATAAAATTCGTCACGGCCTGTTCGTCCGTGATGTCCAGTTCTTTCACGTCGGTAAAAAAGAAATTGAATTCCGGATGAGCCTTGGCCTGGAGTTGCATCTCGTTGCCCAATTGTCCGTTGCATCCGGTGATAAGGATATTCTTCATATGCTGTATGTTTTTATTCATTCAAAATTCAAGTGTGCCGGCTTTGTCCTGTTTGTAATAGTCGGACAGCATGCCGAGCAGTTTGGCGATGTCGGCCGCGGCGCGTGCCGTTTCCTCGCCTACGGGTCTCTTTTGCAGCCGCAACATCATGACCCCGTAGAGGATGTCAAGGCAGTTTTCCACCTCGGACACGTCTTGTCGGTCGCCCTTGTGGCGTATTTCCACAATGTAAGGCAACACTTTGTAATAGGCCGCCGAGTAGAAAGGGTGTTTGCTGGAATGCAACAACCGGTTATGCAGTTCGGTGAGCCATGCCACAGTGTTCTTGTTGATTTGCAGGTGGCCGCTTTCCCGCACTCCTTCTTCGCGCATCATGCGGATAAGCCCTTCATACCATTCTTCCAGTTCTTTTTCGGCTTTTCCTTCGGCTTTGAATGCCGCGAGGTAATTTGTCCGGAGCTCATCCATGTCCAAGTGGTTGGCCCGGAGCAAGTCTTCCACTTGCCACAGGTAGAGCACGTATTCGGCAATGTTTTCTTCCTTGAGTCGTTTGGCTATGTACATTTTTGCTTTATTTATAAGGACAGTCCGGCGAGCGTCACTATAAAGCCCACGATGCCGGCGATGATGACCACCGAACCGACCAGCCTGTTGATGACGAGAAGTCCTCTTTCATTGAAATGGGCGCGAACCTTGTCTATGGCAGCCGTGAGCACGAACCACCACGCTAAAGCTCCCACAAAAATAGACAAATAGCCCAATGATTGTGGGATGACATGTTCGGGCACGACGAATGCGAAGCGGGCATAGAGGGCAACGAAGAGGAAAATGATGAGGGGATTGGAGAACGTGACCAAGAATCCCGTCACCATGTTGTGCGCCAAAGTGCCTTTTCGGGGCGACGTGGGGCGGATAGACCGTGCCGGGTCACAGCGGAACATATACAGTCCGAAAGCCAACAACATGGCGCTGCCACCCATTTGCACATAGAAAAGCGTGTCTTCGTTCTGAATGAAATCCACCACGAAACTCATGCCGAAGCCTGTAATCAGCGCATAGATGATGTCGCTGAAAGCGGCTCCGATACCGGTGACGAAACCATACCAACGCCCTTTGTTCAATGTGCGCTGGATGCAGAGGACACCTACAGGTCCCATCGGTGCGGAAGCGACCACGCCAATGAGTAATCCTTTGATGATTAAATCTAATGCATTAACCGGTTCAAACCACATAATAACTGCAAAGTTGGCATTTTTTCATGAGATGGAGAAGAAAACGCGTCTCTTTTTTGATTTTTCGTGAAAAAGCTCTCTTTTTTTTCGCTGTTCACGTGGTTTTTCCTAACTTTGTAAAACTACATATCAAAATAACTCTTTTTACAGTTTTCTACTATGGACAACAAACCTTATGTGATTGGCCTTGATTTGGGCGGGACTAATTCCGTATTCGGCATTGTGGATGCCGATGCCAATGTGATTGCTTCTACGTCAATCCGCACGACCGGGCAGAACGACATCCAAGTATATATTGATAATTGCTGCAAGGCTTTGGAACCTTTAATCGAGAAGGTGGGCGGAATCGACAATGTCAAGAGTATGGGTATCGGTGCGCCCAATGGGAATTACTATACGGGTAACATTGAATTGGCACCCAACCTCCCGTGGAAAGGAATCGTCCCTTTCTCTAAGCTGTTCCAAGACCGCTTGGGGATTCCCGTCGTGTTGACCAATGATGCCAATGCGGCGGCCATCGGCGAGATGACTTTCGGTGTGGCTAAAGGCATGAAGAACTTCATCATGCTCACGTTGGGCACCGGAGTGGGCAGCGGCATCGTGGTCAATGGGGAACTGGTGTATGGATGCGATGGCTTTGCTGGCGAACTGGGGCATGTAATTGTGGACCGCAGTGCGGATGCGCGGCTGTGCGGGTGTGGCCGGAAAGGTTGCCTGGAAGCTTATTGTTCGGCCACAGGTGTGGCACGCACGGCGCGTGAGTTCTTGACGAAGCGCACGGAAGACAGCGAATTGCGCGACATCCCGTTAGAAGAGATCACTTCGAAGGACGTGTCTATCGCGGCCGAACACGGGGACCAGATAGCAAAAGACATTTATAAGTTTACGGGCGAGTTACTGGGACGTTCGTGCGCCAATTTCACTGCTTTCTGCAGTCCGGAGGCATACGTGTTCTTTGGAGGGTTGACAAAAGCGGGGCATCTGATTATGGATCCCATCAAGGAAGCATACGACGCGAACGTGCAGGACATTTTTAAAGGAAAGGCCAAGTTCCTGATTTCGCAAATGGATGATGCGCAGGCTGCTGTATTGGGGGCTGCCGCGTTGGCCTGGAAAATCTGACGGGAAGGATGGTCTGTTGGACTAATTGGTCTGATGGATTCTTTTATATAAAGCCAATGAAGATGGGTTTTACTCGTTGGTGCTTGTTGGCCGCATGGCTTTGGGCAATGCCTGTGTGTGCCGGGCCGGACGAAGCATGGCAGGCAGCATTGGCTTTTTGGCAAGAGAAAGCCGGCGGGATGAAGCGTGGCGTTGCATCCTTATGCCTGTGGAAGGCATCGGATGACGCTTATGTCTTTGTCCCGGACGGAGGACATGGCTTTGTGTGGGTCGGAGAGACGGACGGGCAGTGTGCGGTGTTAGGTTATAGTTTGACAAGCGATGTTGTCGGGAAGCACCTCCCGGCATGCTTGGAAGGGTTGATGAAAGCTCGTGTGGCGGGCAAGGAGGAGAGGAAACGCACAGAACCCGTCGAGCCTCTTTTGACTTCCGTGTGGCACCAACATGAACCTTTCAACGGCATGTGCCCTTATTACCGTTACGAAGACGGCACGTGGAGCACTTCGCGTTGTCTTGTGGGTTGTGTGGCCACGGCGGCTTCCGAAGTGATGCGCCACCATGCCTGGCCGGAAGCTTTGCTTGACACTTTGCATGGTTGGAGCACACCGCATTATGAACTGTCCGATGTGTTGCCTGGCACCCGGTTGGATTGGGAACATATGTTGGATGGTTATGATGAGGGTTATACGGAAGAGGAAGCCCGTGCGGTGCAGGAACTCTCTTTATATTGCGGCATGGCCTGCCAAATGAATTATGGACTGAATGCTTCGGGCAGCAACATTTATAAGTTGATGGAGCCGCTACGGACGGTGTTTGGATATGGGTATGTGCAACTTTATGACCGCTCCCGTTATTCGCCCCTTTCGTGGCAATCCATGTTGGAATATGAGTTGCGGCGGGGTGTCCCTTTGGTTTACGTGGGATATAACGTGCAGTTCACGGGGCATGCTTTCGTGTTGGACGGGATGGACGGCGAGGGTTATTACCATATACGTTGGGGCGAAGGAGGGGTGTTCGACGGTTACTTCGATGTGGACGTCCTGAATCCTTATGAGCGCAATGACCTTCCCACGGAGGTCGGGCGCGAGCAGGGATTGTTCTGCAACCAGTCTGTTTTGGCCTTCCATCCTGCGGAATTGGAGCCTTTTCCTGGCGACACATTGGATTATGCGGCCGAGGATATCACGGTGGGGCGGGTGGCTTTCCGCCGTGCGCCCGACACGAACGGATGGGTGACGGCCGATGTTTCTTTGACGAATCATTCGGCAGATACTATATCCTATACTTTGCTGGCTTTTACGACTTCCGGACCGGATTCGATAGACTGGGATGCCGTGACGGACGTGGGCATTACGGCAGTTACGCTCTATCCGGGCGTGGAGACTACCGTGCCGGTGCGTTGCCAGTTTCCGCAGGCTGGGAGTTTCTATTTCGGGATTACGGGAGATATGGTTCATGTGCCGTATTATGAACCCATAGAAGTGGTCGCAGGCGGAGGATACAATTTGCAGGTGGGCGAAGTGGAGGTCGTCGGACTCGACGCAACCCGTGCGGCCTTTGAAGTCCCGGTGACTAATGTCGCTTCTTCCGGACGTACGGAAGCCCTGTTCAATTATCATTTGTTGCCGGCAGGCGAAGAAAAGTATGACGCGGCTTGGAGCGTGTTGGAAGTGCCGGCAGGCGAGACTTTCCGCGACACTGTGGCTTTTAGCGGACTTTGTCCCGATGCGGCATATACGATGCAGGTGCTCTATCCGTGGGGAGTGGTCGCCACGTGCGATATTCGTACTTTGCCTTGGGGAACCGGTTTGGATTTGGTGAAAAAGGCTGATGGGGACGATGAAGAGTTTATGCTCTATACATTGCAGGGCGTTGCCTTGGGAACCGTGTCCAAGATGAAGCTGGCGGCGACGTTGAAAGCCCTTTCTGGCGGAATATATGTGGCTGTGGGCAAGCAGACAGGGACGGTCAAAAAGCTTTCCAATTATTAAAAAAACGCCGTGAGGGGCGGTTATATAGGTTTTTTATCGTATTTTTGTGCCGACAAATTCCAGCAGGAACGAAAAAGATGGATGCAATATCCTTGATAGATAAATATTACGCAGACACGCCCCGCTTGCGGGAAATCTTATGGAAGCATAGCCGCCAGGTGGCCGACCGTTGCCTGAGAATCGCAGCCTTGCATCCGGAATTGGGCTTGGATACTTCTTTTTTGGAAGAAGCGGCTTTGTTGCATGACATTGGTATAATCCGTACGGATGCACCAGACATTTCTTGTTTCGGTGACGCACCTTATATATGCCATGGCTATCTCGGTGCGGAAATGTTGCGGGCGGAAGGTTTCCCCCGTCATGCACGGGTGTGCGAACGTCATACCGGTGCCGGAATTACCCGTGCGCAGGTCGTGGCGCAGCAGTTGCCGATACCGGAACAGGACTTTTTACCGGAAACTTTGGAAGAGCAGTTGATTTGTTATGCCGACAAATTTTATTCCAAGTCGCACCTTGACCGCGAGAAAACAGTGGAGAAGGCTCTCAAAAGCGTAAGCAAGTACGGGGAGGATGGAGCTAACCGGTTCCGTCGCTGGATGGAAGTTTTTAACGAAAATAAGCCGGAACACAGTTGAAGACGAAAATAGCGATATTCTTGTTGGTCGGCAGTTCCTTTTGCGTACTTGCCCAAAACGGACGGGAAGCGGGGCTTCCCTTCCAGCCTTTTTCGTCTGCATTGCAGGACAGCACGGCCAATGCGGGAGACACGTTGGCCGCGGGGAATGCTACGGATACTATGGCAGTCGTTTCGGAAGGCCAGGACAGCGTTGCAGCCGCAGGCAAGACGTTGGAATTGGATAGCGTGAAGGTGGCACCCGACAGTTTGGCTTTGTGGCCCGACAGTTTAGGGATGAATCTTCAGATGCCCGACAGCTTGATGACGGATTCAGTGGGCGAGGACACCGTGGAAACCAGTAACTCCATGCTCGACCGGCCTGTGGAATACACGGCTTCCGATTCTGTGACCTTCGAGGCGGGCTTGGGAAATGCCAATTTGTATGGAAACAGCAAGGTGAATTACACCAACCTGGAGTTGCAGGCTGATTTGATTACGATGAATTTGGACAGCAGCATCGTGCATGCCGTGGGGCGTCCCGACTCTACGGGCAAGGTGTTGAACCAGCCAGTGTTCAAGCAGGGGGAAGACCAGTATGAACCGGACAAGATAAGTTATAATTTCAAAACGAAGAAGGCATTTATTGACAATGTATATACCAAGCAGGGAGACGGTTTCCTGATTAGCGAGGAGTCCAAACGCGATGGGGAAGGCGTGATGTATATACGCCATGGGAAATACACGACCTGCAATGCCAAGCACCCGCATTTCTATTTGGCTCTGACCCGTGCCAAAGTGCGGCCGGGGAAGGATGTGGTATTCGGGCCGGCCTATCTCGTGGTGGAGGATGTGCCTTTGCCTTTAGCCATTCCCTACGGCTTTTTCCCGTTCAGCAAGAAATATTCTTCTGGTTTCATCATGCCGACTTTCGGTGATGAGAGCATCCGCGGTTTTTATTTGCGCGACGGTGGTTATTATTTTGCCATAAACGACATGATTGACCTGAAACTTATCGGGGAAATCTATACCAAGGGGTCGTGGGGATTGAGCGCGCAGTCAAACTATCGCAAGCGTTACCGCTATTCTGGCAATTTCTTCTTGAGTTATCAGAACACGGTGGAGGGCGAGAAGAACATGCCGGACTATTCGAAGTCCACCAGTTTCAAGATTCAGTGGACACACCGGCAGGACGCGAAGGCGAATCCCAGCCAAAGCTTTTCGGCCAGTGTGAACTTTGCCACGTCAAACTATGAACGCAACAACCTGACGAGCATGTACAATCCGGAAAACTACACGCAGAGTACGCGTACTTCCAGTGTGGCCTATTCCAAAACGTTCGACCGGATTGGCCTGACCTTGTCGGGCTCGTTCAACTTGTCGCAGAACATGCGCGACTCGTCGTTGGCCATGACATTGCCTAGCCTTGACATCACGTTGGCACGTTTTTATCCGTTCAAGCGCAAGAAGGCGGCGGGGAAGGAGCGTTGGTATGAGAAAATAGCCTTGAGCTACACTGGAAGCATCAGCAACAGCATTTCCACGAAGGAAAACATGTTGCTTAAGTCCAATTTGATTCGCGACTGGCGGAACGGCATGCGCCACAATATTCCCATCAGTGCGACGTTCAGCCTGTTCAATTACATCAATATCACGCCCCAGTTCAACTTCACAGACCGCATGTACACCCACAAGGTCATGAAGCATTGGGACGAAGAGAAGGGGCAAGAAGTGAACGACACCATTTGGGGATTCCAAAACGTGTATAATTACGACATGAGCGTGTCGGCCACCACGAAACTGTATGGCTTCTACACTCCGTTGTTCGGGAAGAAAATCCAAACCATCCGCCACGTCTTCACGCCGACGGTAAGCTTTAGTTATGCACCCGACTTTGGGGCGCGCCGCTTCGGCTATTATACTTCTTACGTGCGGACGGATGAAAACGGGGAGGTCTCCACTGTGGAGTATTCGCCTTACAGTGGAAGCCTTTACGGTGTCCCCGGGCAGGGAAAAACAGGCAACCTGACCATGGATATTTCCAATAATATCGAAATGAAGGTGCGCACGAAGAATGACTCCGTGAAGAAGGTGAGCCTGATTGACGAATTGGGAGCCAGCCTGAGCTACAACATGGCAGCGGAGCGCCAGCCGTGGAGCGACCTTTCCATGCGGGTGCGCATCAAGACACCGTGGAATTACACGTTCAGCATGAACGCCGTGTTTGCCACCTATGCATACGAGTTTGACGAAAACGGGCGGGTGGTGGTCGGCGACCGTACGGAATGGTCATACGGCCGTTTCGGGCGATTCCAAGGAATGTCCCAAAACTTGTCTTACACCTTCAATAATGAAACATTCCGCAAACTTTTCGGATGGGGAAAGGGCACTACGGAAGATGAGGAAGACACGGACGAGGAAGATTTGGAAGAAGACGTGGGAGACACCAATGTGGACCCGGACCGCAAGAAGGCGGAACGGGCCGGCGCACAGAAAGAACCGGAATCGGCAGAGGTGGACGAGGACGGTTATTTGAAGTTCAGTTTGCCTTGGTCGTTCACGGTGTCATACGGTGTGACTATGTCGGAGAACACGAGCGGGCGCATCAACATCAAAAAGATGCGTTATCCTTACCGCCTGACCCATACCCTGAACTTCTCTGGCAATATCCGCATCTCGGACGGATGGAACCTGACTTACTCTTCGGGTTATGACTTCAACTACCACCGCCTGTCCATGACCACGGCGTCTATTTCGCGCGACTTGCACTGCTTCTCCATGACGGCCAGCGTGGTGTTGAGTCCCTACACATCTTATAATTTCACCTTCTCGGCCAACGCCTCTGAATTGGCTGATGTGCTGAAGTGGAAGAAACAAAGCAGCTACAGTTCGAATATCGAGTGGTATTGATGCCCTGCATCATGCCGCTCGTTCTTGTTTCTGAGATACACTAATCATTAATACCTAATTTTATGAGAAAAACATTGTTGGCCGTTGTCGCTTTTGGCTTAGGGGCGAATTTGTCCGCCATGCCGGGAGCCTGGGGAAAAGACGACATTCCCGTTGGAACTCATCCTTGTATTGTCACCACTCCGTCGCAGAAGGAATCGACGTTGAAACTGGTGGAGGAAAACGAATGGGCGCGGAAGGTCGTGGAGGCCATGCGGGCGAATGTGGACCGCTATGCCGACAAGGGGGAGGATTATCTGAGTTCGCGGCTTTACATGAATTGGAAAACACAGGCTAAAGACGTGTATATCCGCGGAGAGTGGTTCAGCCATGTGGGAGAAGAACGTGCCCCGGTGCCCACAGTGATGTTCAGCGGGGCACGTGCCGGAGCCACCGGTTATGCCCGCCCGGGTATTGACGAGCGTTTGCCTTATGCCGACGAGACGAAAGGGGTGTATATGAAGAACCGTAACTTGCCGGGGCAACCGTTGGAGTGGGTGAAGCCGGACAAGGTGGGCACCCAAATCGAGGCCGGGAACGTGGACATCATGCGTTGTGCCCGTGATGCTGCTTATTTGTGGTGGCTGACAGGTGAGGAAAAATATGGCCGCACGGCTTCCCGGGTATTGGATACTTATTTGCAGGGCATCTATTTCCGCGATGTCCCGGTGGACCTGAATCACGGACACCAACAGACCTTGGTGGGCATGACCTCGTTCGAGGTCATCCACGAAGACATCGTGCCTGTCCTCTGCGAGTGCTACGACTTCCTTTACGATTATATGGCCGTGCATTATGCCGGCCGTATGCCGCTCTATGCCGCGGCATTGAAGAAGATGGCCGACGTGATTGTCCGCAACGGGGTGCCCCACAACAATTGGAACATCATTCAAGCGCGTTTCATCTTCCCGATAGCATTGGTGTTGGAGGAGGACGCGGCGTATGACGACGGAAAGGGGAGAAACCATTATCTTGATGTGGTGGCCAAGGATAGCACCTTGCGCCAATGGGGGTTGAAAACCTTGGCAGCTTACGGGTTCGACGAAGGTACTGGCATATGGAACGAATGTGCCGGTTACAGTTGTAACGTGGTGCATGATTACACCGATTTTGTCATGTTGTTCGACAAATATTTGGGACGTGACCTGACGGAAGAACTTCCCATCATCGAAAAGGCCGTGGCTGCCACGCCGCAGTATTGTTTCCCGAATCGAAAGATTGTAGGGTTTGGCGACACGCACCCTTGGCTTCTGCGCACAAGCTACTTTGCCAACATGGTCAAGAATGCCCAACACCATGGGAAGCGGGAGCAAGAGGAACGGTTCACGGCCATGTTGCGGTGTTTCGAACCGGAGTTTGCTGCCGCACAAGGCGGACAGAAGACGGACGGCAATCTGATGAACCTGTATCCGCAGGAAGGCCTCCGGCTGGACACGACAATCGCGCCCGGGCGCATTGAAGCATACGTCAGCCCGACATTTTATGTGCCGAAGGTAAGCTGGCTGTTGCAACGCAACGGCATGGAGCCCGAACACAGCCTGATGTATTCCTTGAATGCGAGCGAGGGCAACCACCAGCATGCCAACGGGCTTTCCGTGGAGCTTTATGGGAAAGGCCTGACGCTCGGGCCGGATGCCGGCATCGGGAAATCGCTTTACTCGGGGCTGGACTATTTGGAGTATTACAGCCAGTTTCCCAGTCATAACACGGTTTGCGTGGATGGCATATCGTCTTATCCCGTGATGAAGAGCAATCATTCCTTCAAACTCTTGCATTGTTACCCGGCTCCGTCCAATGCCGACGAACGCAACCTCTTGTCACCGGATTATTTCCGGGGCATCAGTTATAGTGAAGCCTATTTCTGCGAGCCGGAATCGCAGGCCGACCAGACGCGTTTGTTAAGTATTGTGGACACGGACGGCGGGAATGGATATTATGTGGACATCTTCCGCAGCCGGAAATGCGAAGGCGGCGACAAGATGCACGATTATTTTTACCACAACTTGGGGCAAGAGATGGAAGTGTCGGCGGCAGACGGGTCGCCGTTGGACTTTGCCCCCACGGAGGAACTAAGTTTTGCCGGTGCACACTTGTATGCTTATTCCTATATATATGACCAACAAGTGGCGGAAACCGACGAGGACGTGCGTGTGGATTTCACGGTGAAACCAGAACAAGGAGGGGACGAGGTACGGATGACGATGTGGCAGCAAGGCATGCCCGGCCGCAAGATATTTCGTGCCCTGAGTCCGGAGACCGAAGGGCTGAGCCGGGACAACACGATGCCTTACGCCATAAAGGGTGCTCCGACGCTGACTTACGTGGCACGTCAGGGGGGCGAGGCTTGGACACGTCCGTTCGTGTCTGTATTCGAACCTTCTGTCGCCTCCGAAGGCAACCGCATCAACAAGGTGTCGTTCTTCACACCCGAATGTGCGACACGGGATGCCGTGGGCATCCGGGTGACGCTCAAGGGCGGGCAGGAAGATATTGTGCTTTCTTCGGCCGACAGCCGGAAGGAAGTCAAACACGGGGATATGGTTTCCCGCGCCACATACGTTTGCCTGCGCCATGACGGCGGAAAGCTGGTCCGGATGTTGATGGGCAACGGGACTGGTTTCAAAGCCGATGGAGTGGAAATCCGGGCACAGGAAGACGCGGACGTGTCTTTGCAGCAGCAGGACGGTGATTGGTATTATACGGCCAGCCGGCCTTGTGTCATCCAAATCGCAGGGAAAAGCCGGAAGGTGAAGGCGGCAAGCAAACCTTGCTTGTTGTGAGAAGGCAGTAGTACTGACTTGCCCAAGTAAGATATCTTATTTGCCCAAGTAAGATATCTTACTTTGCCAAGTCAGTATATCTCCTTTTTGGGAGGTAAGTAACTTTTGGTAACCATCCAGTGCTTCCATTTGTGCTTTTCAAAACAACGAGGGATGGCTTGCGGGCTGTTCTTCTTTGTTTGTGGTGGTTTCGATGGTTGGTGTTTCTTCTTTCCTGAAGTCGATGTGCAACTGTTGGGCGGAGTTCGGTTTCAGGGCATACCATCCGCGGTGGGCACCGGGCATGAAGGGAGATGAGGCTTTTCCAGCTTGCGCCCACAGGAAAAAACGAATGTTTTGGTAAATCCGTTCGTAGGAAAATCCAGGGGAGAACAATCCGGCATGGCGGTTATATACGTGCTTGGCGATGATGTTCACGGGAAGCCCTTTGCAGCCTTGCGCCTGCAATATTTCATAAATATCGTTATAAAAGGGACTTCTCATGTTGCAAATATACGGATTAATGGGGATTCTTTCAATTATTTGGCTATCTTTGCTCACAATTTAATCGAAATAAGTTCATGAAGAAGTTTATTGGGTGTTCTATTGTGTGTGCGGCTTTGTTATTGGCTGCTTGTGACAATAAGGAAAATTCTTATGAGTTCGCACAAATTGTTTATCCGGAAGGTGAGTCCGTGCTGTATGCCGATGAGGGTCTCGACACGTTGAAGTTTGCCACGACCTATGATTGGACGCTTTCGGGAGTGCCGGGATGGATGCATATCAGTCCGGATTCCATGGCCGGCACGGTGCCGGACGGATATTATATGGTGAACCGTATTTTGATTTCCGTAGATGCGAACCAGACGGACACGCTGAGGTCGGCAATCATTTATTTCAATGCGGACGGGAAGTCGTTGGGAGCTTATTATACGCAACTTCATTATTTGAACATCAGCCGCCCCGCGCGTCGGAATTATCGTTTTGAATTGCAAGACACGGCGCGGCAGGTGCGCGACAGCGTGGTGTTCACCACTTACAGTAACGATTGGACGCTGGCTTTCCAAGGCGAGCAGCCAACATGGATAGCTTTTGAAGAAGGTGAGGCCACCTCGGGCCGTGCCGGAAAACATTCGGTGGCTTACACGCTGGAGCCGAATACTTCAACAGCGGAGCGCACGGCAGTCCTCAGGTTGACGAGCCGCGGTGTGTCGTCAGACATCCGGATAAGGCAGCTCGGGCAGAAGGCCGGGGAATAGAGGCCTGGATGGAACGGACAATCATTATCTCTAATTTTAATAATAATCTAACATGAACAAACATCTGATGAGCAAGATGCTCTTTGCGGCAATGTGCGGTGGCGCTTGTCTGGCTGTGTCGCCGGTAGCGGCGGCTGTGCCCGATTCTGTGTACCTGATGTCTTACAACGTGCATCCGGGTGGAGGTCTGAATTTCGCTTGGAGCGCGGACAAGAACACATGGAAAGGCATCGGGCCGGGACATGCTTTTGTGAAAAGTGATTTCGGCACGTGGGGTGCGCAAAAGAAAATGTTCAACCCCAGCCTTCTTCGCATGCCGGACGGCACGTGGCGTTGTGTGTTTCAGGTGAACGACAATGTGAACCAGTTTGCCGTGGCTGGTAGCAAAGGCTTGATTACGTGGCAACCGCAGGATTACCCATATATGGAAGGTGTGGGAAGCTGCCTGTCGCCCGTGTTGTCCTATGACGCAGCCTCGGCCACATATAAAGTGGTGTTCAAGACGAAGGAAGGCGATGTCTATGCCACGGAGTCCAAGGATTTTTATCGTTTCAGCAAGCCGCGCAAGGTGGACGCTTCTGCTTATGTGCAGACCTTGGAACAGGCCATGGTGGACGGGCAGGCGGTGACAGGACAAGTCACGAAAGTGGCCTATCCGCAGGTGGAGCGCATGGAATGGGCCGTGGAGCATGCCGCATATTGGGGTGCGCTCAATGGCGAATTGGCGCGCGACAACGAAACGCGCTTCCAAGGCTTGAAACCGTTGGAGGCGACAATCAAGATAGACGCGGGCAAGAAAAAGAAGATTAGCGACAAGTTGATAGGCATCTTCTTCGAGGACATCAACTATTCAGCCGATGGGGGCTTGTATGCCGAGCTGGTGCAGAACCGAGACTTCGAATATTCGCAGGCCGACGTGAAAGGCGGAAACAAGGCTTGGAAAGCGGATTTTGCATGGAACCTGGAAGGCGATGGAGGCACGTGGGAAGTGCGAACGGATGCGCCCATCCACGAGAACAACCCCCATTACGCGGCTTTGGACGTGAAGCAGCCGGGCAACGTGGCGTTGACGAACGGAGGTTTTGACGGCATCGTGCTCCGCAAAGGGGAGAAATACGACTTCTCCATGTTTGCCAAACAGCTGGAGGGCAAAGGTGGAAAAATCAAGGTGAGCCTTGTGGAGGACGGGAAAGTCGTGGCGGAGGCTACGGTGAAAGCCCCAAAGGCCGATTGGAAAAAGGTGGCTATCGTGTTGAAGGCCAATGCCGATGCCGGCCATGCATCCATTAAAGTGGAACCGCAAGGTGCAGGCGTAGTGGCCATGGACATGATTTCGCTGTTCCCGCAGAACACGTTCAAGGGACGTAAGAACGGCATGCGCGCCGACCTGGCGCAGGCGTTGGCCGACATGAAGCCCAAGTTCATGCGTTTCCCGGGTGGCTGCGCGGCGCATGGCGACGGGTTGCACAACATGTACAATTGGAAAGAGACCATCGGCCCGCTCGAAGCCCGCAAACCGCAACGCAACATTTGGGGATATCATCAGACCAAAGGTTTGGGCTATTATGAGTACTTCCAGTTGTGCGAGGATTTGGGATGCGAGCCCCTTCCGGTGTTGGCGGCTGGCGTAAGTTGCCAAAATTCCAGCGACGGGGGACACGGCCAGCAAGGTGGCATACCGAGGGACGAGATGCCGGCTTACGTGCAGGACGTGCTCGACCTGATAGAATGGGCAAACGGCGATGCCAAGACCACGAAGTGGGGCAAGCTGCGCGCGGAACAGGGGCATCCCGCACCGTTCAACCTGAAATATATCGGCATCGGCAACGAGGATTTGATTTCCAAAACCTTTGAGGAACGTTACTTGATGATTATTAAGGCCGTGAAAGAAAAGTATCCCGACATCATGGTTTGCGGGACTTCAGGTCCATGGTCGGAAGGCAGTGACTACGAAGCCGGATGGCGGTTGGCCAAAGACCACGACATAGACATGATTGACGAGCATTATTACCAGACTCCCGGTTGGTTCATTTACCACCAGGATTACTATGACCAGTACGACCGCAACGGTTCTAAGGTTTATCTCGGCGAATATGCCGCCCATGCGCCCGGTCGTCCAAACGATATCGAGACAGCTCTTTGTGAAGCGATGCACATTTGTGGCATGGAGCGCAACGGCGATATCGTGGAAATGTGTTCATACGCGCCACTCTTGGCCAAGGAAGGGCACACACAATGGAATCCGGACATGATTTACTTCAATAACAAGGAAGTGAAGCCCACTGTGGGGTACTACGTGCAGAAACTCTGTGGCAACAGTTCCGGTGACGAATACATCGAAACCCAGCTCACGGTGAACGAACGCCGGAAGGGGGTGCGCGAACGTTTGGCGGCCAGCACGGTGTGCGACTCCAAGACGGGGAAAGTGTATATCAAGTTGGTCAACTTGCTGAACCATCCCGTGAAAGGCAAGCTGGACATGACGAGCCTGAAAGACCGTTTCAGCGAGGGCGGGGAAGTGGATGCCCGCCTGCAGGTGCTGACCGGCAATTGGGACGACCGCAACGCCCGTCCGAAGGAGAGCACCATCAAGGTGAAGCCTGATTTCGAATACGAGCTTCCGGCTTATTCTTTCAGCCTGATTGAGATTTAGCGGAGTTCGGTTCCGCAGATTTGTATGACCTTGCAAGGGGCGTTAGCTTTTTGCAAGGTTTTTTTGTGTTTTTAAACAAGGGATGGGTGGCTTTTGTTCGTATATATAAATAAGGAGTATTATCCTTTGCAGATTACAACAGAATATGTATATATGAAGAGAGCGAACATTTCGAAAGGCGCGGGGCGCTGTTTACTCTTGGGCTATGCCCTGTATGCCACGCTTTGTGCCGGGGCGCAGGACTACGTGTCCAAGGTCTGGTCTCCCGATTTGGGTGACGGTACGTATAAGAATCCGGTGATTCATGCGGATTATTCCGACCCTGACATTTGTGCGGTGGGGAACGACTTCTACATGACGGCATCCAGCTTTGCCTGTGCGCCCGGCTTGCCCATCCTGCATTCCACGGACTTGGTGAATTGGGAAATCGTGAATTATGCCTTGGATCGTGTTGTGCCTGGGGACTTTTACGACGTGGTGCGGCATGGCAAGGGCGTGTGGGCGCCTAGCATACGTTATCATAAAGGGGAATATTACATTTATTGGGGTGATCCTGATTTCGGAGTGTATATGGTCAAGGCGTCCGACCCGCGCGGAAAGTGGTCGGAGCCGGTATTGGTCAAGCCGGCCAAGGGCATCATCGACCCTTGTCCGCTGTGGGACGAGGACGGTCGTTGTTATTTGGCGTTTGCTTGGGCGGCCAGCCGGGCGCAGGTCAATTCCGTGATTTGCGTGGCGGAGATGAATGCCGAAGGCACGAAAGTCATCAGTCCGGCGCGGATAGTGTATGACGGGAACGATGACGTGAACCATACGGCGGAAGGCCCGAAGTTTTATAAAAAAGACGGATATTATTATTTGATGTTCCCCGCAGGAGGCGTGGAGATGGGGTGGCAGATGGCGGCCCGCAGCAAGAACGTGTATGGTCCCTATGAAGCCAGGCGTGTGCTGGAGCAGGGCGACACGCCGGTGAACGGCCCCCACCAGGGCGGCTGGGTGCGGACAGCATCCGGCGAAGACTGGTTCGTGCACTTTCAGGACAAGGGATGCTATGGCCGCGTGGTGTGGCTCGAACCGATGAAGTGGGTGGACGGATGGCCGGTCATTGGCGAGGACAAGGATGGCGACGGTTGCGGTAATCCTGTGCTTACCTGGCGAAAGCCTTCCGTGCCTTTTTCCAAAATTGTCAATCCGGCGGAAAGCGACGAGTTCAACACGGCGGATTTGGGGTTGCAATGGGAATGGCATTCCAATTATCATGATTTGTACGGCTTCACCACCCCATACGGCTATATGCGGCTTTATTCCTGGCCTGTGTCGGAAAGATATGTGAATCTTTGGGAGGCTTCCAACCTGTTGCTCCAAAAGTTCCCGGCCGAGGCTTTCACGGCCACGACGAAGGTGACTATGGTGAGCAAGGAGGACGGGCAGGAAGGTGGATTGATTGTGATGGGGTGGGACTACTCGGCCTTGACCGTGCGGCGCGAAGGAGACAAGTTCTTGCTCTGCCAGCGCACTTGCAAGGATGCGGAGCAAGGCGGCAAGGAGACCGTGCGCGAGTTGTCGCGTTTTGCCCCTTCCGCCCGGCAGACCATCATCTATTCGCCCACGGTGAGCCGTGAGATTTATCTCAGGGTGCAGGTGGAGGCGGGCGGAAAGTGCCGTTTCGCCTATAGTCTCGACGGGGAGAAGTTCACGGCCTGCGGTGAGCCTTTCCAGGCGCGGCAAGGCAAGTGGATTGGCGCGAAGGTGGGTTTCGTGTGTGTGGAACCACACGCCGAGCCTGCGGTCAACCGTGGCTGGATGGACGTGGATTGGTTTCGTGTGACTCCGTGAACAAAAAGGAAATAGAAAACAAAAAGATAGACGTATGAAAAAGCAAACTTCTGTGTGGGCCATCCTGCCCGTTTTGTTCGGGTTTTTCGTGATGGGCTTTTGCGACATCGTGGGCATCTCTTCCGATTATGCGCGTGAAGCGTTCGGCTGGAGCCACACGATGGCGGGTTTCGTGCCTTCGATGGTATTTATTTGGTTCTTGTTCTTCAGCATCCCCGTGGGCATCAAGATGAACAGCTGGGGACGGAAGAACACGGTCATGCTCAGCATGGTTGTCACACTGGTCGGCATGGCCATTCCTTTGTTGCAGACACCTTGGGCTTGCCTTGTCGGCTACGCCTTGCTGGGCATCGGCAATGCCATTCTGCAAGTGTCGCTCAATCCGTTGCTGAACAATGTGGTGACCGACCAGAAACTGCTCACCAGCAGCCTGACGGCGGGTCAGGTGGTGAAGGCTGTGTCTTCTTTCTGCGGCCCGTTCATCATGCTTTTTGCCGTGGACGTGCTGGGTGGCGGCGACAAGGACAATTGGTATTTGGCTTTTCCCGTGCTGGGTGCCATTACGCTGGTGTCGGCCCTGTGGCTCTACTTCACCCCCATACCCCATGAAAAGAAGGAAGACACGGGCGTGACGGTGGGCAAGGTGTTGGGGCTGCTGTCCGACCGCACCATCCTGTTGCTCTTTTTCGGCATCTTTTTCGTGGTGGGTATTGACGTGGCCACCAATTTCATCAGTTCAAAGGTCATGATACTGCGTTTCGGGTGGGATACAGAACAGGCCGGCATTGCCCCGCAGGTGTATTTCATCTGTCGCACGGTGGGCGCGTTCCTGGGTGTGTTCATCATGACGAAGATGTCCGAGATGAAGTATTACCGCATCAATATCCTGTTGGCGATTGTCGCTGTGCTCGTGCTGGCTTTCTATGAGAATGCCACGGTGGACCTGGTGTGCGTGGGTGGCATTGGCTTCTTCTGCTCTTGCATTTTCGCCATCATCTATTCCATGGCCGTGCAGCATTTGCCGGAGAAGGCCAATCTGATTTCTGGATTGATGATTACGGCGGTGGCTGGTGGCGGGGCAGTGACGCCGTTAATCGGTGCGGCTACCGATACGGCGGGCATCACGGCTGGGGTCTGTGTGTTGTTGATTTGTGCGTTTTACCTGACGTTCTGTGCGTTTGGGGTGAAAACCGCGCGTTGATTCATTTTTTTTGAAACAAGAAGAGGCATGAAGAAGATTAGAAAAGGTTTGTGGGGCTTGTTGTGCGCCGCGTTGGTTTGTCCCGTGGCGGGACAGGCGCAGCGCGTGGACGTGGAAAGGGATTTGGCTTACTGCCACCGCCAAGTGGCGCGTGCGCTGGACGGGCTTAAGGAGAACGGCGGCTGGGACTACACGCAAATGCCGCGCAACATCCTTGCCGAAGATTTGCAGCAGGGTCGCACGGAGTGGAATTGTCGTCCGGCCACGCCCGAAGAGTGGTGCGGCGGTTTTTGGCCGGGCATCTTGTGGTATGATTATGAGTACAGCGGGGAAGCTTATGTCGGTCGGCAGGCGCGTAATTACACGGCTTCGCTTGGTTACTTGGCCGACCGCGACCCCTATGACCACGACTTGGGCTTTCTGGTTTATTGCAGCTTCGGCAACGGTATGCGTATAGACCCCTCGGCTGCCTATCGCGACATTATCGTGGGCACGGCGGGGCAATTGGCTCGGCTCTTCAATCCCCGTGTGGGTACCATCCTGAGTTGGCCGCGCGAGGTGGAGAAGCAAGGTTGGCCGCACAACACCATCATGGACAACATGATGAACCTGGAGATGCTTTTTTGGGCATCGCGCAACGGCGGAAGCCAGGATTTGTATGACATTGCCGTGCGCCATGCCGAGACCACGATGGAGCACCATTTCCGCGAAGACGGTTCGTGTTACCACGTGGCGGTATATGACACGATTACGGGCGGTTTCATCAAGGGCGTGACCCATCAGGGTTATTCCGACCGTTCGATGTGGGCGCGCGGCCAGTCGTGGGCGATTTACGGTTATACGATGGTCTATCGTGAGACGCGCGACCCCCGTTTCCTCGCTTTCGCGCAGAAGGTGACGGACATCTATTTGAAACGCCTTCCCGAGCGTTCGGACGACTGGGTGCCCCTGTGGGATTTCGACGACCCGTCGCCCTCCGCGCCCAAGGACGCTTCGGCGGCTTGCGTGGTGGCTTCCGCACTGTTGGAACTTTCCGGCTACGTTTCGCCGGAAAAGGGTACGCAGTATCGCGAGGCGGCAGAACAGATGCTGGCCTCCTTGGGGAAGAATTACCAGAGCGGCGACCGTTGCGTGTCGTTTCTCCTGCACAGCACGGGTCATCATCCGGCAGGCAGCGAGATTGACGCATCCATCGTCTATGCCGACTATTATTATTACGAGGCTTTGCTCCGTCTGAGACGCTTGCAGCAAGGGCGTCCGGTGTTGGGGATATACTGAGATAGTAGTTGTGTGTTTCATGTTGTGCCGTTTGCTCATGCGTCTAATGGGCGTGTGAACAAACGGTACGACGTTTTCATTTTGATGTTGGTTGTATATCTTCGTTGTCCAAATCGGACTGTTTTTTGGCAATGTCTTGTGCCACGGCATGTGCTGTGCTCCAAGCCGCTTGGAAGTTGAATCCTCCCGTCACGCCGTCAATGTCGAGCACTTCTCCTGCAAAATACAGTCCGGGGCAGGACTTGCTTTCCAATGAATGGCGGTGTACAGATTCCAGGCTGATACCGCCGCACGTGACGAATTCTTCACGGAACGTGCTCCTTCCGTCCACTTCATAGCGGTCGTTGCATAGCGTGTCGGCCAGTCGGCGGATGCCTTTCTGGCCGATTTCGCCCCATTTCCTTTCACGTGGGATGCTACATTTGTCGATGAGATGAATCCAAAGGCGTGATGGCAGTCCGAACGGGTGTATGCCGGTAATGAATTTTTGGGAATGCTGTGTGGCGGTGGTTTGCAATGCGTTTACCACGGTTTCGGTGTTTGTCTCATTCGTCCAATTGATTAGAACCGGGCTTTTGTAACTATTTTCATGGAGATGTCGGGCGGCATGGGACGAGAGCTTCAAGATGGCCGGCCCGCTCAGTCCCCAATGGGTGATGAGCAGTGCACCGGATTGCCTGAATTTTGTGCCGGGAATGCTGGCTGTGGCCGGTTCTACCACAGTCCCCATCAGTTTGCGCAGTGAAGGGTCGGGGACGTTGAAGGTGAAAAGCGAGGGGACGGGCGTTTCGATGCGGTGGCTCAGCTGTTCCAAATAATGCAGGCTTTCACCACGTGGGGAGCCGCCGGTGGTGACGGCCACATAGTCGAACAGCTGCGCGGCATTGTGTGAGTCACAGAACCGGACTTCATATTTCTCTCCCTGTGGGATGAGATTTTCCACAGCATGGGAGGTCTTTATGGCCACTCCGAAATTCGTGGCGCATCGTTTCAGGCAATCTGTCACGGCACGGGCATCTTGCGCGGCGGGGAACACGCAATGGTCGTCCTGCGTGGTGAGTGGCACACCGTGGGTTTCGAACCATTGGAAGGCATCTTGGGGGCCGAAGGCTTTGAACAGGCCTTTCAGCAGTCTGTGTCCGCGTGGATAAACTTGTTTCAGGTCGGTCACCCCTTCGAACGAGTTCGTCAGGTTGCACCGTCCGCCTCCCGACACAAGTACTTTCTTCAACACGTTTGTTTGTTTTTCGAAGATGGTTACCCGCGCTTGCGGGGCGAGTTCTTTCAGGTTGACGGCCAGGAAAAAGCCTGCCGCTCCTCCGCCAATGATTGCTACGTCCATTTCTTCCTCTTTATTTTATCATGTTGCAAAATTAGGCATTGTCAAGCGTATCCGGAAAGGTTTGCCCCTGCTTTTCCGCATCGTCTGTTGGCCGTGTCGTGTGATATGCCACTTTGCCTTCTGCAGCCATGGTAGGCGTTTCTTCTTCAGTTGGGTAGGCCAAGTGGGTGCGTTTGGGCTTGAAATATTCCAAGTAAGTGTGGTTGATGAAATATTCCATTTCGAGCAACGTCTGTTGGCGCACGGCGGGTTTTAACTGGCATTCCCAGATGGTCATTACGCGCCAACCCATGCGTTTCAATGCTTCTTTGTTGCGGGCATCCCGTTGTTTGTTGCGTTCGATTTTCGTCCGCCAAAAATCTACGTTGGAGTGGGGTAAATGTCCGTCCGCTTCATGTCCGTGCCAAAAACATCCATGGATGAAAATGACGATGCCGTATTTACGCATCACGATATCCGGTGTACCGGGCAGTCCCTTAACGTTTTTGCGGTAGCGGTAACCTCGCGAAAACAAGTAGCGACGCACGATCCATTCCGGCCGTGTGTCCTTACTCTTAATTTTTGCCATGACGGCAGAACGTTTCTTTTTGTCCCAAATGTCCATGAAGCCGCATTTTGGATGCAAAGATAGGCAGATTTTTGTTGTATTGGGAGCGTTTTTATGGGATATGTAACATCCGTAGAGTTTCAGGCCTTGAAACTGGGTGTTCCAAGCGTTTGAAACTGGGTGTTCCGGGCTCTGGAACTGTGTGTTCCGGGCTTTGAAACTGGGTGTTTCAGGCTCTGAAACTCGGTGTTCCGGGCTCTGAAACTTTTGCTGCGTGGTAGGAACTCCTCCGCCTTGCAGGGGAGGTGGCCCGCAGGGCCGGAGGGGTTTCCCGCCCCCGCTGCCATCCCGC